>NZ_JH597773.1:1995588-2323627 GCF_000243335.1 Leptonema illini DSM 21528 | reverse complement strand
AGGTCCGATGTATCGAGACCGAGTCCGTCTCCGCCGAAATCACCGGTATCGAATCCCGCCGATTCGAATCCGCCTGTGTCGAAGCTGTCGTTATCAAGGCCAGCGTCAAGTCCCGGAAAGGAATCATCGGGTACTAACCCTGCACTATCATCGGCCCCGCCGAGATCACCGAGATCGGCACCACCAAGATCCCCGAGATCGGCACCGCCAAGATCGCCAAGATCGGCCCCGCCGAGATCCCCGAGATCGGCACCGCCAAGATCACCGAGGTCGGCACCGCCGAGATCACCGAGATCGGCACCGCCGAGATCACCGAGATCCGCACCGCCGAGATCACCGAGATCGGCACCGCCGAGATCGGTCCCGCCGAGATCACCGAGATCGGCACCGCCAAGATCCCCGAGATCGGCTCCGCCAAGATCGCCAAGATCGGCACCGCCGAGATCACCGAGATCGGCACCGCCAAGATCACCGAGATCGGCACCGCCAAGATCACCGAGATCGGCTCCACCGAGATCACCGAGATCAGCACCGCCAAGATCACCGAGATCGGCACCGCCAAGATCACCAAGATCGGTCCCGCCAAGATCACCAAGATCGGCACCGCCAAGATCACCGAGATCGGCACCGCCGAGATCGCCAAGATCGCCAAGATCGCCAAGATCGGCACCGCCGAGATCACCGAGATCGGCACCGCCGAGATCACCGAGATCCGCACCGCCGAGATCACCGAGATCGGCTCCGCCGAGATCACCGAGATCCGCACCGCCGAGATCACCGAGATCGGCTCCGCCGAGATCACCAAGATCTGAGCCGCCGAGATCACCGAGATCGGCACCGCCAAGATCGCCGAGATCGGCACCGCCAAGATCACCGAGATCGGTCCCGCCGAGATCACCGAGATCGGTCCCGCCGAGATCACCGAGATCGGCACCGCCAAGATCACCGAGATCGGTGGTTTCGGGTTCCTCGGATTTTACGGGAATACCGGCAGCCAGACGCTCTGCATCCGATAGAT
This sequence comes from Leptonema illini DSM 21528, assembly GCF_000243335.1. Lineage (NCBI taxonomy): Bacteria > Pseudomonadati > Spirochaetota > Leptospiria > Leptospirales > Leptospiraceae > Leptonema > Leptonema illini. Next base: position 2,322,609 of record NZ_JH597773.1, on the reverse strand, counting down.
AGGGCTCGATGTCGCGCAGATATTGCTCCGCCAGCGGGAAGAAGACCTCTGCCGGCGGTCTGTCGAGTTCTTCGAGCAGATTCTCTATGCGTTTTTGCTGCTCATCCGTGTAGGTGATCTGATCGGCCATACGTCTTTAGAAACTACTTCAGGGTTCTGCATTCTTTTATCGACACTATTATGGAAATGGCACAGAAAACGTTTTGGTCGGCAATAATTGTCTTTCTACTTGCGACAGGTTCTCTCGCGGGAAGAGATGAATCCACATACAGCTCGGAGGCCCTGCAGTACGCCGTTTCAGACGTCGAAGAAAAGGTCTATCAGCTACAGCAGCTGCGCAATCTCAGACGGCCGGTTCCGCCGCGGCGCATTCAGTTGCTCGATTGGAAGAGTTATTCAGGCTCAGGGCATTTCTATCGTAAAGGCATCCTCTTTACATATCGCGATCTGAAGGCGAAGCATGTTTTCCTGGCCGGTGATTTCTCGGGCTGGAATCGGCTGATCATGGAACGAAACCGGCATGGCGTTTTCTATGTTATGATTCCCGTTCGCGAGATGGAAGAAGGGGAGCGTGCATCGGTTTACAGATACCGCTTCAACGTCGACGGACTCTGGACTCACGACCCGCTGCAATATTCAGAGGAAGATGGTACCGGAGGAATGGTATCGGTCTTCCATCTCGATCAGGAACCGCCCGACAGGCTGGCCGGCCCGCGCATCCTTCCCGAAAAGCGCACGGGGGATTTGCGTCTCGTCGAATTCGCCGTTCACGAATCCCGTCTGTTAAGCCGGGCGCGCCTGGAGCGCATTGAAAACGTATCGATCGTCGGAGACTTCAACCACTGGAATCCGGAAAGCGACCTGCTGCGCCGCGGAGCGGACGGCGTGTATCGTCTGCGTATGAGGCTGCTTCCGGGCCAGTACATGTATCGCATCGTGGTTGACGGACGATGGATCCTTGATCCGTTTAATGAGTCGGTCTCGTACCATGCCGGCCTGAAGGAGAGCTATTCAAAGCTGAACGTGGAATAGATGGGTTCTCTTGTTTCAAAGAGGTTTAACCGCGGAGGTCTCTGAGAGCGCGGAGAGAAGAAGAGAGAGTTTTTGTCCACGAAGTACGCGAAAAGCGCGAAAGCAAACCCCGGATTTTCTCCGTGCCTCCGTGGTTTACCCTCTTAGGGTTTTCTCCGTGTTCTCTGCGACCTCAGCGGTAGATTCTTCTGGGTTTTCTCGCATCGTCACAGCGGAGAGGTTTAACCGCGGAGGCCTCTGAGGTCGCGGAGGAAGAGCGAAAGAGAGAGAGTTTTTTTGTCCACGAAATACGCGAAAAGCGCGAAAGCAAATCCGTGATTTTCTCCGTGGCTTCCGTGTTTAAACTCTTATGGCTTCTTCTCCGTGTTCTCTGTGACCTCTGTGGTAGATTCTTCTGGTGTTTCTCGCAGCATTGTCGCAGCGGAGAGGTTTAACCGCGGAGGCCTCTGAGTTCGCGGAGGGGAGAGAAGAAGAGAGAGTTTTTGGGTTCGCGAAATACGCGAAAGGCGCGAAAGCAAACCCGGGATTTTCTCCGCGCCTCCGTGGTTCAGGGTCGTATGGTTTTCCTGTATTGGATAGAAAGAGAAGAAAGAATAACCACGGAGACACGGGGGAAGACAGACAGAAGAGTAAGAGTTTTTTGTCCACGAAAACGCGAAAGAAGAAAAGAGAAGAGACTATAACGACACAGATTTCTATAATCCTCATACTGTGCTCTCTCTGGTGGTTTTTTTTGCATTGCTGGGGGAAGGTTAACAGCCGAGGGATCAGAGGGATCAGAGGGAGCGGAGAGGAAAGGCTCAGAAACCGAAAGCTTTCCGGATCGTTTTCGCGCATTTCGCGCTTTTCGCGGTCAACATGATTTTTCGGAATTCTTCATGGGACGCCAGTCTTAATAAGACAAAGTTAAATTTAAATCAATCAAAACCCTCCTATCGGTTTTGCTCCGTGCCTCCGTGGTTCAAACTCTTAGATTTTTTCTGCACTGGATAGAAAGAAAAGAAAGAATAACCACGGAGACACGGGGGAAGACAGAGAGAAGAGTAAGGGTTTTTGAGTCCACGAAATACGCGGAAAGCGCGGAAAAGGAAAAGACCGGAAAATTTAACGCGGTCCATTTCGACAACCCTCTCTCTGCTCTTCTCAGTGTCCCCTGTGGCCTCTGTGGTAGAATTTTTTGAGTTTTCTCGCGTAATCGTGGCAAAGAGAGTTAACCGCGGAGGGCTCTGAGATCGCGGAGAGACGAGGAAGACATTCTTGACCGCGAAAGACGCAAAAATCGCGAAAGAAATTCCGGGGATTTTCTCCGTGCCTCCGGTGCGCCAGGATAAGCCTGTGTTCTCCCGTGGGTTGAAAGGTACCCACCCCGCAATTAGCCATTCGGCGGGTAGTGAAGCGTGCATCTGCTGGAGTAATCCATTTGGGTGAAGCCACGCGGATCAAATGTAAGGGCCGTAACAAAAGTGAACCGACATGAGCCTCGTTACACCATTAGCAGCGGCCAGCCTCTCGGAGTTGGTGAAGCCTGACACGGTCGGGGAAGCAATGGTTAGCACCCGACTGGCTGCTCGGGGTCAGAGCGGATAGCACTTGCAGAAGGAAGACATGAGGAACCTGGGAGGCCCGGTGAGGGATTCGGCAACGAGTGACAGGAATCCATAACTGTGACTCATCCTCATCGGGAGTCGGAGGAGTCCATAGTAGCGAGGAAGTCGGGTAATTCCGGTGGAGCGAAGGGACTCTGCCGAAAACAAGTTTGGATAAGAAAAGGAGTAAGACCGCTTGATGGAAACATCCTCTACGGAAGAAGGAAAGGGAACTGAGGCAGCGATACCGCTTAACCAGAAGGGACTTTCCGAGAAGCTCGCTCTTTTGAGATCGAAACTCTATCACAAGGCGAGGAACGAACCACGCTTCAAATTTTACGTGCTTTATGATCGTATCTTCAGGATGGACGTTCTGGAGGCGGCGTATTCACGAGTGAAAGCGAATCGCGGTTCTCCCGGCGTTGACGGGATAACCTTCAAACAAATTGAGAACAGCAAAGGAGGTGCGAAAGCATTTCTTGAATCGATACAGAAGGAACTGAAAGAGAAGACGTACAGACCAAGCCCGGTCCGCAGGAAGTATATTGCGAAGCCGGATGGAAGACGCCGTCCTCTTGGCATTCCGACGATTAAAGACCGAGTCGTGCAAATGGCGACTCTCCTGATTATCGAGCCTATCTATGAGGCTGATTTTCTCGACTGTTCCTACGGGTTCAGACCGAAAAGATCTGCACATACAGCGCTCGCAGAAATCAGAAGTCATATTCTGTCGGGTTTTCAGGCTGTATATGATGCTGATCTCAAAGGATACTTCGATTCCATCCCACATGACAAACTGATTCTCTGCGTTGAGCAGAGAATCAGTGACAGGTCGGTCTTGCGACTGATCCGGATGTGGTTGAAGACGCCTGTGGTTGAACCCCCCGACGATAAAGGGAGTCCACCACGCATCGCAAGATCGAAACAGGGAACGCCTCAGGGGGGAGTGATCTCCCCGCTGCTCGCGAACCTGTTTCTACATTACTTCGATAAGGTGTTTCATGGTCGTAACGGACCCGCTGTGTGGGCCAACGCAAAACTTGTTCGTTATGCGGATGACTTTGTCGTGTTGGCCCGGTATCAATCGGATCGCCTCACCGATTTTGTTGAGGGATTCATTGAAGCCCGCATGGGTCTTAAGATCAATCGTGACAAGACGAAGACAGTCAACTTGAAGGAGAAGAAAGCGAGTCTGGATTTTCTCGGGTTTACCTTTCGGTTTGATCGCGATCTCAAGGGCAGAAATCGAGACTATTTGAATGTGTTACCCTCTAAGAAAGCCGTGCAGCGGATGCGGGATAGGCTTAAGATCATGACGGGCAAGAAGATGTGCTATCAACCTATTGATGAGATGATAGGCGGTATCAACAGAACCCTTGTCGGCTGGTCAAATTATTTTCGCTTCGGTTATCCAGCGGCTTCCTTTAGAAAAGTCAACTCCTATACAGTTCATCGCTTAACAGTGCATTTAAAGAGAAGAAGTCAGCGTGGTTTTCGCCCGCCGAATGGTGTGAGCTTCTACTCCCAGATAAGCAAAATGGGACTGCTCTATCTCAAATGAATACGCTCTGGGATGGTCTGTTTTCGGGAAAGCCGGATGCGGGAAATCTGCACGTCCGGTTTGACGAGGGGGAGGGCTGCCGGGCTTCCGGCACCCTCTCTACTCTACTGGTTTAAACTCTTATGGCTTCTTCTCCGTGTTCTCTGCGACCTCTGTGGTAGATTGTCCTGGTATTCCTGTATCAGAGCATCAGAAAAATGAGCGACCGGATGCCCGAGTATGAAAAAGCGGAGGCATGGCGGCGCTTGAGGCACTTTATTCAAAGATCAACCGTGAGATGGGAAAAACGATCGATCGTTTCGATATGATTCGAGAAGGCGATCGCATCCTCGTTGCTGTGAGTGGCGGCAAGGACAGTCTGCTCCTTTTACGCATGCTTCTTGATTTTCAGAAGAAGGCTCCGGTACATTTTGATCTTCTGGCCGTAAACGTCGACCAGGGGCAGCCCGGATACGATGCTGCGCCGCTTATCGAGCAGCTTGAGGCATGGGCGGTTCCGTATCATATCGAGCACCAGAATACCTACGATATCGTTCTTGAGAAAACCGCTCCCGGTAAGACTTATTGCGCCGTCTGCAGTCGCCTGCGTCGGGGCATCCTATACCGACTTGCGCGTGAGCGAGACTGTAACGTCATCGCTCTCGGGCATCACAGGGAGGATATGATCCACACCTTTCTTCTCAACGCTATGTTCGCCGGCAAGCTTGGGGGCATGCCGGCCGTTTACACGATCCGCGACAATGATCTACGCGTGATCCGTCCTCTGACCTCCGTGCACGAGGAGTGGATTCGTGAGTATGTTTCTCTTTCCGGATGGAAGCTGCTGCCATGTAATCTCTGCGGTTCACAGGAAGGCCTGAAACGCAAGGAGGTGGCCGATCTTCTTGTCGATCTGGAGAAGCGTTATCCGGTCGTCAAGCAGTCTCTTTTTGCCGCCCTGGGCAGGGTGGCCGTTGAAGAACTGCTTGACGTGGATTCACAGAAGCGGTTCGGAATCGAGAGCCGCTTTGAAGAGAATAAAGTCCCGCTGATGTGAAATCAGAAGATAGCGCCGATGGCAAAAACGATGGAATCTGAAAAGCGCCGTCTCTGCTTGTTATAGATCAGATAGTCCGTCAGCAGGTCGTCGTCAAGCAGCGTGATAAAGGGGCCGCCTAATCCGAATTGATGACGCATGTATCCGTCATACGTAACGAGAGTACGTTCGCTTTCGATTCCGATTCTAATATAAGAACCGCGTGTCATGTTGTAGCGGATTCCGTATGTGTAGGTGCCTCCTTTCAGAATGTACCCGGACGAAGGAAGCACGGGAATCGTAAGAAAGGGAATGGTCATTCCGCCGATTTGATAGTTGTAAACGCCGAGACCGTTGTGTGGATTCAGGCTCGAAGATCCGCCTGATCCACCGGAGCTGCTTGAGGAGCCTGACGGGCCCGTCAGTTCGTCCCAGTTCATGAAACCGCTTACAGAGTAGTTGTAGGTATAGCCGCCATATACCTCGTACAGCCGACTGATCTTGTAACGAAAGTCCAGGCCGAGAGTCGTCCCTTTCGCTTTGCCTTTCATCGTATTATCGTTTATCTGCGTCGCGCCGACGCCTGCGATCGAATTGTACCAGTAATCGAGCACACTGTTTGTGCCCTGAATCTCGTGATAGCGATAGCCGACCGAGGGCAGGATGTAAAACTTTTTGTCGATCGTGAAGGATGGACCGAAATAGAGGCTGAAGTTTGTTTCTTCAATACTGTAAGTCTGCTCGCTATAGCTGAAGTAGCCGGGGGTCAGAGGGGCTGAATAAGCGGTCGACTTGCTTTCCTGGCTGCCTATATCGGCTCCGAAACCGATGAAGGCTCCAACGGGGCTGTCAGATATAAACTTAAAGTCGAAGTACGGATTAAGTCCGTAGGAGGGAGTCACCTTGCGACTGCCCAGCGTTTGATCGGCCACGGCGCCGTTTACCGAGCCATAGTAGAATGCATCTTCAAGGGCAAGGTCGGCCATTTCGGAGTTGCCCGAAATGGCCGCTTTTATGCCGATTTCGGCCATACCCTCGGCGCTGACGGCGAGCGGGGAAAACAACAGAACAAGCAATAGTGCATAAGAATGTTTGATCATAGACTTTCATCCAGAAATAGCGTGAATTATGCAAAGACTTTTTGCGTTGTCTGATCTGTAAGGTACATTTCTACGATACGAGGCTGAATCTGGAAGGTCCGGTGTAACAGGGGCCTTGAATACGGATGCAGGTTTTTAGATTACCTGTAGATACTTCGCTATCTCCTTCATCGCATCGTCGTAGTCTACGATGTCTCTATAGCCGAGATCCTGCTTGATTTTACTGTTGGAAAGCCGCATCGGAGAGGCAACCTGGTTCAGAGCCTGAAAAGTTACCGGAGGCCTGTGGCGGATTCTGAGAATGCTCCAGATGCCTTCGCAGACGTAGGCCGTAGCGCGGGCCAGCGCAAGCGGCAACGTCTTCTGCTTGCCGTAGCCGGCAATCTTTGCAAGATCCGTTACGTACTGCTTCCAGGTGATCTTTTCAAGATCGTCCCATCCATTGTAGATCTGCCCGATGGCTTTTTCATTCTGCATGGCGAGATAGAAAACCTCGACGACGTTTTCGACGTGACAGAGAGCAAAGCTGACGTTGCCGCTGCCTATGATGGTGGGCAGTCTTCGCGACATCTGGTCGAGCAGATCATGAATCCACGGTTTGCTGCCTGTGCCGATAATATTTCCGGGTCGGATCACCGTTACGGGTAACCCTTTCTCGCGGTAATACTGCATGCAGAGCGTTTCCTGGATCTGCTTGGTGCGGCTGTAGTGCCCCTGCGGTTTTCCATGAGACGTCGTTTCATCGCAGGGGATTTTTGCAAGCTTGTCGCCGTAGACCGTAACGCTTGAGGCGACGAGAAAGCGCGCGTTTTCTTTTACCGCAAGATCGAGCAGGTTTCGCGTTCCTTCGACGTTCACGTCGAAATAATCCCGGGCCGGAGCCCAGTCGGTCACGATGGCCGCATTATGACAGATGGTTCCCGCTCCGTGCATGAGGGCGATAAGGGTTTCGGGCTTGCGTATGTCACCGAAGAAAACCTCGGCCTTCTGTTTATAATGCCCGTCGGTCCAGTGTGGATCTGGGTTCTGCCCCGGCATAAGCAGGGCACGAACTCGCACGCCCTCGCGAAGAAGACGGTTCACCATGTGTCGACCGAGCAATCCGTCGGCTCCCGTAACGACTACCGGTTCTCTGATTTTCATAGATGCTCCCTGTTATACGTTTCGCTTTTCTGTTTCATCTTGTGTGAATGATACCCTTCCAGATCGCTTCTCGTGATTCGTTAAGCAGATCGTCGTCGAGACTGATGCGTCCCGTGGTGGATGCTCTGACGAGGCCGACGAATGCGCCCCATACGATGGCGATGAGAGCGTCGGACGATAACGGCCGGAACTCTTCTCTTCCTTCGTGAACGAGCTGGTTAAGAAACTTCAGTAGCCTGAGTCTGCCGCTTTTGCTCTCCCGGTCGAGATGCGGCGTATAATACATCATCTCGAGAAAGTCAAAGGCGACGGGGTAATTCTTCTGAAATGCCGCAAGCCTGCCCCAGATATGATCGTACTTTTCTCGGGTCGAGCCTTTCTCGGGATATGCATCGGTAAGAGCATGATATAAACGCTCCTGCCATTGCTGGAAGATTCTGTTAACGAGTTCTTCTTTGCTTTCGAAGTAACGGTATATGGTGCCCGATCCGACTCGTGCTTTTTCGGCGATCGAGGGGACGGTCGTACTTCCGAAGCCCTGCTTCGTAAATAGTTCAAGGGCCGCCTCTTCGATGGCTAACTTCTTCTCGGAATCATGCGGAGGTTTTAGCATTTTCGTCTTCTTTGTCGTGTTTTCTGGATACGAGAAAGCCGAATCCCGCCGCTGTAAACATCATTATCAACCCATAAACGGCGGGCGGTACGGCCATCATGCCGTTGTTGAGCAGCATCGGGCTTGCTGCAATCGTAATGGCGAAGGCGGCGTTGTGAATACCGATCTCCATGCTGATGGCGATGGCCTCGCCTTTGTTCAGGCCGGTGATAAGCGGAATCATGTATCCGACGGCCATGCTCGTGAGGTTGAAAAGCAGAGCCGTCGCTCCGACCTCGCGAAAGAACTTCACGAAGTTCTGGCTTTCCTGGGCGATGGCGCCGGCGATGATCAAGACAAGAAAGAGGGCCGATGCGATTTTTACGGGTCGATAAAGCCTTTTTGACGCCTCGGGAAAGCGATGTCGTATGATCATGCCGATCGTCATCGGCGTGAGAACGATAGCGAATACCTGCATTACCTTCGCATGCTGTAACGGCAGCGTTTTACCGTCGCCGAGAAAGATCATCAGTGCCAGGTTAACGACAAGCGGCATCGTAAAGAGGCTTACGACAGAATTGACTGCGGTCAGTGTGATGTTCAGGGCGACGTCGCCTTTGAACAGATGACTGTAGAGGCTTGCCGTGGTACCGCCAGGAGAGGCGGCAAGCACCATGAAGCCTACGGCGATCACCGGGTCGGTTCGCAGAACCTTTACGAGCATCAGACAGAGAAGGGGCAGGGCGACAAGCTGAACGAGAAGTCCTATAAACACGGCTCGCGGATACTTAAAAACCCGGCGAAAATCGTCGGGCGTGAGCGTGAGCCCCAGGCCCAGCATGATGATGCCGAGAGAGACCGGCAGCAGTATTGTTGTAATGAAGCTCTGTTCCATGGTTGCGTGGCCGCTCCTCTAATCTGTCAATAACCTGTGAAGGTCGGCTTCTTGCTTTCGAGGTAAGAAGTCATCGCCTCGCGAAGATCGGCACTGTCAAGGATAGAGGCCTGAAGGTCAATCTCAAGATCCTCGCTATCGCGGATCGGCAGGAAGGCTCCCTGGCCGATGACCTGCTTCGTGATGCCGATCGTGCGCGGTGCGAGACGCAGAAATTTTTCGGCCAGCTTTTTGACGGCGTCGTCGAGCTGATCGGGCGGAACCACTCTGTTTATCAGGCCGTATTCAAGGGCCTTCTCTGAGTTAAATTTTTCAGCAAGCAAGACGATCTCTTTTGCGCGCTGGATTCCCGTCAGACGGGTGATGCGTTGCGTGCCCATAAGCACCGTTAAGCCGAGCTTAACGAGAGGCATGCAGAAGACCGATTTCTCGCTCGCTATGCGAAAATCGCAGCACAGAGAGAACATAAAGCCGGCTCCCATGCAGAATCCTTTTATCTTTGCGATCGTCGGTTTTTTCAGGCGCTCAAACCGATCAAAGCACTCCTGCATATGCCGCATATTCGATCGGAAATCATCTTCGCTTACGTCGGTAATCTGCTTGAGTATGTCGGTATCCATGCCGGCTGAGAAATGTGTTCCTTCGCCCGAAACGATTACGACCCAGATAGACGGATCGTTATCAATGCGCTCGCAGAGGTCTACGAGTTCGTCAAGCGATTCCAGATCAAAGACGTTCATGCGATCCGGACGATTCAGAATAAGAGAGATGGAATGATTCTCTTCGTCTTTTGCTACGATCCATTTTTTGTAGTTATACATGACTTGCTCCTGTTCGCCCCGTCAGCGCGGAGGCACCGGATCTTCCGGTACCTCCGCAAAAATCGACCATGTTCACGAGAACATGCGATCGATTTCTTTGCTGTATTTTTCCTGCACCCGGTTCCGCTTCACTTTTTGTGTTTGTGTGAGTTCGTCGTTAACGGTGAAATCACCGCCAAGAATATGAAATGTCGTCACGCGCTCGAAGGCCTTGTAGCCCGTCTCCTGAGAAACGTATTTCTTGATTTCTTCGCGCACAAGCTTTGCGATCTCTTCGCTTTGGTTGAGCGCCTCTTCCAGCCGTTCTGGATCGGAGGGGGCGCTGCCGTTCAATAAAGGAAGCAGTTTTTCGCGCTTTGGTACAATCAGGGCTCCCAGGGTCTTGCGATCCTGCCCGACAACGACGACGTGCGTGAAGTATTCGCTCTGCTTGAGTGAATTCTCTATAGGCTCCGGTTCGACGTTTTCACCTCCGGAGAGTACGATCGTATCTTTGGCCCGACCCGCGAATTTCAGGTCGCCCTGTGCCGTCCACATCAGCAGGTCGCCGGAATTCAACCAGCCCTCTGCATCGATGATGGCAGCCGTCTTTTCGGGTTCTCTGTAGTATCCTTTCATGTTATGCGGGCCTCTATGCAGGGCGACGCCTTTAATACCGGGTTCGGTGATCGTTTCTTTTCTGTCGTTAACCAATCTGATCTCGACGCCTGTTAACGGTCGGCCGACCGTTCCCGTGACGAAGCGGTTCAGATGGCGTATCGTCGACACACCGGAGTTTTCGGTCATGCCATAGACTTCAAGAAGCGGCAGACCGATCGAGTGGAAGAAGCGATCGACTTCGGGTTGAAGTGCTCCGGCTCCGGCGAAGGCGAAGCGAACACGACCGCCGAGAACAGCCAGAATCTTACGAAGAAAGAGTCGCGCGATAAGTGCGACGGGAAGCAGAGCAAGCACGATCAGCGCAGCAACGGGGATTTTGACTAACTCACTCAGGCTGCGACTTGCCGTCAGACGGACCTGACGATCAAGCACCGTATCAAGGGCTGCGCGAAACGAGCAGGCCGTTTTCACGAATAGCTGAAACAGAAAACGAGAAAAGGCCGCACTTCCCTTTAATTGATCAAGTATCTTGCCGTAGAAGTTCTCCCACACTCGCGGAACGGTGAAGAGAAAGGTGGGGCGTATCGCTTTCAGATCTCGTGCCAGCTCGGCAACGGTGGTGAAGGCGACGGCCGCTCCGCTGTAAAAGCAGATCGTTTCGAACATGCGTTCGCCGCTATGCCACGGCGGAAGAAAGCCCATCGTAATGTCGCCTCTGCCCACCGTCACGCCGGTCTTCACGAATTCCTTATGCAGCGTGGCGACCTCCCAGAGCATACTGCCATGCGTGAGCATGACGCCCTTGGGGACGCCGGTCGTTCCGGACGTGTAGATGATCGTTGCCAGATCGTCCGGCTTCACTGCTTCGCCGCGCCGGGCGTATTCCTTTTCGAGGGAGTCGTCAGTCGCTACCGATTGAATGAGTTCTTCAATCGTGCGAACCTTCAGATCTCCTGAAGCGGCGTTACCCGAAAAGAGGATGATCTCGCGAATCGTTGCAATCGACTTGATGACAGGAAGAAACTTCGCAAGCACCTTCTCGTTTTCAACGAAAAGCATAGTGCATTCCGCATGATTGAGGATGTAGGTGATATCATCGGCAGTGGCGTCGCTTCCGCGAGGAACGTCGACGCAGCCGATAGACGTGATGGCCATGCTGACGCGAAGCCATCTCGGTCCGACGTCGGCGATGATTCCGATACGATCGCCATGTTTCGCTCCAAGGGTAAGCAGGGCCTTTGATAGCGACCGGCTTTCGGCCGTAAATTCACGAAAAGAGAAAGGCGAGTATTCTTTCTTCGAACTCTTAACGTACTGAGCGGGACTGTCGCCGTACAGTTCATCGGCCTTTTTCAGAAGATGATAGTGAGAGCGAACGGAAAGTTCCATAGATCGTTACCTGATATCCATGTGATTGAGCAGGATGAAATCGCGCAACTTAAGAGGCAGAATCCTGTTTAAAAAAAGGAAGAAGGTGCTCATGCCATCCACCTGATTGAACAGAGACGGTCGCTTCGCTTCAAGCACGGCTACGATGCGGGGCGCCGCTTCGTTTGGTTTCGTCGCCGTTTTGATCAGCTCTTTATCGCGTTCGAGGAACCTGCGAACACGTTCAAAGTAAGGCGAGGCCGGATGCGGAAGCCTGTGAACCTTAGCGGCGAATCCTGTCGATACCTGTGCCGGCTCTATCAGCGCTACTTCGATATTATAAGGCTGCACCTCAAAGCGAATCGATTGAACAAGCCCTTCGATGGCGAATTTCGACGACGAATAGATCGACTCGAAAGGAAAGGGGATCTGGCCGACAAGGGAAGACATGGCGACAAGCTTACCGGCACGCCGTTCGCGCATACCCGGCAGAAAGAGCTGGAAGAGGCGGGCGCATCCGATGACGTTGATGTTAAAGCATTGCAGGGCTCGTTCCAGATCCACTTCTTCGAAGGCGCCAAAGAAGCCGATGCCTACGTTCGAGAGAACGGTGTCGACGTGGCCGTGACGTGCGATTACGCTATCGCGGAACTTCTGAAGCCGCTTCGCGTCGGTGATATCAAAACTCTCAAGCAGATGCTCGACTTTCTGAGCGGTAAGCTCTTCGCCTAATGTGCGGATCGCTTCGGCGTCGATATCAAAACCGCACAGTATATAATCCCGCTTAGATAGGAGCAGGGCGACTTCTCTTCCCATCCCCTGGCCGATTCCGCTGATCACGATGACCTTTTTCATTTTAATCTCTCCCCCAGTTCCTGCATCGACGTATCGAATGCAGGGAACAATAGTTTGTATCCGTGTTTTTTTAGTTTAGAGTTATCCATTATATAATCAGAATAGAGGTATTTAACGGCTTCCAGCTCGAGATCGGGAATCTTACCACGAAGAGCCGCAATGACCCCTTCAACGCGGGCGACGATCTTTAACAGTGCCAGCGGAACATGTATGGGTTTGATCCTGGACCGGAATACCTGAGCCGAAAGGCGTAGCGCCTCTTCAAGCGTGGGGGACGAATCGTCAGATACGTTGAAAATGTGCCCGGCCGCATCGTCTCGCTGAGAGAGAAAGATGGCCGCGTTGCTCACGTCTTCGACGCGAACGTTTGCCAGTTTCTGCTTGCCGTTTCCTGGAATTCCTGGAATGTCAGAGGGACGAGAGAATACCTTGCCCGCGCCATCGTTGCATCCAGGCCCGTAGACCGTACAGGGACGCAGGATTACGGCCTGCAGTCCTTCGGCCATGCGTCGACGCACAATCGATTCACCGTCGAACTTGCTCTGTCCGTAGCTATCGGCGGGACGACAGGGCGCCTCTTCAGAGAAGGCAGTACCGTTATACAGTCCATAAACGCTGCTCGAACTCATATGCACAAAACGCCGCACCTGCCTTTTCATGGCGAGCTCGGTGATGACATCGACGGCATGAACGTTTACAGGTCTGAGCTTCTCATAAGGCGTGCTCAGATTGCAGATGCCGGCAACATGAAAGATGCGGTCGACCCCTTCAAGAAGCGGCGTCACGTCGTCGCGGTTGCGCAGATCGGCCTTCATGAACTGAACGCCGTCGGGCAGTCGGGCCGGCGCCCTCATGTCGGTGGCGCGCACGGTGATGCCTGAGTCTGCCAGAAGGCTGACGATATGCGAGCCGATAAATCCGCCGGCGCCCGTGACGAGAGTGATCTTATCGTACTTCATTTTCAGAACCTGTAAGAGGGACGCAACACCTCACGCGAGATGTTGTTCAACATGACCTCGGAACTTCCGCCGCCTGCGAGAAGCGACTTCACTTCGCGAACATAGCGATCGTACGGCTTATCGCGGTAGCAGGCATGGCTTCCCGTCATCGTAAAGGCCTTGTTCACCGTTTCGTCGGCGACGACGCCGGCCAGATACTTGGCAATCGACGTTTCGAGATCATGTTTGCGACGTTGATCGTGCAGCCAGGCGGCCTTGTTTCGCGCAAGTTTGGCCGCTTCCAGTTCGGCCGTCAGCTTCGCTATGATCCACTGTATACCCTGAAAGTCGCTGACGCGGTTTTTACCGACCTTGCGGCTTTTCGTGAATTCTACGGCGCGGGCAAGACATCCTTTCGCCACTCCGATGAGCTGCGAGGCGACGCCGAGTCGGCTGAGCTTGAAGATCGCGAGAAAAGTCTCGATGCCGCGACCATCGCGACCGAGAAGATTCTCGGCCGGAACGCGACAGTTCTCGAAGATGATGTCATACATGGGGGCGGAACGCAGGCCGATAGGGTCCTGCTTCTTATAGCTGATGCCCGGAGTATTCTTGTCGACGATCAGTTCGGTTAATCCGTTGGCCGTCTTCACAAGAACCATGAGCATGCCGGCTTCTTCGCCCAGATTGATATGCACCTTCAGGCCGTTTACGATATAGGAGTCCCCCGATTTTTCGGCGATCGTCTGAATGTTCTCGAAGGATGAGCCTGCATCGGGTTCAGAGATGGCCTGCGCCGCAAGCATCTCTCCGCTGGCCAGAGCGGGCAGATACTTTTCTTTCTGTCGATCCGTTCCCATAGCAAGAAGCCCCTGCTGCGCCTGAACAAGGTTCTGAGGTCCGTAGATCATCTCGGCGGCCGTTTCTTCCATGATGATGGAGTATTCGATGGCCCCTTTTCCCATGCCGCCGTACTTTTCGGGAACGATGACGCCTGTCCAGCCGCGACGCCCGAGCTCGTGCAGTACGTCCCAGCAGAAAACGCTCTGCTCTTCTTCGATGATCCGCAGCGGATTGAGAGCGGCCTCGCGGGCAAAGGCCTCTACCTCTTTCTGCAAGGCCTGTTGTGATTCGTTAAAGTAAAAGTCCATCTGTATTCTCCTTATGCTGTCGTTAAACCGTTACCCGGGAGGGTTTTCATATCATCCGTCTTAATTCGTTACTGTGAAACCTCGCGAGTTTTGCGGCGACGGCATAAACCGTAAGACTCGGGTTAACGCCAAGACCGGTCGGGAAGAGAGAGCCGTCGATAACGGCCAGATTCGCTATATGGTGATGACGTCCGTGTGTGTCGACGACCGACGTTCGCTCGTCTACACCCATGGCGCAACCTCCAAGTGGATGTGTGGAGTTGACGAATGTGTTGGGCGATCGGATGGGCATATCTGTGATCGCCTCTTTCGCATCGTTCCACGAGCGGAAGGGCCGAACATCGTTGTTCGCCGGAGTCACCTCTTCGGCTCCGGCGGCGAACTGGCATTCGGCCATCGACAGATAGGAACGTCGGATGCCGTCTTTGATGAAATCGCTGAACGGATAGTCCAGTATGCCCTGTCCTCGTTCATTGAGCGAAACGACGCCACCCTGGCTCTGCTCGCTGAATCCGTCACGAATCTGCGAAACGAGGATATGCACTCGCGACAGATTGCGTGCGTACTGCTCGAAGTCATTGCCCACGATCTTGCGGAAATTCATCATCACCACAGGCTGCGCGCCGACGGCTTCGATATTATATCCAGCGCGACCGCTCACTCCGTCGGCAAAGAGAAAATGATCCGACGCCACCGACTGCGGGGCTCCCGTGAACGGTGCGATCGCATCGGGCATGATAGCGATCGAATAGTTATGCATCTGCACAAACGTACGTTTCCCCGTGAGGGCATGCGGATCTGGAAGGCCCGATCGCAGTAGCAGGGCAGGCGTGTTTATGGCGCCGGCGCTTGAAACATAGAGTCTCGCACGAATGCGAATCTTCACCGATTGTTCAGCAGTGCCTTCTGGATTGAGTGCATGGCAGAGAAGCTCGTTAATTCGATCGCCCTTCCATTCGAAGCGAACGGCGCGGCTGCGATAGAGAAGCGTAGCATTCCTTTTCAGAGCTTCAGGAATGGTCGTGATGAGCATGCTCTGCTTCGCGTCGGTAGGGCATCCAAGGCCGCAGAAACCCAGAGCAAAGCAGGACTTCACGTTCCGCGGAATATTGCGATAAGACCAACCGAGTTTTTCAGCGCCTGTGGCAAGCAGGCTGTTGTTTGCGTTATGCGCCGTCCAGTCGGTAACGTGCAGGCGTTTTTCGGCCCAGTCGTAGAAAGGAGCCATCTCCTCTGATGAATAGCCCTCGATTTTCAGCTGACTCTTCCAGAAGTCGAATGTCTGCGGCGGAGTGCGCAGGCAGGTCGTCCAGTTAACGACGGTTGAGCCTCCGACCGTGCGGCCCTGTGCCACGGAAAACTCATGCCCTTTGGTTGAGCGATTGCCGCCATCGTAATAAAGCTTTTGAAACGTCTCCATCTCTTTCAGCTTGAAATCTTCGCGCTGCGCAAGACCTCCTTCTTCGATGATGATGACGCGAAATCCGGCACGTGTCAGGATTTCAGCCGTGATGCCTCCTCCGGCGCCGCTGCCGACGATGACGGCATCCGCTTCAAGAGTGATATCTTTTTCGAGCCTGGAGGCATCGATAGCATTTGCATAGGGATTATTCATAGATTATCTCCACTTAACGTTAGCCACCCACGAAGGGTCGGTGTATCCCACCACAGTCCAGGATTCGGGCTGATCGAAAAAGGCCATCGATGACATCGACTGTAGAAAGGTGGCAATCGACCGAAAGAGGGTTAAGCGGCTTGTGAGCCAGGAATCCAGAAACTCGACGATATCTTCGGGATCGGCCTCTTCCCATTCGCTGAAGAAGCCTGCAAGCAGCCAGCGCACGGGGGCGACGCTCAAAAAATCAAAGGCCTCAAGCAGCTCGCCCTGTATATGCTCGGGCTGTGCATGCAGATAGGCGTCGGTCGATTGCAGCATGCGAAGAAGCAGGGCCTGCCGATCCTCGGCTGCCTCGGGTAGAAAGGCATGCGCAAAGCCGTTGTAGACTCCGTAGAGGATCTTCTGGCCGTGAACGGGCAAAAAGCGCATCTCGGGCCAGGACGGCACCGGTGCTCCGGGCGAACACCCGGCGCCAAGGGCAAGCAGTCCGATGCCGGCAATGCCGGTCTGGATGACCTCTCTGCGAGAGAATAGCCGGGGTGCTGCCGGCGACCTGTCGGGGGATGCTTTCCTGTCCATGCGGAATGAATATTCATTCCGCAATTCGGTGCAACACTTTTTCGGCTGAGGATTTGAAAAAAAGGGAAGCGGGGCCGGCGGAGTAGTTGATGGGTAGATATTTGCAGAAAACAATTGAAATAAACAGACAGGGTTCTTGTTAGAGGATTGGGCGATCCATGAAAAAGGCAGTTGTTATTTCCGCTCTCTTGCTGGCGGTTCTGAGCGGGTGTTTGCAGGCTGAGAAAATCAGTCTGGACAGTTCAGGCCTGCAGGGCCTGCTTTTGAGCGGCATAGCCTTCTCAGGCGGGAATGCCTCTGGTTCGAATCCTCCTGGGCCGGATCTGACGGCACCGACGGTCTCCTCTGTCAATCCAGATGGCAGTGGCATTGACCCCCAGAGGGCGCAGCAGGCGCGCATATATATAACCTTTTCAGAGGCCATGGACACAGGCCGTACTCCCACTGTTGCCGTTGTCGACGGCGCCAAT
The DNA here is from genome assembly GCF_000243335.1 of Leptonema illini DSM 21528. Classification (NCBI taxonomy): domain Bacteria; kingdom Pseudomonadati; phylum Spirochaetota; class Leptospiria; order Leptospirales; family Leptospiraceae; genus Leptonema; species Leptonema illini. The sequence continues at coordinate 2,305,285 of NZ_JH597773.1, read as the reverse complement.
GGCGATGCGCCGCTTGCTGCGTCCATAGGCGTGTCCTGGCAGAACTCGACGACCCTCGTGCTTGAACCCGACCTTCAGCGATTGCCCGAAGTGACGTTTGTTAAATGGACGGTCGCCATGGCAGAGCTTTATGATGTGGCGCAGAATCAGATCGCAGCCGATGCAACCGGCTCATTCGTTACGCGAACGGCCCTGCGACAGTACCGTCCGCTGGAAAGCGGTCAGACCCTGTGTTATGATGATAGCGGCTCTGTAATCGCCTGCACCGGGACCGGCCAGGACGGAGCCTACACGGGCATAACGCGCAGCTTCACAGGCCCGACGCAGCACTCCACGTTCACGAGCGACTATACCACGACCGATAACGTAACCGGACTCGTATGGAAAACCTGCGTTCAAGGGCAGGCGGGGGCAGGCTGTTCCGGTGGAACGACGACTACGATGATCTGGCCGGCTGCGGTGCAGAGCTGTGCGGTCCTGAACCACGGCAATAGCGGCTCAGGCTATGCGGGCCGACAGGATTGGAGGCTGGCCAGCCTGGAAGAATTGATGACCATTCACGATTTCAGTATTTTCAGTCCTGCCCTTTCCACCACGCAATTCCCGGGAACACAACCGTTTATGGTATGGGCCGCTACAGGCAATGCAGATAAGGCATGGACGCTACAGCCCGCGTATGGAAGCGTAACGCTTTCTTATGGAAAGAATGTGGCCACGCCGGCCGTTCGCTGCGTGGCCGGAGGCGGAACCACCGTTTCCCGTAGCTTTTCGGTTTCCAATGATGTAGCAACGGATCAGGGCACGGGATTGATGTGGACACGATGCGCTGCAGGCGAGACATACAGCGGCGGTGCGTGTTCGGGAAGCCCGCAATCACCCGCATGGGGACAGGCTCTTGTATTTTGCGAGAATCTTGTTCAGGCAGGATACAGTGATTGGCGATTGCCTTCGATTACTGAGATATCGTCGCTGATAGATCGCAAACAGATCTGGCCTTCAATGGATTCTACCGTTTTTCCCGGAGCAAAGTCGAATTTCTGGTCATCCACTACTAACATGGTAACGCCGTCTGAGGCCTGGATTGTCAATGGCAGCACGGCGACTAATAACCAATCCGACAAATCAAGCCCTTCAGGCGCTCCTGCCGTTCTCTGCGTCCGCAACTAAAAGAGCTCTTCGATCTTCTTTCGCCGGAAGGCGAATATCTGTTCGAGCTTCGGGCGCACGATGAGCTCGTTGATCGTATTCTCAAAGAGCGGAAGAGGCAATCCGTAGTGCACCGTATCGGTCATGAGGACGCCTCCTTTTGCCTTAGCGAAAAGGTGCCGGTGATGCCAGAAGCGATAAGGTCCGAAGCGCTGCTCGTCGATAAAAGACAGGCCTTCTTCTACATGCGTGATCTCGGTAATCCAGGAAAGCGGAATGCCGAGCAGCGGGCGCACGGTATAAGAGATGATCTGCCCGGCAAACGTGCGCTGGCCTGCATCCGAGGCAATGTCGAAGCCCATATACGGAGGCGTGATGATCTTGAGATTCGCTGGGTCTGCGAAGAAGTTCCAGATATCGGCCGGCCTGCCTGGAACAAACTGCTCCTGTTCAAATACGAAAAGCTTCATACTAATACTCCAGCTAATACTCCAGACTGTGATCGGATCGGATAACTCTGCGAGGCCATACCGGGACGTCTTTCTAATATCGAAAGACGATGTAAACGTTGTAGGCCTTGCCGTTCTCGTCGTAGATATTGCTCAATCCTGTATAGGCAAGCAGATCCATCGTTGTCGGATCATAATCAACGAGAATGGGGGCGACGACGCTTCGTAAGATAAGGTTATCGGGAGCCAGTTGAAATCGAACGGCACGGCGGCCGTTCACCTCGGTGTCGGCGATCTTGCGCACCCTGAAATCAAACGTCGTCAGGCGAGAAGGTACGCCGAAACGAAAGACGAGGGTCTGGCCTGCAAGCAGGGCGTCTCTGTTCTTTTTTAAATAGAGATGAAAACCTGAGTCGACGACGAGATCAGAGCCTGCCGGTATCGATCCGCTTTTCTGGGCGCTCTGCGCATCGTCGCGATGAAAGAGCATGATGGCGCCGCCGCTCGGACTGCATCCTTCCACATAACCGCTGCGCCGATCTTCAAGGCGAAAGGAGGGAACGGTGGAGCCCGGCCTGTATTCGCTTCGCTTTTCTGCGAAGACCTTCTCGGCCGGGTCTTTATAAAGAAGCGTCGTCGCCGCATGCTGGCCGTTTCTGTAGGTCTCTGTATGGTTCTCGGAGTACAGGAACTGGCCCGTTCTCAGGTCAAAGGCGTTGCCGCGAAAGGATCGCCCCTCGACCGCTAAAACCGGCAATGATAGCAATAGCAGGGCCGAAATGGCATAGCGAAGTCTGTTCGAGAAATATCTGCGTGAATGTCTCTGCGCCGTGATCATGGTTCGCCTCACTTATTTCGCCGTATCAGGCAGCTCTCGATTCTGTGGCCGTGAGAGAAGGATCTGACAGACGTTAATATAGCGCTCTGTGAAAGCTACCTCGCAGCTCGTCAGATAGTAGTTCCATTTTCTGATGAACGTCTCGTCGTAGCCAGGCGCCCTGATATGATCCAGAGAGGCGTTGAAATTCAGGCGCCACTGCTGCAGAGAGCGGGCATAGCTGAGGCCGAAGCTTTCAAGATCATACAGGCAAAGGTCTGCCGTGCGATGAAGGGAGTTCAACACCTCGCGATGACTGAGAAGCAACCCGCCTGGAAAGATATGCTTTTGAATAAAGTCCGAGGAGTTTGCATAACGCTCGTAGCGCGACTCCGGATAGTTGATGTACTGTAATACGGCCAGACCCTCCTCTGATAGAAGCGAGGCGATTTTGCGAAAGTAGACGTCGAAGAAGCGTCGACCAAGCGCCTCGGCCATCTCAATCGAGACGATGCGATCAAAGCGACCTTCGATGCGCCTGAAATCTTGAAGGCGAATCTCTATAAGATGAGAAAGTCCTTCGCGTTCGATGCGCTCTTTCGCGAGAGCAAACTGCTCTTCTGAAATGGTAACGGTCGTCACCTTTACGCCGTGCTGTCTGGCAGCATGAATGGCGAATCCGCCCCAGCCGCTGCCGATCTCAAGCAGGTGCAGCCCGGGACGCAGATTCAGCTTCTCGCAAATGCGCTCGAACTTGCGAATCTGTGCCTGCTCGAGATTTTCAGAAGAGTCGATCGATTGATAGATGGCAGCGGAATACGCCATCGTCGGGTCGAGCATCTCTTTATAAAGAGCGTTGCCGATGTCGTAATGCTCTGCGATATTCTTCTTCGCCGTCGTTTCATTGTTCGGACGCAGAAGATGCAGGATGCGATTGTAGAAGCCTAACGCTCCGACAAGCAGATGCTGCACGGTCGCCGCGCTCAGCGTGGGCGTCGAGCGCGAGTTCTGCACGAACCACTCAAGGGCCCGGTATAGATCGGGCGAGTCGAAATAGTCGAGCATAAACGCCTCGCCGAAGCCGACCTCTCCGAAGAGAACGACATGGGCGAAGAAACGGCGGTCTTTCACATGTATGATTGCGGGGACTGCATCGCCGCTATCGCCGAACACAAAGCCTGTTCCGTCTTCTTTGAACACATGCAGGGCTCCGATGTGGTTTCGAGCGAGAGCCGAGACAAAGACGCGCTCAAAGATACCGCGCGGCGAGGTGGGCGCGGGCGAGGCGGATGCTTGAGGTGTTGCCAGTGTCGTACGGGCGACGGGCGTGTTTTTTATTTTATTTCTTTCGAGGATCGTAGTGTTTGCTCGTTTCATAATCAGGCCTCCTGATACTTCTTTTTCTGTGTTTTGATAATGGCTGCGTCCGTTTCGCCCTTTGTATAGAAAGGAATCTTCTTTAAATAGAGAAGCAGCGCATGCCAGTGGATGCCGGCAATAATACGCAGCGTGACGAACGGAATGCGAAAGAATTCGTAGAGCAGAGTCGCGTTGCTGTACGGTCGGCGTCTGCCTGTAAGTGTGGCTCTTAGCAGAACTTCTTTCTTTGAACCGTCTGTATAACCCGAGTCGACGATGAAGAAGAGCTGTTTTTCTCGCGCATCTCTGAAATGAAAAAACAGATCGGTATCGTGTTTGAGAAATGGAGATACGTAAAAGTTCTTCTCGCTCTGAAAGCGATAAAAGCCTCTATCATCGGCAAGATCACGGCAATCGATCAGGATCGGATGCTGCTCTCCGAACGTATTGTTCACCTCGGCCAGAACGGCCATCAGACGATCGTTTCGGTAACAGTAGTAAAACGATACGGGATTGAAAACGTAGCCGAGCACGCGCAGATTTGTAAGAAGAAGGATCTGCTCCGGTTCGGGAAGGCCAGAGCTAACCACCTACTCCCGGACTTTCTGCGATGTGCTGAGAGCCTGTCCATCTTGCAGAAATTTAAAGTGATCACGGTCGTAGAACGAAAACAGGTTGAATCGATTCACCGAAACAAGAGGCCCCGTTGTTTCAAGCCCGTCGAGATCGAGCAGGAACATGTAGGTTTTCGCTCGCAACGTATGCGGACGAACGGCGGCCTTTGCTCGTGTGCGCGCATGCGTCACCACGGTATCGAAAAGGGCATGCATCACGACCACCTCCCCGCCGTTTCTAAGGGCCTTGCTGCCGGCTCGCGCACAAGCCGTTCGACGACTTTCAGAGCCGAAAGAAGGCCATCCTCATGGAAGCCATAGCGAGAATATGCGCCAGCAAAATAAACAGGACCTGTTTCGTTCAAATCCTGAAAACGCTTCTGTGCAAGGAGCGAACGCATGTTGAACAGCGGATGTTCGTATTCGATCTCTCGCACGATCTTATCTTCGCGGATTTGATCGATCTCATTGATCGAAACGAAGTAATCCGTATCGGTGGGCAGATTCTGCAGACGGTTCATGTGATATACGGTCGTCTGTCCGGCATCGTCGATCTTGTAATTCCAGGCCGACCAGATGCGCTTGATGGGCGGCATAACCGATGCATCGGTATGCAGCACCGCTTTATTGGGATGATACGGGAACTGCGAGAGAATATCTTTTTCAAGCGGCGTCGCATCGACAAGCATACGCAGCGTATCGGGCGCATGGCTGGCCATGATGACGGCATCGAAGCTATAGACCCGCAGCGACGTCGTTACCTCAACTGAATCGGGCCCGAGACGCTTTACCGACAGCACCGCTTCACCGCTGTGCACGTCTTCTTTCAAAAGAGAGCGAATGCGATCGAGGTAGGTGCGGCTTCCGCCCTTCACCGAGTACCACTGATGATGGGTATTCAATCCGAGCAGGCCATGATTTTCAAAGAAGCGGATGAGCGCCGCCGCCGGGAAATCAAGCATATGATCCATCGGCGTCGACCAGATGGCCGAGCCCATAGGCAGGATGTAGTTCTCGCGAAAGGCCTCGTCGAATCCTTTTACATCAAGATACTCGCGCATCGTCCAGGACTTATCAAGCAGCAGCCCGGAATGCAGATCGGCCGGCGCCTCGGCGTTGAAGCGATTCGCCTCAAGCAAGAAACGATAGTACCAGGGACGCAGCAGATTGCGACGCTGCGCAAAAAGTCCGGATAACCCCGATCCGCAGTACTGAATGCCCGTGCGACGGTTCCAGACCGAGAATCCCATCGATGCCGGATGCTGTTCGATTTCAAGATCGGCGAACAGGCGCAACAGATTCGGGTAGGTAACGTGATTGAAGACGATAAAGCCCGTATCCACGGGGACGAGCCTGTCTTTTTCTTCGACGGTGATCGTATTCGTATGTCCGCCCGGTCGATTCTCTTTCTCGAAAACCGTGACGTCGAATTGATCTTTCAGATAATAGGCGGCTCCCATGCCCGAGATTCCGCTTCCGATGATGGCAATACGTTTCATTCTTTCCCTCTGGTTTCTATTCTTTATGAAGCCGCTCTTTGAAATGGCGCCTAATCTTTCAGGCTCAGCGTTCGTTTATAACCGTAGCCGCCGAAGTGTACATGGCGCACGCCTGTCTCTTCTTTGATGCGATTGCGCAGCCTTTCGATCTCTTCTCGTTTGCGCGGGATGACGACCGAAACGCTGACGCTGCGATACTGTTCTTTTTGAAGCTCTTTAATCAGATGCTCTTCGGGCAGCATCCCACAGAAGCGAACCGGCACGCGGTAATAGAGAAGTCGCGCATAGTGTAACAGCGCTCCCAGTTCATGCTCATCTCCAGGAAAGCTCGTCACAAGCCACAGTGGCGTCTGATTGCTCTGAAGCCATTCGACGCGCGACAGGATGTATCCGCGCAGCCAGTGCGAGAAGGCGTGCTCATCGGCTACAGAGAGGATGCCCTTGCTCCAGGCCTCTCCCGTCAGCATCACGGCAGGATGTACGCTTTTGCGAATCCACTGCGGAAGGGAGTAACTCTCAAGCGCATTATTGAAATGACCTTCGAGCGTTCGGAATTCGCTGCGCGAGATGGCGTTCAAAAGCGACCACTCCTCGTCTCGAAACAGCACCTGCGACGAAAGCAGCTCTTCGCGAGAAAGCGAGATGATCGACTTAAGCCTCTGCCCTGCTGCAAGCCTTTCCTGAAGGCTCAGCAGAATGCGCAGATCGTCGTTGTCGTAGTAGTGGTAGCCGTTCTCACCCTGAACAGGGGCGAGAATCTGGAATCGCTCCTGCCATTTGCGGATACGAGCCGGCGATAATCCGGTCAGGCGGGATAGGTCTTTGATCAGGAACTTCACATCCACATTGTGGAACCTTTTTGTTGAATAGTCGAATGTTTTTTGATAAGATTCGACATTTTTCTTTCTTTTTGGCCCTATCTGGGCTATTATGGGAGTATGAACCGTCCGAATCGGCCCGTTTTCCTCTATTGGATGCGTCGCGACCTGCGAACCGATGACAACAGGGCCCTTTTTGAGGCCTGGTCAGCAGCCTCTCGTGCCGGAGCCGATCTTCTGGCCGTTTTCTGTTTTGATCCACATATTCTGGAACCGCTTCCTCGCTCGGATCGCCGGGTCGGATTTATCGTCGATGCGCTTCGAAACGTCGCCGATACAGGGCTGCCTTTGATCAGCTTCTACGGACCGCCCGTCGAGATCTTCGAAGGCCTGAGCCAGCATCTGTCTGTTGCCGGCGTTTATGCAAACGAGGATTATGAGCCCTATGCGCGGGCCCGGGATGCACAGGTGAGGACCGGCCTCGATCGCAGGGGCATTCCGTTTCATCTCTTCACCGATCACGTTATTTTTCATCCGGAGCAGATCTTAAAGAATGACGGACTTCCCTACCACGTCTTTACTCCTTATTCCCGACGCTGGAAAGACAGGTTCTTTCAGAGCGTCATCAGGCCTCTTGATGCGCCGGACTTCGCGCAGATGCCATCTGCGGAGCTAAACGATCGGGCAGGGGATCCCTGGCAGGATCTGTTCGAGATGCGCCGTCGCATCGCCGATAGAGCGGGGCGCTCTATCACGACGAGTAATAACGAATCCGCACAGACAACCTCCGAGGAGCGTCTTCTTACGGCAGCGCAGATTGGATTTCAACCCGAACCGCATGGCCTTGCCCTTAAGACTCCGGCTTCGAAGACACCGGCTTCGCGGATTCCCGGTCGCATCATAGAGCGTTATGCAGAAAGTCGTGATCTGCCCGCTCTTGCCGATGGAACGACGCGACTCGGCCCTCATCTGCGCTTCGGTACCGTTTCGATTCGTCGTCTGGCGAACGCAGCGCGCCATCATCCCGTTTTTCTGAACGAGCTGATCTGGAGGGAGTTCTTTCAGATGATTCTCTACTATTATCAGGGCATCGATCAGGAGTTCCGACCGGAGTTTCGTATTCTTCGCAAGTTCTGGCGGGATCCTGCCCGCTCAGCTGATGCACGAAGAGACTTTGAGGCGTGGAAAGGCGGAAGGACGGGTTATCCGCTTGTTGATGCCGGTATGCGCGAGCTGGCCGTAACGGGCTTCATGCATAATCGTGTGCGTATGGTCGTCGCCTCGTTTTTATGCAAGCATCTGCTGATCGACTGGCGCATCGGCGAACGCTATTTCGCAGAGCAGTTGCTTGATTTCGAGCTTGCCTCGAACAACGGGAACTGGCAGTGGGCGGCGGGAACGGGATGCGATGCCGCTCCCTATTTTCGCATCTTCAATCCGGAGCTGCAGCAGAGGAGGTTTGATCCACAGATGCAGTATGTGCGACGCTGGCTGCCCGAATTTGGAACGGATCGTTATCCGCCTCCGATCGTCAATCATAAGGCGGCGAGGGCCCGCGCTCTGGCGTTCTACGAGAGAGTCAGAACGCAGAACCCTTCTTGAATTACGACCACATCGATTCCGAAGCCGCTCTGGAGATGGCTTCGGTCTCTAAAGGCGGCAAGGCTTGGGCTGAAGCCTAACGACTGAAGATGGAAGACAGTCCCATCAGGTTCTGCGCCGTTGATGTCAGATTCTTCGAAGTCGCTCCCATCTCTTCTGAACCGGCGACGATCTGCTGCATGGCCTCGTTCATCGAAGAGATGCCTTTTGCGATGCTGTTTAAAGCCTCTTTCTGCTCGGCCGAGAAATCAAGGATGCGAGACGCCTCCTGCTCGACAAGCTTCAGCGATTCGCCGGCCGCCTCGTTCAGAGCGCTTTCTTTCTTCGTGAGCTGTACGATGAGGTCGACGCTGCTTCCGAAGGCAGAGATCTGTCCGATCATCTTTCCAAGTACCTCAGAGAAGGCCTGCAATTTCTTGCTGACGAGATTGATCTCGTCATGGCTGTTTTCGAACAGGATGTTGATCGATTTCAGGTTGTTGGACGTATCGTCGGCAAGCTTGCCGATTTCATGGGCGACGACGGCAAAGCCGCGACCGGAGTCTCCGGCACGGGCCGCTTCAATCGATGCATTGAGAGAGAGCAGGTTGATCTTCTCAGAGATCTCGTCGATGACGCCGACCGTATCGCGCATGTCGTCGAACTTGGAAGCGGCCGACATCATCACCTTCTGAACGGCGTTGATCTCTTCGCGTGATTTCTCGACCGACAGATTCAGATCGCTGCGAATACTCAGAGCGGAATTCGTCTTCTCGCTTACGTCGGTGACGACTTCGTGCAGGCTGTGCATCTGCAGCTGCACGGATTCGGTGGCGCTGGCCTGTCTCTGCGCTACGCCGAATAGATTCTCTCCGCTTGCGGCGAGCTCTTCGACGGTCGATGAGATCTCTTCGATAAAGGCCGCCTGCGTTTGCGTGTTGTCGGCGAACGATTCGGCTGCCGCCGCCATCTGTTCGGCCGATGAGGCGAGCAGGGCCGCCGTATCGTTTGTTTGAACGAGAATCCGTTCGATGCTTTCTCTGTTGCGCTGGCTCTCGTTCAGAGATCGTTCGATGGAATGATAGGCCTTTTCTGTGTTGCGAATGTATGTAAAGAGAATGATCGTGAGGATGATGATGGCAATCAGGTTATCCATCAGATATTCCGACGCCTCTTTCTCGGTGAGCAGCTCGATCTGCCTTGAGAAGACGGTGAATCCGATAAGGCAGGCGATGTGCAGAGCGGCGTAAACAAGGACGGTGCGCTTTCCCGTAATCAGAGTCGCCATCGCAAGCAGCGGAAAAACGAAGGCGATCGTATCGGTGACCGAGGTAAGATCGAGTTCGCCTGCCGTCGTAAACATGAGCAACCACAGATAGGAGCTCATCGGAATCAAGAGCAGGTGGGCGGCGAGCCCGCTTCTGCCGGCTTTTGTGAGAAGAAGGGCGCCCAGAAGAAAGACCTCAACAGTGAGAATGCCGAGCACCGAAACATGGAAGATGGGATGCTTGAATACGCTGATCAAGAATGTCAGAATGACGAGTAGAAGTAATCCGGCTGCGCCTCCGACCCCGCCGATGATGGCAGCCCGCTGCTGCTCGCGCATATCTCTGTTCTCGTAGGCGGTAAGGAACCAGCGCTTCGGTGATACCATCTGTTTCTCCTGCTATTCAATCTCGAATGGGCCCGGTGCGAGCAATTTAAGTAAGCTACCGATATGCTGCACGTCCAGGGTTTCGAGATCCGTTCTCGAATCAATCAGTGCTTTTTTCTCTGAGGCAGTGGATTCAGCAACACCGATTTGTGAGGCGTCGGGATTGTCGCAGATGGGTCTTCTGGTTGAGTCCGGAAAAACGCTGGACGCGAGTTTCAACGTCTGTATGATCAGGCTGCTTCGCGAGAACTTTGCGATCACCTCAAGCCAACGGAGATAACTATGACTCAGGAACGAATCGATCAGATGCTCAGCCCCTACACGGAAGACGACTATACGGTAAAACTGCTCAAGGCCGTGTATGGGGTCATCCCGGGCTCACCGGCCTTTCAATTCTATAACAGCTTTGAAGGCGGATTGCGCCGCATTCGTCCCGATCTCAGCGAAGCCGATCTCGCTCAGGCGCGTCAGATCGTCGCCGGCGAGGATTTTCAATCGGCCCTTACGGTTCTCGGTTACATCGATACGGGCGATAAGCTTATCGCCGGCTATGCAGGTTTAAAGAACGTCCTCAATCTTTTCGGCATGGGCAGCAGCGGCCCGCAGAAACGCACGTTTGAATCCGATCCGCAGCAGACGCTTGATGCCGGCGTGAAGGCCCTTGCCATCGCCTTTGCCACCTATCGCTTTCTTCCAGGCGATCTTACGACGAAAGTTAAGTCGCTCAAAGATATTCCGGCGGGAGTGGAGCTTTTGCTTTATTATGGAGCGGTCGAAGTGGCGCTTCCCTTCGCCGATAACATCGTCGGAGCAGGCGGCGACGTGATCTCAAAGCTGATGAAGGCCGGCGGAGATATTAAAAGCAAATTCTCGGCCATCCCCGGCGTCGGTTCCATCGGCGATGCGCAGGGCATGCTCGACGGTATGAGTTCGATGATGGATCAATATGTCGGTATGGCAAAGGATCATGTCGGCACGATAGCGACGAAGATTAAAGAATTCATGCCTGCCATGGCTAACGCCGCCGACAGCATTACCGGTGCGGCGGCAACGGGCGCCGACCTTCTGCCCGTTTGGAGCTTCCTCGGTGGACGTTTTGCCGCCGAAGCGGCTGCCTATCGTATCGGTCGTTAATTGACACAGGCTCTTGTCCTGACGGGCAAGAGCCTGCTTCCTTTCTCTCCGGGCCGCTTCATTCGAATCGGTACGGTGGGGATAAACTCATTTACCGGCGCGCAGGCGTTCAGTGAACGAGTATATGTCGTAGATCCGACGGCAGGCGAGCGATGGTATGCGGCGAAGGGTGCGCGGGCGGCTCTTTCTGATAACCCCATTTACACCAGACAGCCGTCGCTTTAAGGTTCTCTGCGGCCTGCATGTCGGCCTGCGAGTCTCCGATCATGAAGCGTTCGGTCGGATGAAGGCCAAGCCTTGCAATGGCATCTTCTATGGGAGCGGGATCAGGTTTGCTCTTTGCATGGCTATCGAAACCGATGACTTCCGTAAAGCACGATAGCAGCTGCAGCTTTTCAAGAAGCAATCGACTCAGGCTTTCGGGCTTATTCGTGTAAAGGAAGAGCTTTCCGTGGCGTGCCAGTTCGGGAAGCGTTGATACAATGCCTTCATAGGCCGTCGTATGATCGACGATATGAGCGGCATAGTTTACCTCATATTTCTGTATAAGCGCCTCAGGTACGGGCTCGCCTTCTTTACAGAGTTCCGGAAAGCAGCTGCGATAGAGAAAGTCCATGCCGCGAATCACAAGCGTTCGCAGCAGATCATCGGGCAGTTCGGGCAGTTCGTAGATGCGGCGCACGCGATTCACGCTCAGCGACATATCGGTGCGACTGTCTTCAAGCGTGCCGTCAAGATCGAAGATAAAAAGCGGTTCTGACATAGGATTCCTTTTCAGGAGGCGCTGTAGCTGCCTTTATAAGTTCCTTCGGATTGCAGCTCTTCCATGCGACCTTTTCCATCGCCGTGCTCGGTGACGCTGCGCTCTCCGCTTTCAGAGCCTTTATAGGCGCGAAAGGGGCGGTCGTTATGCACCTTCACCTCATGCGCCATGCCGCCCGGTATGATCAGAATATCGCCGGCTTCGACGGTAACAGGACCGCCATCAAAATGAAAGGTGATCACCCCTTCGACCGCTCCACGAATCTCTGCGTAATCGTGTGCGTGGCGGCTGCGCTCAAACCAGGGCGGAACGGTCTGCAGATCGTAAACCTTGAAGCCATGTCGCTCCATCTCGGCTCGAACGGATTCTTCGGTCGGCGGCTCTTTATGAGGCCATTTGTGAACGGAAATGCCGGTGGAAAAAATACCATGAGAAGACATAGATACTCCAAAAGGGTTAAAGGTCATGGGGGCGGATCGTCAATCGCTTGTTGGCACGTGTGCGTTCGATCGCCCGATCGATCATCTCATGAACGCGACGATTGATGGCTTCGAGCGTTTCCTCGGAAAGCTTGAGATCCTGCTGGCTTACGTAGGCGCGAACACGGGAGCCGACAACGAAGCTCTGATTTTCTGAAGTGGAACTCATCGCAATCTGGCCGGTTTTCTGACGGCCTGAGCTACAGTAAAATGTGTTTTACCGGCTCGTAAAGTGCATTTTTTTAGCCAGGGAATGGCTCATAAGAGAAAGACGGCCGGCATAACGGGCGGCGCAGGCTACATCGGATCCCATATCATCGCAGATCTGCTGGAACGAGACGTCGAGGTCTTTGTACTCGACAACTTCTCGACGGGCAATCGTAGGAATCTTTTTGAGCATGCGCACTATCATCTGATAGAAGGAGACGTGCGCGACCCAAACGCCGTCCAGGCCTTCCTCGCTCATCGGCCCGACGTCGTCTTTCATTTCGCTGCAAGCAAAGCGGCCGGCGAATCGATGGTCGATCCGGTAAAGTACAGCGATAACAATCTTCGCGGAACCCTTCTTCTTATAGAAGAGCTCGTTAAAGCCGGCATCGGCAGCTTCGTCTTCTCGTCTTCGGCGGCCGTCTACGGCGATCCGCAGTATATTCCGCTCGATGAGAAACATCCTCGCATCCCGGCGAACTTTTATGGTTATACGAAGATGGTCATCGAAGACACGCTTGAGTGGTACTCCAGACTCACGGGTTTGCGATACGCCTCCCTGCGTTATTTTAACGCTGCCGGCTATGATGTAAAGGGTAGGGTGCGCGGCCTTGAGAATCAGCCGCAGAATCTGCTGCCCATTGTCATGGAGGTTGCGGCCGGTATGCGATCGGAGCTGCAGATCTTCGGAGACGACTATGACACGCCCGACGGCACCTGTATTCGGGACTATATTCATGTGAACGATCTGGCAACGGCGCACATCCTCGCCATGGAGCATCTTCTCGAAAAGCGAGAGAACGTCACGGTCAACCTCGGCTCTGAAAAAGGGTTATCCGTAAAAGAGATCGTCGAACAGGCTCGTATAATCACCGGCCGGCCCATCCCGGCGAGGGTGGTCGGTCGACGCCCGGGCGATCCGGCTGCGCTGTATGCGTCGGCGGCGAAGGCGGCCGCGGAGCTGAACTGGCGTGCCGAGGTCTCTGACGCCTCGAAGCTGATTGAATCGATGTGGAGCGTTTACCGGGAGATCAAGCCTTGAACCGACCGAGTCTGATCGCCCCTCTCTTACTGTTTGTAGCGGGCGCGCTTTTTTCCGCATGCGATCGTCAGCGCGCCGTCGTCGACTATGCAGAGGATATGCTTGAGGCAGGCGAGTTTGAGCGCGCCCTTGAACTGATCAATCGGGTCGATTCGATCCACAATACGCCCGAGCTCGATGCCATGCGCGGCACGATCCTTTCGCTTGAACCGTCGACGATGGTGGATGGCATCTTTCTTATGAATCGTACCGTCGACGGCCTGGATGATCCCAGGTTGCGACGTAATCTCTTTCAGCTCTATCTCGATACGAGGTTATACACCAACGCCGGCCAGCTTGTTTCGGGCGAGCGCGTCGGCCCCGAGAAGTTTTTCAGACGCGATATCGTGCGCATGAGATCGGTTATGCGCTGCTTTGAGTATCCTGATCCGGCATCAGCAAAGAAGCTGCTGGAAGATCTGCCGCGCAAAGAGGAGAAAAACGACGATTTTTTTGCTCCTGCTCGCGACAGCTCGCGGCTCTTTGCATTGCTCTGTCTTGGAAGAGGCATTCGCAACGCTTCGAAAGAGGCGGATCTTTACTGGGTTCTGGATAACACAAAGCGCGACGAAAAAATTAAATCCTTACCCGCTTACAGTCGCCCTCAGCTTGAAGGTCTTGTCGCAGCCTTTCAGGAGTTGATGACCGTTCCCGAGGACGACGATCTGGCCCGGCGCAGCCGTTGCGAGATGATGGCCCGCATGGGCAGCGAAGACGTCGCCTCGTCGCCGCCGGAAGCCGTGCAACAAGAGCTGAGCGAATGCAGAGAGAGTTATCCAGGATCGCTTGTTCTGCGTCGCATCTGGCCGGCCAATCTCGATGGCCTGAATGCCGAAAAGGGAGGGCCCATGCTCTTTGACGAAAGCCCGTTTTTTCCGGTGTATGTACCCAGGCCGGAGTTTGAACCTGTCGCCGAAGACTCGCTGCCCGATCCGAATTACCCGGTCATACGTCCGCAATAGTCCCGTCCGCACCGGCTCTCACCCCGCGGGTGGTGCTCTGTTGATCGGTTGAGCACCAGGCCGGGTTCGACCCGGTGCGGACGGGATGGGATTGGTGGAACTGGAGCTATAAGGCCGCATCGCTCCCTCCCTCTTCCCCGCGGTGGCGCACTCCTGCGCCAGGCGGGGCGCTCCGCGTCCTGCTCCACTGTCGGGAGGGAGCGATGCAGCCGGCTTTGGTGAGACGGGAGATGCGCTTGTATTTCTGGTGTTCCACTTTCCAGCCTGCCCGCTTCCCGTGCGCTCCGGCCTTCAGTCACGCGTGCACTCACCCGAGAGCGAAGCGTGCCGGGCCTGGTGCTCAACCAGATAGCAGAGCACCACCCGCACGGCCGAGGCTGAGTGCACGCGTGACTTCGACGCACGCAGGGGGTGCGGGCGGGGTCTGTCGAAAAACCTATCTCGTTAAGCGCGTGAGCTCCCGGTCGCCCGACCGGGCTCTTGCTCAGATATTGTCAGCCGCAATCGGATTTACCCGGACAAACCCGATCATTCGGGCAAGGTTATGGGCAATGCACCGCTCAGACCATTCAACTTGAACCCTTTCTCTTGTTCGCCGCAAGAACTGCCAGCCATTACGAGCACTTTTCATCACACCAAAGACGCCCTCGACAGATGGAAATCGGCGAGCATAGGTTTTCTTCCCATCTGGAGTTGCCAGCTTCTCTCTCATGAGAAGGGTAAGGGGATTGGAAATAGACCGCATCCCCGTTTTCTTTTTTTGCTTCCATGATGGGGAGGTAAACTACGGACTTGTAAATCGGGAATATGTTTGGTCTGAATCCAGAGCTCTTTGCGCTTGCCTTCCGGGCCAATACATTGCTCTTTCATAGAGCACCGGGAACAGCCATAACGTCGATAGTGCCGGTAGAGGACTCCCTGTAGATTTCTCTCGCGCTGGAAGGTGAGGATTTCGCCGGCCGGACACTGAAAGCAATCGTTGTCTCGGTCGTAGTGGAATTGCAACAAGGCATGGCTGCTCTCAATCAGAGGCGGTTCAGCGGCAGCCTCATTTCTTTCCTCCGGCTTGATCTTACCGCCGGTCTTCTTGTGTGCCAGTTCCCGGTCTGGCATATAGAGGTCATGCCCTGTAAGCTCTTTGAGAATATTCTCGCTCGCATATCCACAATCGAGAACGTATTTGATTTCGTCTGTTTTTTTGGGAAGGAACTCCGCCTTTACGCCCTCAACTCTGTTCACAAGCGAACTGGTGAATGTACTGTCGCTCTGTCCCGTAACAATTTCCTGATAAACAATCATGCCACTCTGGAAATCCACTGCATTCTGGGCCGAATAACCCACGATGAAGCTGTTGGATCCGTCTTTGTGCCAGTCTGCATCTGGATCTGTAAGATGAACTCGCTTTCGGTCAGGTCTGGATTTCAAGAACTCCAGCCCCAGAGACAGCTTCTCTTTCTGGATCTCCAGTTGTTGGATTTTCTTTGCCAGTAATTCCTGTTCTGCATCGTTCTGTGATGCCTCCCATTCATCGTAGCGTTTCTTACAGACAGATTCAAGATGCTCGTAACGCCTTTCAAGTTCCTCGCGAGTGCCTATATCCCGTCTGTTTGCACTGGCCTTGATCTTTGTGCTGTCAATGCTGACGGTATCCAGATCGATGAATCCCGATTCGATACCGAGGAACACTGTCTGCGTGAACAATTCCTGAATTGCTGCCGCATGCCTCAGCCGGAACTTTCCGAGGGTTGAATGATCCATCTCCATCCCACCGGACAGATACATCAAATCTGCACGCTGTCCGAGATCTCGCTCAAGGGCTCGCATGGAAAGGTTTCCATACAACAATGAATAGATGATGATAGCCAGAACTCGGTCGGGCGGCATGGCCGGGCGACCTCCCTGCTTCGAATCATTCCTGTAACTCGCATCAAAGCGGCTGAGATCTAGCCGCCGGACCGTCTCAAGCAGGCGGGAGATGGGATGATCCTCCGGAAACAACTCCGAGAAATTCAAGATAACGATCTGGCTCTGATCAGAGTCAGGCTGTTTGTAGCGTGCCATGCTCCCCGATAATCTACCCGGCCGGTAATTTCCAGGGGAATTCAGAATTGATTCAGGTTTTTCGACAGACTCGGGTGGGCCCGTTATTCCAGTGCCCCCCATTCCAGCCCCTTCACTCTCGCCCGAAAGCGAGCCACGGAGGGCAGAGCGGCCCGACCGGTATTGCCGTTGTTCCACTTTCCAGCCTGCCCGCTCCCCCTGCGTAGCGGAGCAGGAGTGCGGAGCGGCGACGATTGACGCAGGAGCGCGTCACCTCGTCGCACGCAGGGGGTGCGGGCGGGCCCTGCTTGACAGTCTCCCTGACGGAGGTGAACTGGCGCCGTGACTGCTGTTCTTGTACTGGAAAATGGCCTGATATTTCGAGGCCGATCATTTGGAGCCTCTCAGGAGTCGACCGGCGAGGTCTGCTTCAATACGTCGATGAGCGGATACCAGGAAATCCTGACAGATCCGTCCTACTGCGGACAGATTGTGACGATGACCTATCCCATGATCGGCAACTACGGCGTGAACGAGTTGCATGATCAGTCGGGTCGTGTGCAGTGCGCCGGATTTGTGGTGAAGCAATATGTGCGTCGCCCTTCGAATCATCTCTCGCAGCAGTCTCTGGGCGACTACCTGATCGAGCAGGGCATTCCCGGCATCGAAGGCATCGATACACGAAAGCTGGTTCTTACTCTGCGCAACGAAGGGGCGATGCGAGGCGGCATCTTTCAGGGCGCTTATAATCAAGAGATGCTTGAGCGAGTGCGCTCGATTCCGTCGATGACCGGACAGGATCTTGCGACGGTCGTGACGACGACGAAGCCCTATGTGTTCGGCTCGACCGAGGGCAAACGTTATAAGATCGCCGTGCTTGATTTCGGCGTAAAGCGTGCTATCCTGCGTTACCTGAATGAGAGCGGATTCGAGGTCCACGTCTTCCCGGCCGGAACGTCCTTTGATGATCTGAAAGGATTCGACTGTTATTTTCTCTCGAACGGTCCGGGCGATCCCGAGCCGCTTCATACGCCCATCACGACGACTCGTGCGCTTCTGGATTCGGGCAAGCCGCTCTTTGGCATCTGCCTCGGTCATCAGATCCTCGGGCTTGCGCGCAACTGGAAGACTTACAAGCTCAAGTTCGGCCACCGCGGCGGTAACCAGCCCGTGCGCGACGTGCGAACCGGACGCGTCGAGATTACGGCGCAGAACCACGGCTTCGCCGTAGACACGACGGGCGCCGGAGGGTTAGACATCATCTACACGAACCTGAACGATCAGACGGTCGAAGGCTTTCGCGACACGGCGGGGCCCGTGATCAGCGTGCAGCATCATCCTGAGGCGAGTCCGGGGCCGCATGATTCGCTGCATATGTTCGCCGATTTCTACCGGATGGTCGACGCCCATTACGCAGGACGGCGCTGACCATGAAACGTTTCCTATCGCTGCCTCTCAGATCGCTGCTTTTTCTTGCTCTGTCGCTTTTCGCCTCTGCATGTTCTTCTGCCGACGAGAAGCAGGCGCAGATCAAAAAATTCGATAAGAGCACCGTCGAGGGAGAGCGCATCAACTCCGTTCGTCTGCTTGTCGGAACACGACCGATCACCGATATCGATTACGAAGACGGCTCCGCTCTGGTGAAGCTCTTCCGTCAGGGACGGGCGACTCCGAAAGAAGTGGAGAACTTCCTCATTGAAAAATCCATCGTCGATCAGGTCGCCGAAGAGGAGTCGATCGTCGTCAGCGATGAGCGCATTGATAACGAGATCAAGCGTCGCATGGAGATGGCAAAGGAGACCGATGAAGAGGCCTTCAAGGCGCGCATCGAGCGCGAAACGCAGGTTTCGTTCCGGCTCTGGAAGGAAAGCCTGCGCTATCAGATGGTGCGACAGCAGATCGTTCAGATCAAAGTGACGATTCCGCAGCCCGATGAAAAAGAGGTTGAAAAGTTCTATAAACAGAACGCTCATCGTGTCGGCGTGGAGCTGCTCTTTCGCGAGATCGTTTTTCCTGTTGCTCCGACGATTGCCGCCGAGCGAGAAATCGACAAACGTGCTCGCCAGGTCCATTCTCAGGTATCGGCGAATCCGGCGAGTTTCGGTGACGTAGCGCGATCGCTTCCCGAGAACGTTTCTCCGTTTAAGGCCGGCGGCGGCATTCGTCTCTGGATCCCCATCGATGACCTGGCCCGTGAAGACCGCGTGCTTGCCGGTATGCTGTATAACCTTCCGCAAGGAGCGGTTTCGCCCGTCTTTCGCGATAGCACGAACCGATATCGCATCGTTCTGCTTGAAGGGAAGCGCCCCGTTTCTCTTGAGAAGATCCGCGAGATGATTCGCATGCAGCTTTTCTACGATAAAGCCGATGAATCCTTCGAACGCTGGATCGAAGAGCGAAAGCGTAATCTTGTTATTCGAAAGCCCGGAGAGCCTCAGGGGAAATGACGAACAGGGTTATCCTCTGTCTGGAAACGCCTCCCGTTCTGCATGAGGAACTGCTTGCGTCTTCTGTCAGACGCCTCGGCGATTTTATTCACGCTCTATCGAATAAACCGGAACTTGATATACTGTGCAATGTATCAGCCGCATCTCAGGCAGAGCGGTTGGCGACGGCGATCAACGAGAAGATCGGCCCTGTGAACGTTCGTTCTTATTCCGGTCCGATTGCGATTGCCCTGCATGGCTGCATCTCTGCTGATGAGGTGGCCGTCGTTTTCCCAGGCATCGTGCCGTTTCTTGACGTCAGGCAGGGCATGCAGATGCTCGAACGCCATCTGAAGTTCCGCACGCATTATTCTTACTCCGATACGGCCGTTCCGGGGTTCCTGTTTGATATCGTATCGGGCGATCTTTTTACCGATATGCCTCCGGAGGGCATGCAGCAGCCGACGATTGAGGCGCTGAGAGCCTTCTGCTTTCGCAATATTCAGGATGTCGATATCGATCTGCATTATGCGACGCCCGATCTGCGCGCCTATCGCCTGCGTCTTGATTGTCTGGACGCCCGTTCCGCCGATCGTGCCCTTCGTGTATATCGTAAATACCCAGACCTTGTACACGAACAGCTGTCGGATGTCGTGCGTTCTGAAGCGGATCTCTGCGGACGACAGCCGTCTTATCTGGAGATCGAGCTCACGACGGAGCAGGCCGTGCAGCCGACAGTCTACCCGACCACTGAAAAGCATTCGTTAGACGAAGAACAGGCGTCGCTTATCCTGAAATCATTACGTGCTTTTCGGCTTGAGAACGATGTGACCGTCTGTCTGGGCGGACGGGGTGATCCGTTCGCCTATGCCGGTCTGGATGACTTTGTCGCCGCTCTTTCTGCGATCGATGTGGTGAAGGCTCTTTATATCGAGACACCGGGCGTGGGCCTCACTCGATCTCGGCTTGATTCGTTAGTCGCCGCATGGAATCTATCGGAACGATCGGGGGGATCGCAGCGATCGCCGTCGCTGATGACGTTGATCGTAAGGCTGCCGTCATTAAAACAGGCGCAGTACCGCCGCTGGATGGGAGTTGACCGCCTGAATGACGTTCTTTCCTTCCTTGATTCCATCTGTGCGAATCCGGTTGCGATAAACGTCTGCGCCGAGATGATCCGACTGCCTGAGAATGAAGAAGAACTCGATGGCTTCATGAAACGCTTCCCGGCCGATAAGGTGCGGCCGCTGATCGGCAAATACAGTCGCTTCGGCGATGCTCTTCCCGCTCTGGACGTCGTCGATCTCAGTCCTCTGAACAGGGATTACTGCCGTCATCTTGCCTTTGATTTCTTTATTAATGCAAAGGGCGAGATGCCTGTATGCAGACAGAAGCTTTCTGGAGGCCCGACCCTGCGCGAGAGCGATCTGCTCTCGGTCTTTGAGTCGCGACGCAATCTGCATCTCTCATGGATGAAGGGCGAGTATGAGAGCGTGTTGCCGCAATGTGCCTCATGCGACGACTGGTATTTCTTTAACGCATGAAAGCCGCCGTATTGATACAGGCGCGAAGCCGCTCCACCCGCCTGCCGGGAAAATGCTTTTTGCCGATGCCGTTCAGGATTTCCCTCTCTGTAGTTGAGCGCGTTTACTCTCAAGTTGCGCGCTCTGGTATTCAATGTTACTTCCTTATTCCCGATGATGATGAAGACCTCAGGCGGCATCTTGTCGAAAAAAAGCTGCCTTTTCTTACAGGGCCCGAGCATGATGTGCGGGAGCGGTATCGTAAGGCGGCGACTGCCTTGCATCTTGATGTGATCGTGCGGGCAACGGCCGACAATCCGTTTACGGATCCGGATCATATTGTCCTTTCTTTGAATCGTATGAAGGAAGTCGGCGTCGAGCTGTTCTCTTTTACCGATCTTCCTCTTGGAGCGGCCGTGGAGGTTTTCACGATGCAGGCCTTGATGACGGACACGCCAGAAGAAAAGGATATACACCGGGAGCATGTCAGCCTGCATATCAAGCATCATCCTGAACGCTTTGCCGTGCTGCATGAGTCGTCGCCCGTTATGATGTCCTGGCGCAGGCGAACGCAGTATGGCGGCCCGCTTCCCCGTCTGACCGTTGACGAGCGGCGCGACTATGATACGCTGGTCGCCGTGGCGGAAAGGCTTGAAGAGGATTCCTTGATCGGCTTACTTGATCTGTTTCTTGCCATGCCTGGTTTATTTGAAGGCAATCGTGATGTGGAACAACTACGTTTCGACAGGGGCTGATCGTCGCATCCTTATCCTTGCTCTTGATTCCGGAGCAGGGCACAGGGTGCGTATGGAAAGGCTGAAGCGCCATCTCGATGAAAAGGGCATGCCCTGCCATCTGCGAATGATCGCCGACGATGAAGAGCAGGCCAGGCAGATCGTCGCCGCAGAGCCGGTCGATCTCTTGATCCTTGATGCGAGAGACATGGACCCCGGAGCCTTTGGCGATACTCGGGTGCTTGCGATCGATAACATGCATGCTCGAAGAAAAACGGCCGATAGTGGCATTGTCTTTTATGACACGCTTCCGCATCCTGAGCTGGACGATCGTTTTGACGAGATCTTCCGGCGCATCCTTTTTGACGATGAGGTAACGGAGCGAATCGCCCGACCGCGACGACCCGCGCTTCCCGGAGCTGCGCGGATAACGTTCTATGCCGGCCCCGAGGGATTCATGGATGCGACGATGATCGATGAGATCGACGCCTCCATGACGGGGGACGATTCGGTTCTCTATACAAGAGTCGGGGGCAAGCCCGGCGGGCTTTCGACGATCGCCTACCTTACGAGGTCGCGCTATCTTGATCTGTTGCTTGATACCGATATTATTCTGACGTATCCGGGCATGACCTTCTGGGAGGCGATGGTGCTTGGTGCAAACCCTGTACTGCTCGAAACGGGATCGGCCGTGCACGACCGGCTGAGCGAGTATCTGTCGCGTAAAACGGGCGCTCGCTGGTTCCGGTCCGTCGAACGACGGGAAGGCACCACGGCCGGGATGATTCTCGACGCCATGGCGCGCTCCCTTTCCGTGGACGTGCAGGCATGGAGGAAGGATGTGATAGAGCGTCCTGGACTGCGCAGCCTGGTTCGAACCGTCGAGGAGTTATGGAATGACAGTGGAAAAAGATCCCCCCGTCGCTGACCGCATTCTCAGAAGCGTTACTTTTCTCATACTTTTCCTGGCCGTATTCGGTTCGTTCTTTCTGCGTCCCGAGCCGAAGACCGATAGTGCCGTACTTGAAGATCTTACAAAGACGCAGAGCGATCTGTTTTTCAAGTTCATTGCAGCGGGAGCTCTGAACATTGACGAAGCGAAAACCGAAGAACAAAAGACTGTTCTCAAGAATGCCATTGTCGGGCAGTTACAATCCATCGACAGTGAGCCGGCCTTTCGTACTCCAGAGGTGCAGGTGCAGAAGCGAATGGTGCTGGCTCATCTCGGCGAAGACATCGGCGGTTATGATGAAAAGAGCCTTGGCCCTTATAAAGAAGCCTTTCAGAATCTCTATGCCGACCGTTCTCTACCATCTGAGGGAGACGCTATTCTGACTATGCCGGCGACGGAGCTTGCCGTTCTGGATTATTTGAAGAGAAACGATCCCGAGCGTTATGCGATAGAGCATAAAAAGGTGAAAGAAAAGGCCGCATCGTTGCTCACCGCAATTAACATCGGCAGTATCGTCTTTCTTTTCATTATCACTCTGGGGCTTTATGGAGCGGTGCGATTCTTCTTTAACCGACCGCCGGCATACTTCGGCCGCTTCCTTGATACGGTGAAGCCGGCGCAGCAACCCGTTTTCATGGAAACGGCGATTCTCTTTTTATTCGTCATGTTTCCGGTCGGCATGATCCTTTCGCGCTTTTTAAGCGAGCAGTGGATGCTTCCGTTTAATTTTGTTTTGATCCCGGCAGCCTTCCTGATCTCCCTTCTTTATTTTAAAAGTGAAACAAGGCCCGAGATGCTGCGCTGGCTTTTCTGGGTTCCCGTATTTGATCAGGTCTCATCAGAGAATGATACCGCTCCTACGCAGCGTCCGTTTTTGCCGTCTTTATTTAAAGAGATCGGTGTCGGTATCGTTGCCTGGGCCGTGATCTTTCCCGTGGGCGCTCTTGCCACATTGATTGCCGTTACGCTTGCCGGAGGCGAGGCAGTGCCTTCCGTGCATCCTATCGTGCAGTATGTCGATGGACATCGTCTGGAGGTCTTTCTGCTCGCCGTTGTGATCGCGCCGATCGTAGAAGAGGTGATCTTTCGGAATTTCGTCTATGGCTTCTTTCGCTTTCGGTTCCAGGGATTTCTTGCAGCGCTTTTCAGCGGCTTCTTTTTCGCTGTCATTCATCCATACAGCGCCGTGCTTATGCCTCAGCTTACGGTACTTGGAGCGGGACTTGCCATTCTGCGAGAGCATCGTCCTGGAATCGTCGCCCCCATCGTCACACATATGATCGTCAACGGACTGGCCTTCCTATTCATGCAGCTGCTGTTTTGATGTTTGCTATTCGGCAAGGGGGATGAGCGTAAAAACGGCTTGCCTTCTTGAAATGACGGCCGTAGCGTCGTGGAATGAAACGACTGTTGATTGCAATGCTTGCAGTGCTTTTGCTGCAATGCCACGGAACAAAGGACCACGCTCACTGGAGTTATAGCGGTCATGGCGGTCCCGAGAAATGGGGTGAGTTACAGGATGACTTTAAACTCTGCTCTACGGGCAAGAACCAATCTCCGATTGATATACAGCCTCTTATGGCGCGACCGACCGGCGCATCCGATATCATGATTCAGTATCAGCCGACGGCGATGAAGACGTTGAATAACGGCCATACCGTGCAGCTGAATAACTCCGCACCAAGCGTCGCCGTGATTGCCGGCCAAAGATACGAGCTGTTGCAGTTGCATTTTCATGCGCCGTCCGAGCATAAGATCAACGGGCGCGCCTATCCTCTTGAGGTGCATCTTGTTCATAAGAGTTCATCCGGCTCACTTGCCGTGATCGGCGTGCTTTTCGAGGAAGGCACGGCATCGGCCGCTCTTGAGTCCCTGCTACAGTCGTTTCCCGATGCCGCCGGGCAGGAAAAGGATCTGGCCGCAACGTTTCAGCCGGCTACACTGCTTCCCGCGCAAACGGGCTATTATCAATACTCAGGATCGCTGACGACGCCTCCCTGTTCCGAGGGCGTACTCTGGAGCGTGGCGCGACGAACGGTCACCGCCTCACCCGAACAGCTTTCGCGTTTTCGCAAGCAGTTTTATAACGGGAACGCACGGCCCGTGCAACCGATGCAGGGTCGCGTTCTGGAAAGCAAGATGTGATATTGCCGTTTTGTAGGCGAGGACTCCCGTCGGTCGACCGGCGGGAGTCTGTAAAGAGGTTTTGTGCGGCCGTTAATGTATTGACTGACAGAAGTGACGTTCCGGTATGTTGATCATATTTTTCGCGGAGCGGATTGATGAAGAAACGGCCGGGGCTGATCGCCCGATTACAATACAGATTCGATAATTTCATGTCGGGGGGCGGCCTTTCCATCTTCCTGGCCTTGCTTTCCCTATTTGCTGCGGCTTTTCTTTTGATGGCCGTCATCCGATTTGTGGCGAATCTCATGCTGCCCGATGAGACGGTCGGCTCTCTGACAGATCAGCTCTGGCGCGTCTTCTTACAGATCTCTGATGCCGGCGCCGTCGCCGAAGACGGAGATAGCTCCGTCGTGAATAAGGTGATGGGCATTATAACCATCTTTCTTGGCCTTGTTCTCTTCTCGAGCCTTGTCGCCTTTATTACCAGCCAGTTTGAAGCGAAGCTCGACGATCTGCGCAAAGGACGCAGCCTGGTCGTCGAAAAAGGCCATACGCTGATCCTGGGCTTCGGCGATCGCGTTCTTGAAATCGTGCGTGAGCTTATCGTGGCTAACGAATCTGAGCGCGATGCGGCCATCGTCGTTCTTTCGGCTGAAGAGAAGGATGCCATGGACGACTTCTTCAGAGAGCAGATCGAAGATACGAAGTCGACGCGCATCATCACGCGATCGGGCGTATCATCAAGCGTGCAGACGCTTGAGCGATTGAGCGTCATCGACGCGAAAAGCATCATCATTCTGAACGACGTCGCCGCCGACGCCGAGCACGACGATAAGGAGCTTGCCGATGCCCGTGTGTTGAAAACGATCATGGCCATCATCGCCTGCACCGGTGAGGCGAACGTGCCGCCCATCCTTGCCGAGTTTCATCTTGAGAATAAGCGCAAGCTGGCAAGAGGCATCGCTCCTCAGATAAACGTAATCGAAGAGCAGTCTTTACTGGCCAAGCTGATGGTGCAGACGTCGCGAGTTCCGGGCCTCGCCTTTGTCTATGATAACCTTGTCGGCTTTGAAGGCTGCGAATTCTATTATTATAAGAATCCGCGCGGATGGGGCGGGAAAACCTACGGCGACCTCGTCTTTCACTTCGCTACAAGCTCAGTGATTGGATACCGCAAGCCCGACGGCGAAGTCGTGGCCAATCCTCCGGCGAGCACGGTGATCGATGACGCATGGGAGCTTCTTCTGATCGCCGAAGACGACTCCGATATAAGGTATCTTGAAACTGCGATCAAGGCGACGACGCCGACCGAGCCAGGGCACGCCGCTCCTCCGCGACGGATCGAGCGACAGCTTATCGTTGGCTGGAGCCGCAAGTCGGCGATTATTGTCGACGAATACTCCGACTATCTGGCTTCGGGATCAGAGATCGTCGTCGTCGTTCCGCGGATGAGCGACGAGATGCGCGCCGAATTCGAAGAGATCAGGGGGCGACACGAAGGGATTCAGATGAAGCTTCAGGAGATGGATCTGCACGACCCCGCAGCCATGCACTCGCTGACGCCCGAACTCTACGACAACGTCATTCTCTTAAAAGAAGACGGAGGCGACCCGGAGCTGCGCGATGCGGCGACGATTGCGATGCTTCTGGAATTCCGACACTACTTCAAGAATTCGGGCAATAAGAACGTGCGCACGCAGCTCATCAGCGAGGTGGCCGATTCAAATAACATTGAGGTGATTCAGGAGGTCGGCGTTCGCGACTTCCTTATTTCGAATAAATTCGTCTCGAAGATATACGCCCAGGCATCGGAAGAGGCCGAGGTGCTCAAGGCCTATGACGAGTTGTTCGGAGCCGAAGGCAGCGAGATCTACATCAAGCCGCTTTCGCTGTATATGAGCAGCATTCCCTCGCGTATCAGCTTCGGCGATCTCTGTGCCGCCGCTTTAAAGCGCGGCGAATCCTGCTTTGGAGTTCGTATCAGTGCCGAAGAACATAACGGAAACGGCAACCACGGAATCTATATCAATCCGCCGAAAAGCCGTATCTTCGAACTGACGTCGGCCGACTTCTTGATTACGTTAGCCGAAGAGATGGAGTAGTCGTGTCCTTTTACAGGTTACTGCTTGTCTCTGTGGCTATGACGGCATGCAGTAGCCCGCGAAGCCTTTGCTATCAGGAGGCGGACGCAAACGATATGTGCTCTGTGGCCGTGTTGTTCAGTTCCCGCCAGGAGCTTGCCGACGCAGGACTATTGTTGTGTCTGGAATCGATACAGGAGAGACAGAAATGCAGGGAACAAACGGCTCTGCCGATCGTTCCCTGGGCTCCTTAAGCGCAATAGCAGCATCGGAACGGATACTCATCTCAGCGCCGACGTTCTCCAGACTGTGGGCCTCGCGAATCCTTTGAGCCGCGGGAATCGTTTCGTCTTCGATTGTTCTGACGCCCGTTGCGATTTCCGTTACTCTGGCCATTCTGATTGCGCGGGCCTCTGCGATTCTGGCCCTGATTCTTCTGGTTCGGTGAACGGCCGAGGGCGCGCTCTTCCGTTCCCCAGACCGGCTTGAAGTAAAGCCGCAGCGCCTCGGTGTCGATACGATCCAGTTCAAGCTTCCAGCGCTCTCCAAGAAAGGCCGGCCGCGAAAGGCGCTTGATATACACAGAGAACGGGTCGGGCAGCACAAGCTCGCCTTCGGAGCTCAGATGCATGGCCGGCACGATGCCCTCGACGGGGCATTCTTCGAGTTCGAGGTAGACGAGATCGGGCCTGAAGCCTGTTAAGAATCCGTGGAACTCCGTACGTCCGCTCTGCTCGATAAAGCGGATGAGCTTCAGCTTCCACATATCGCGCTCCGCCTCCATGGCGTGGCGCTCCTTCTCGCTGGTTTGCAGAGCGAGCACATCCATCTCATCGTCGACGTAGGCGGGCTTTTTCTTCTCGATCAGATTCACAAGAGAGCGATGCACGACGAGGTCTGGATAACGTCGTATGGGCGAGGTGAAGTGACAGTAGTCTTCGAATCCCAGGCCCCAGTGGCCGACGGGCTCGGGGCTGTACTGCGCCTGCATGAAGGAACGAAGAAGCAACATATTGAAGATACGGCTTTCAAGCGGCCCCTTTGCGCGGGCGATTTCAAGCGCTTCCTGTAGTGAAGCCGGGTCTGTATCATCCAGACGACAGTCGATATTATAGATATCAAAGAAGGCGTTCAGCGTTTCGAGCTTCGTTTCATCCATCGTCGAATGGATGCGGTACAGCGTCGGAGCCTTCTTCTTCTTTAAAAAAGCGGCGACGGCCGTATTCGCCGAAAGCATGCATTCTTCGATCAACATGCTCGATCGAAGGCGTGCTCTCGTTTCGATGGCGATGACGCGATCCTGTTCGCCGAACTTGAATTTAGGCTCGGCGATTTCAAGATCGATCCGGCCCATCTTCATACGATCGGCCTTCTGTTTCTGCGCCAGCTGCCAGAGCGCCGGCAGGATCGGATCGGCATCGGGCCCGTCTTCGCGATCGAGCCTCGTTTCGGCGATATCGTATGTATAACGCTTATCGACTCTGATGATCGAGCGATAGAAGGTCGACGATTTAATACGTCCCGTAGCCGGATCAATCTCCATCTCGGCGGTGACGGCGAGCCGGTTATGATCGGCGACAAGCGAACAGAGATTTTCAGAGAGCTCGGGCGGAAGCATCGGCACGACTCTGTTTGCCAGGTAATAGGACGTCGAACGCGAAAGCGCCTCTTCATCAAGAGGGCTGCCTTTCTGCACGTAGAAGGAAACGTCGGCAATATGAACGTAGAGCCGCCATTTTCGCTTTGATACGATCTCAAGGCTCAGGGCGTCGTCAAAGTCTTTCGAATCGGCGCCGTCGATGGTGATCGTGTAAAGCTTGCGCAGATCCTTTCGCTTTTTCCAGTCGGGAACCTGCTTCTGGTCGTCGGGATCTATGGCAGGGAAGGGCAGATCGGCATACGCCGGATCAAGATCATATTTTAAGAGAATGCGATCGAAGTCGAGGTCGAACTCCGTTTCATCTTCGAAGCGCACGAAGCTTGCCTCATGAAAGAAGGCGTTCTGGTAACGAACGTTACGACCGCGAAGCTCTACGATGAGTACGGTGTCGGTTTTGATACGGGATCGCGTATCGGCGGGCAATCCTTTCAGATTGATAAGCGAGGTGAATTTGCCCGGCATATCAAGAAGCACGCCGGGCGTCATGCCGTCTTTACCGACGGTGAGCACGCGAAAACGATGAAAGCGTCGTGCGCGCTTGACGACTGAGATCACCTCGCCTTCGAAGCGATCCTTCTTGCGATCGACGAGTCTTACGGCGACGATATCTCCGGAAAGCGCTCCGGCGCCTTTTGCCGGCGGAATAAAGAGATCGCGCACTTTATCTTTCTCGCGGGCAGAAAGCCGCGGCATGGCGAAGATGAGGCCGGCCGGATTCATGCTCGCCTTCGCCTCGATCAAAAAAGGCTTGCGTACGAGATACGAGTTTCGTTCGCGTTTGATGAGGCCGAGAGAGGCGAGATCTTCAAGCACCTCGTCGGTGTCGGGAACGTCGAAGAATCCGCGCAGGCGTCCTTTTCGTCGGTCTTTTTTCGCCGTCAGGCGTTCGATCTCTTTCTTGCTGATTTCTTTGCCCTGATGTTTTTCAAGGTACTGTAGTAATTGGTCTGTTCTCATGTTTTATTGAGCGGCCGATGCCGGTTGGTTGGGGCGGGCGGGATTATCACGAATATATACCGGAATCAGATCCTTCCAGCTCTTCTCCGGATGAAAGGCATCCAGCTTCAGGGCCGTTTCAAAAAAGGAGCGAGCGGTTAACGCCTCTGGCGGTATCGTTCGTATCCGCACCCGTTCGGGTAAGGAAAGCGAAGAGGGATCATCGACATAAACCTGCGAAAGACCGATGCTTTCGAATTCGAGCGGATCAAGGTCGACGATGATCTCATCGCGAGTCGTGAAAAGATCGTTGGTGATCTTCTTCGTATAGTAGCGCTTCTGTCTGCCGTCGAAAAGAAGGGCGAAAGGTTCCTCTATCGAGTCATGCTCTCTGACGGCCCATCCATACAGCGTAAGCGTGTCGATGCCGGCGGCGGGAATATTCCACAGCTGCGACAGATCGCGGGCCGTCGTCACGCCGATGCGCAATCCGGTAAAGGAACCGGGACCGAGGGCGCTCAGGATGTAGTCGGGACGCAATCCCGTCCGCTTGACCAGTGCTCCGATTTCGGCCACGAGGCGAGTCGAGCTTTCGCGCGGAGCCTCCAGCCGGATCTCTGCTCCAGGAATAACGGCGCCGTCATGCAGCGAATGAATGCCGCAAATGATCCAGCGTGTGGAGCAGTCGATAACCAGACAGTTCAAGCGTTTCTCCTGTAAAGATGGATGGTCCGGTGTTCTTCGGGCGGATGAAACTCCAGCTCGATCCGGAACACCGGCAGTCGGGAATGAATCGATCCGGCACGCCTCCACCATTCGATGGCATGAATGGTGAATCGCTGATCGACGACGTCTGCCCAGAGATCGGGGAACTCCAGCTCCTCAAGCTCCATCTCTGAGATACGATAGAGGTCGTAATGGCAGAGGACGCCTTTTTTTCCGCTGTGCTGGTGCAGGAGGTTGAACGTCGGGCTGTTTACGGGCTCGTCGATGGCAAGCAAGCGACCGAGAGCTCTGCAGAACGCAGTCTTTCCGGCACCCAGATCTCCGTCGAGTAGCAGCACGGCGCCGGGCAGATCGAGTAAATAGCGGGAGAAGAGACGATGAGCGAAGGCCTCTGTGTCAGATTCGTCGTTTGAACGAACCGTTTCCAGAAGCGTCTCCCCGTCTGGCGTCTGGGATGGCTCCTCCTGCATCTATCTTCACTATATTTATAGAGATTGTCGCTCTGTCGAGGAAATATTGCTTTGCCCGTCGGCGCGCCCTGTGAAATTACTCCGATGCTGACCTGGTTGATGAAAGGCGGGCCCGTCATGGTGCCGCTTGCCTTATGTTCTTTGATCTATCTTGCCCTGATCCTCTATGTGCTTTCCGGGTTTTTCAAGCTAAGACATCTTTCACCCGACCTGTATGCCTCTGCCGATGAGTCGACGGAGGATTTTCTCGATCGATGGGTTTTTCCGTATCGGAGCGCCATCCTCTGGATGAACCGCCTGGCCGGTATTGCGACGCTGCTCGGCCTTTTCGGAACGGTAACCGGCATTCAGGCTGCCTTCGCCGATATGGAGGTGGCCCAGAACATCAGCCCCGATACGTTTGCGCGCGGCATCAATCAGGCCTTGATCACGACCGTCGTCGGTCTGGCGATGGCCATTCCCGGAACGGCGCTGCATTTTGTGTTTCGCGACCTTTTCGAAAAGGCGGAGCGAGCGGCCCTGCGCCGTCGATCCGAAGGCGAGAGGCGATGAAGCGCTGGCCTGAAGAAGAGGCAGGTATTTCGCTCAACTCTCTGCTCGATGTGCTTTTTATCCTGCTGCTTTTTCTGATGATCTCGCTCAATCTGAAGCCCGAGAACTATCTTGATCTCCGGCTTCCCGAGGTGAATACCAGGGATGAAGAAGCGGGCAATGATCCGGCGTTGCTGGTCGAGCTTTCGTCGAATCAGGAGGTCTTCCTCAAATACGGTGAGAGCAGCGAGCGCTTTCCGCTGGCCGACCTGACCGCACATCGCAAGCAGCTTCTCGATCTGTGTACTGAGAAGAGGAGGGTTCTTTTGCGCGTGGATCGGGCCGTCATCTACGAGGATTTTGTTCAGGTGCTTGAAACGTTGAAGGCATGTGATGGCGCTGATCTGGCCGTTCAGAAAAGCGATTGAGATATATAGCGCCTCGGGCTTTTTCGAGCGGACAGCAGTTTTTTTTACGGAAAATCAGAGATTCTAACTGTCTGATAAAGAAGAGGACAACAGGACGTGAGAATGAAGCTTCGATGGATACTGCTGGGCCCGCTACTGGGTGTCGTGATGTTTCCGCTTTCCGGATTGCAGGCGCAGCTGATTTGCTCAGGAGCGGCCTGTTCGTCGCTTCCGATTAATAATGCACAGCTTGATCAGGTATTCCATTCGCTGGAAACACAGTATCTGAATGAAATACTCAAAGATATGTCCGACGCCTCTGTAATGGCTGGCGTGCATCTATCTCCGTCTGGAGTCGTTAATCTCAGAGAGTTTACGATCGGAACGCAGATCGTTGCCGGCGCCACCGAGCAACGCAAGCTGAACGTCTATGTGCCTGACTATGGCCTGCTTGAAGATATGCCGTCCGGAGGGTTCGCTGTCGTTCCGCGCATCTTCATAGGGTTCAACGTCGGCTATATGTTCTCGGGAGAGCCGCATGACTGGTCGTCAACATCGCCCTTTTCGCTTCATCGCTTTGACTTCTATGTTTCCGGGCTCAATATGTCTCTTTCTGACATGAAAGAGTTTGCAAAACCGAAGAAGGATGAAGACTACGGCGGCTTCTCTAAATCCATCGGCGGCGAGCTGCGTTATCATCTCATGGAAGGCGGCGATCGCGGCGCTTTCTGGTTTGCATTTACGGGAATGTCGTTAGGCGTCGGTTATAACCGCGTGGAGCAGAAGCTGGAATACACGCGTGCCAATTCAAAGGTGAAGGTGAAGGCAGGATCGGGGACTACGATCATCTGGAACGCCGAGGATCGCATCACCTACAGCTCGAAGATGGACGTTTTTCCCGTCAGCATAAGAACCGGATTTCAGTTTCTCTATCTCTTTCGCCTGTCGCTTGGTGGCGGAGTGGCCTGGGCAAAGGGAAGCTCGAATCTCGAGCTAAAGCGCTACGGCCGCGCTTATGCCGATAACGACTATGCGGCCTTACTCGGAGTGACGTTGCCCGATTCCTATCTTGATCTGACGATGAAAGGGGCGGGCGGTCCGAGTCGACCGACACAGGCCTTCGCGTCGCTCGGTCTTGAACTCAATATCCCGTTCTTGAAGATCTTCGTCGATGCGGCCGGGAATAGAGAGGTCTATTCGGCCAGCGCCGGCGTACGCATGGTGTTTTGAGGCCCTGCTCCGGGCCCGGCCGTCATTTTACCCGCTTTTATTGAGCCGGCCGCTATTTAGCCGGCTTCTCCTGTGATTCGCGAATGCGAGTGAGAACGGGCTTCAGGTGGCGGGCAATTTCGATATAACCGTATTCGTTAAAATGAATGCGATCGTACTCGATAAGATCCTGTTCTTTGTTCCCCATCATACGCTGCATGAACGTGAGCTGTGGATGAATTAAGACGGCAAAGCGCTGCTGCAAAACGGGGCGATCAGGATCGGCGAGGATCTGCCACAGATCAAAGTACTCGACCTTCGGCCCGGATTCTTTTGCAAGATCGGCCATCATGGCATTGAAATACGGAGTGACGCTGTTTACCTTCCACGAGAGAACAGGCGGAACACCGGCGAGGATGACGTGCGTTTCGGGAAGCTGCGTGCGCACCTTGAAGAGAAACAGCCGCACGTTCTCGCGAATCTCGCTCAGACATCGTCCGCCCATAATATCGTTGCCGCCGATGGAGATAAAGATAACCTTCGGACGCAGTGCGATAATATCCTGATCCATGGCCGAAAGCAAAAGAGGCGTCGTCTCGCCGCCGATGGCGCGATTCAGAATCGTGAATTCAGATAATTCCTTTTTATAGATGCGTTCATCAAAAAGAGCGGCCGTCGACTCGCCGGCGATGACCATAAACGGCGACTCTGAAACCGGAGCACGAAACGCCGCCGTGCGCAGCTTCTCGCGCATGAGCAGGTACAGGGCATCCTGTTCTTTAGGGAGAGCTCCTTTCTTGCAGGCGAACTCCGGCCTGAAGTAATCCGTGCCGGGCGCCCCTCTGAGGTGCGTATACGGGGTCGTGCAGGCGGCAAAGAGGTATAAAAGGGCGCCAGGAAGGATGGATTTTTTCATCGTTGTATTACCGTGTTATCTTTCAGTTTTTCGTTTGATAGGGCGCGAAGGTTTTTTCAGAGCTTTACGCAAAGAGAGGTTCTGTTTTATCCTCTCCACCCAGGTTTTGACCTTACTCTGCCTGACGACGCCGTGTTCTTCAAGCCATAGAACGATCTGCGGGAATACCTCGTCGGGCGCATCTTCACCCATGACGAGCCCGATGTGGCAGTAGTCATGTTCGTATCCCTGGCGTTTACCGGCCAGTATGAATTTCTTCGTGCGCGATCCGCATTTTTCGAAGGCGAAGCGCACCTGAATGGGCGGAGCGATATGATCGCCGGCGCCGGCAATCATCAGCGTCGGACATCGTATTCGCTCGTAGCTGCGCCTGTACTCGATCAGGCCGTCGTTGGACGACTCGTTCCCTTCGCGCACCCAGCGCGCCATCTCGTCAAGCAGGCCCTGGTTAACCTCAGTGATGGCGTTCTGCAGCATTAGCTGAACGGTACGGCGACGCACCGTTTCGGGATTGTACAGAATGCGATCGATGGGGGTTTGAATCCAGCCTCCGAGAGGGGCAAGCACGGCCGATCCCGGTTGCAGCGGCAGAATATGCTTCACCCAGGGATGCTTCACAAGTCGATCCATGAGCAATCCCTTTACATGGTCGGCCTTTCCGGGGCTGCCGATCGTAACAAGGGATTGAACGTATTTGACCTCGGGAGAATCGGAGCCGCAGAAGGCGTTGCCGATCATGCCTCCCATCGAGTAGCCGACCCAGTTTAAAGCCGGCGCTCCGGTCAGTTCAATGACGCGTCGTATCATCGCCGGAGCGTCAAGACGCACATGATCGTCGAACGTGAAGCGCTCTTTGCGCGCATAGCGTTGCTTACGATGCGACAGGCCCGCTCCGCGAAGGCTGACGGCGAAAACGGGAAATCCGCGCGACTTAAGATAACAGGCGACGCTATGATACTCGTCGAGGTCGACGCCCGATTTGTTCGTGGCGATGCCATGCACGAGCAGAACGGGAAGGGCGCCTTTCAGCG
Organism: Leptonema illini DSM 21528; assembly: GCF_000243335.1. NCBI lineage: Bacteria > Pseudomonadati > Spirochaetota > Leptospiria > Leptospirales > Leptospiraceae > Leptonema > Leptonema illini. The sequence goes on along the minus strand of NZ_JH597773.1, from coordinate 2,270,953 downwards.
GAACACGCGGCTCATGGTAGTGCAGGGCAAGATACCAGCCGTCTTCGGTGCGGGCATAGAAAACCTGGTCGGCCGTATCGGGCAGGCCATAGAGCTTCTTCCAGAGCGGCAGAAGCAGCGGATAAAGAAGGATGAGCACCGAGACCAGTAGAGCAAGAAAGAAGGCGAATCCGCCCGCCATCGCCGCCCCGCCGGCCAGGATGACAAAGGTCAGAAGAACGGTAAGCGGCCCCGGACGATTTCCCGACATAATTCTGATTCGTTTTGATCTCTGCATGAGGTCAATTAAAATGTCCCTATCGTGAAACGCTTCCGTGGAACCTTCTTTGACCTCGAATACTCCGATACCTGGGAGATGGAAATCATCGAGAACGTGCCCTGCTTCTTCGACCCCGACGGCATCGGCGCACTGCAGGCGGCGGCCTTTCGCGAGCCCGAAGGGACGCCGTTTAATCCGATCGAGCAGCTCGGCGCCTATCTCGAAAGGCATGGCCTGACGCTCGATACCGATCGCGTCGCCGTCTTTGATCTGCCGTCCGGATTACAGGCGGCTGCCTGCGAGTTCATGAAAGACGATCGCTTCTGGCTTGTGAACTGCATCGTCAAAGGCGATAAGATGCTTCTCATGCTCTGGAATAGCGACGCTCTTCCAGATGCCGATACGGCTGAGGCCATCGGTCGCACCGTAATGACGATTCGCTTTTATGATTGAGGGGGCGATTGTCAATACAATAAGCGACGCTGTTTTCCGCTTTGCCGCCTCCTCTGCGACGGAATCCTGGACCTATGGCGCGGATCGTCGCACTGGCTTCAGGAAAAGGAACGAATTTCCGGGCGCTTCTGGAAGCGGCCGCAGAAGGACGCATCTTCGAGGCTGAGTTTGTCGGACTGGTCGTCGACCGTCCGCATACGGGAGCCGAAGAGGCCGCTCATGAGGCGGGCATCGAGTGCACGGTTGTCGACTATAAATCGTTTGCATCTCGAAAAGAGTACGACCAGGCCTTTGCAAAGGCCGTGGCCGATTATGCACCCGATCTTATCGTCGCCGCCGGCTATATGCGCATTCTCGACGATGATTTCGTGCGCAGTTATCCGAACCGCATATTGAATATTCATCCGTCGTTGCTGCCTGCCTTCCCTGGACTGCATGCGCAGCGCCAGGCCCTTGAGTATGGCGTTAAGGTGTCGGGATGCACCGTGCATTTCGTCGACGAAGGCCTCGATTCCGGGCCGATCGTCGTGCAGCGCGCCGTGAGCGTGCCCGAAGGCGCCGACGAGGCGCAGCTGACGGCGCTGATCCGTTCGGTGGAGCATGAGTCGTATATAGAGGCGGTTTCGCTTTTCTGCGAAGGACGCCTGCGCTTTGATGATCGGCGCGTCGTAATCCTGCCCGGGCGCGAAGAGTAGTTATCTATTCCAATAAATTAGAATTCAATTCTGGAGATTATTATGATTCAGGTAAAAAGAGCGCTTCTTTCCGTGTCTGATAAGACGGGCGTCGTCGATCTGGCCCGCTTCCTTGCTCAGCGCGGAGTCGAGCTTGTTTCTACAGGCGGCACCATGAAGGCGCTTGCCGACGCAGGGTTAGCCGTTCGATCGATCGACGACCTGACGGGATTCCCCGAGATGATGGACGGCCGCGTGAAGACGCTTCATCCGAAGGTACATGGCGGTCTGCTCGGCCGTCTCGATATCGCCGATCACGTCGAGGCGATGAAGAAGCACGGTATCGAAAAGATCGATTTAGTCGTTATCAACCTTTATCCGTTTGCGAAGACGGTCGTTTCCGGAGCGGACGCCGATCATTGCATCGAAAATATCGACATCGGCGGCCCGTCGATGCTGCGCTCGGCGGCGAAGAATCATCCCTTTACGGCCGTCGTCTGCGATCCATCCGACTATGGAATGCTTACAAAAGAGATCGAAGAGAAGGGTGGCATCGACATCGTAACGTCGCGGCGCCTTGCAGCTAAGGTCTTCAATCAGACGGCCTCGTATGATGCCATGATCGCCGACTGGTTTAATCAGCAGACCGGCGAAGAAGAGCCCGCCCTCCTCACGCGCACCTATGAAAAGGTGATGCCGCTTCGCTACGGCGAGAATCCGCATCAGAAGGCGGCGTATTACCGTCCTGTGCTCGATGTGGCCCGTCGACCCGATCTTCGCGAAGGCTTCGAGCAGATTCAGGGCAAAGAGCTTTCGTTTAACAACCTGCTCGATCTGAGCGCCGCCTTTCAATGCTCGCTTTCTCTGCCGGGCCACGGCGTCGTTATCGTCAAGCATCTCAATCCCTGCGGCGCTGCCTTCGCGTCTGATGCTCAGAACATCGCCGACGCCTTTATCGAAGCGCGTAAATGCGATCCGGTCAGCGCCTTTGGCGGCATTATCGCCGTAAACGGACTGCTTGATGAAAAGACGGCGAAGTTGATCAACGAACAGTTCGCCGAATGCGTGATCGCTACGGCCTATAGCGATGAGGCGCTGAAGTTCTTCGCCGATAAAAAGAATCTGCGTGTTTTGAAAGTGGATGATGTGCAGCGATTCCTATCTCCGCGTAAAGAATTCCGTCAGGTGATGGACGGTATGCTCTTTGAAGATATGGATGTGGGCTACAGCGATCGTTCTACCTGGACGGTGCCGACGAAGCGCAAGCCCACCGAGGCGGAGTGGAGCGGCCTGAATTTTGCCTGGAGGCTCGTGAAGTATGTGAAGTCGAACGCCATCGTCTTCACGAATGAAAAGGCCAGCCTTGGAATTGGCGCCGGACAGATGAGCCGTGTGGATGCCGCCGAGATAGCGGCATCGAAGGCCGCTCGTAATAGCCTCGACCTTTCCGGATCATGTGTGGCCTCTGACGCCTTCTTCCCGTTCCGTGACGGACTTGATGTCGTGGCGAAGGCCGGTGCAAAGGCCGTTATCCAGCCAGGCGGATCTGTGCGTGATGAAGAGGTGATCGCCGCCGCCGATGAACAGGGCATCGCCATGGTCTTTACGGGCATGCGGCATTTCCGTCATTGATGAGTGAGAGTGAGCAGAGGCCTTGCAAAGATTTCGTTTGCTGACCGAGGAAGAGCGACGTCGCGCACGTTTGCTTCAGCGCGTCATCATCAGTCTCATCGTCTTCTCGATGTTGATGCTGCCTCTGCTCAGTTATGTTACGGGTCTTGTCTGGAGATACGTCGTTATCGGAGTCTTCATGCTGGGGCCGTTGCTGCCGGTGTCCCTTTTATTAAAGCGGGGCCAGGTAACGATTGCCTCCTGGATTCTCGTCTTCAATCTTCAGCTGCTTGCCGTCGCCATCAGTCTCACATCGGGCGGAGTTAAGTCGCCAGGCTTTGCCGCCTTTTTCATTATCATATTTTTCGCGGGTTTATTGTTGGGCGGTCGCGTCGCTGCCCTGATCGCTTTTCTGTCCTCGTTATCCGGCCTCTTCATGTGGCTCATCGAACGATGGGGCATGCTGCCCGAGCCCGTGTATCGACATGGCGATTTCGTCTTTCTCATCTTCGCCAGTATTCTTTTTTTTCTGACGTATTTCGTTCACGATTTTTCGGATCGCTTCATGCGCCGGACTGTGGACAGACTGCGCAGCGAGGTTTCGGTGCGTCGCCTCGCCGAAGAGCGTTATCGATCGGTCATCGCCGCTCTTGATGAAGGCATCGTAGTACAGGACAGGCAGGGGATCATTACCGCGCATAATCGTCGCGCCGAAGAGATACTCGGTATGACCGATGATGAGATGATGGGACGCAAATCCGTCGATCCTGTCTGGCGTGCGATTCGAGAAGACGGCTCACCCTTCCCTGGAGAAGAGCATCCGGCGATGGTAACTCTCAGAACCGGCGCTCCTCTGCATAACGTCATTATGGGAGTGCATCATAGAGACGGGAGCCAGCACTGGATATCGATCAATTCACAGCCTCTTTTTAAAGGGGAGGAAGAACTGCCGCATTCCGTCGTTACCTCATTCACCGATATCACCGAGCGACGCGCCGTTGACGCCATGATACGGCGTCAGGCCTTCTATGATTCGCTGACAGAGTTGCCGAACCGCATTTTATTTCTGGATCGACTGAATCAGGCGATTGCCCACTGTCGGCGAAGCGGTACCGTGCTTGCCGTTCTTTTTCTCGATCTGGACCGCTTCAAGAATATTAACGATACGCTCGGGCATGGTGTGGGCGACGGGCTTCTTTCAGCTGTTGCAGATCGCCTTCGAGAGATTCTGCGTTCAGACGATACCGTTTCCCGTTCCGGCGGAGATGAATTTCTTGTGTTGCTTTCGGATCTTTCTCAAGCAACAGATGCGGGCTTTGTCGCCGATAAGATACTCACTGCCATGGCCATGCCATTTCGTGTCGGCGACTATGAGTTGCATCTCACGACATCAATCGGCATCAGCGTGTATCCAGACCACGGAGAAGACGCTGAGTCTCTCATTAAGAACGCCGACATCGCTCTCTATCGAGCGAAAGAGATGGGGCGGAATACGAAGGCCAGCTTCTCGATGGCGATGGACCGGCATGAATCGATGCATACCGAGAATGAGCTGCGACGCAGCCTTAAAGAGGAGCATTTTGAACTTCACTTTCAGCCGAGGGTCGAGCTGCTCACGGGTCGCATTACGGGCTTTGAGGCATTGTTACGCTGGAATCATCCCGAAAAGGCCATGATCGGACCGGATCGCTTTATACCGATAGCTGAGGAATCGGGCCTGATTCTTCCACTCGGCGAATGGGTTATTCGCGAGGCCGAGAGAGTGACGCGCAAATGGCGCGGCCTCGGCCTCGACATGGATAACTTTACGATTTCGGTGAACGTTTCAGGTCGACAATTTTTCCAGCCCGGCTTCGTGCATAAGCTCCTTTCTATCGTGAGTGAAAATCGTTCCTGCATCGAGCTTGAGATTACCGAAACCATTGCCATGAAAACGGGCGAGCAGACGCTTGATATTCTGCGTCAGCTGGATCGGGCCGGTTTTTCGCTTGCCCTTGACGATTTTGGAACAGGCTATTCCTCGCTTCGATATCTACAGGAGTATCCGATCGATACTCTGAAGATCGATCGTTCGTTTGTCGAAAAGCTCGAACAGGATGAACGCAACAGGCATATCGTTGAAACGATCATCGGACTCGGCCGTCACCTCGGTCTTCGCACAGTGGCAGAAGGAGTGCAGACGCCCGAACAAAGGGAGCGTCTTGCTTCTATGGGATGTGATGAGATTCAGGGATTCCTCTTCAGTCCGGCTGTGCCCGAGGCAGCGGCACTCGCCATGATGCAGAGCGGGCTTCAGGCCGATTGATCGACCGCAGCCGAAACCACACATCCGGCATGCAGGCTATCGGCCTCTATGCATTGCTCGGCCCGATCAAGCAGGTCACTCACCGTTTCAAAGAGTTCGCTTTCACGTCGACTGACGGGCATAGCGGCATCGGTGGCCCGGGAAAGCACATACGAGAAGAGCCGCTCCAGGAATGGAAGCGATCTGTCGTCGGCCGGTTGCAGGTAGGCGAACTCATTGCGGTGAACGTCGTGAGCATACAGCACTGAGAAACGGCAGACTTCACCGGTAAAGAAGTGCAAAGGGTACACGCGTACGGTCTGCCATGAATCGTCGTCTGTACATTCATCGAAATACGGGACTCCGACGTAGAAGAAAACGTCGTCGGCTGAGAGATCGTTCGTGGATTCGGGGTGTTGCATACACCCCTTTTACCATCGACCCGGGACAATTATCGAACGTGGTCTTCGCTGTAGACGACCTGACCGGCAGTCAGCCGACCGTTTTCGATGCGTGCCTCAGCCGTTTCTAAAAGCAGGCCGATCTGATCGAATAGCTCACGCTCTTCGTCTGATTCATCATTATCCGCTTCTTCGTAGATACGTTCAAGGAGAGGAACGGAACGTTCATCGGCTGCTTCCAGATAGGCGAAACACTGCCGGTGTACGTCAAAGGCAAGATGTGCCGACACATAGCCATGCCCTTTTACGAAAAAATGCAACGGCCAGATCTGCACGGTCTGCCACGATTCCGGAGTGATGGTGTGCTCGGCCGGCAGCGAGGCGCTGGCCGTCTCTTCGAAAAAGGGCTGCCCGGTCAGAAAGTAGACATCGGCAAAGGCGGCCGTTTCATCGGAACGAGAGAAGGATGGTGAGCTATCTTCCTGTTTCATACGCCTTATATAGTCTGCGTCACACTGCATTTCTCAAAAAAAATTCAGATTTCTATTTTCCTGCGAATCGATGCGGCCCCATGCGCCCCCTGCGGCCTGGCCTGAATCGATGGCGAATCGATTCCTCATCCGCCCTGATGCAAAATAGCGCCCCCTCTTCCTGATTCTGCCTCGACAGGCTTCGCCCGGCCGACGGTCTGGATCTGTATGGAGCTTTACACGGAAAAAGAGATCACCCTTCAGGATGCCCTCGAGCATGGCCTGACCGAAGAAGAATTCGAGCGCATCAAAGGCTTCCTCGGGCGTATTCCCACCGTTACGGAGCTCGGCGTTTACTCCGGCATGTGGTCGGAGCATTGCAGTTATAAAAATTCCATTCTACAGCTGAAGACCTTACCGACCGAGGGCTCGCGAAACCTGGCCACGGCGGGCGAAGAGAATGCAGGCGCCATCGACATCGGGGGCGGTCTGGCCGTCGTTTTCAAGATCGAGTCGCATAACCATCCGACGGCGATTGAGCCGTTTCAGGGGGCGGCCACAGGCGTGGGCGGTATCATGCGCGATATCTTTACGATGGGCGCCCGTCCGATCTGTTCGCTGAACTCGCTGCGCTTCGGGCCTCCTGCCGAGCCGCGCAACCGACATCTTTTCACAAAGGCCGTCGAAGGCATCGCCTTTTATGGCAACTGCCTCGGAGTCGCCGTCGCCGGCGGAGAGGCCTTTTTTGATCCGACCTATTCGCGAAACTGCCTGGTGAATGCGATGACGGTGGGCGTGGCGCGTACCGACCGCATGGCCACCGCAACGGCGAAGGGCGAGGGCAATCCGGTTTTTTATGTGGGGGCGACGACGGGGCGTGACGGCATCCATGGCGCAAGCTTTGCTTCGCGCGACCTTTCAGAAGAAAGCGAAAGCAAACGTAGCGCCGTTCAGGTAGGCGACCCTTTTAAAGAGAAGCTTCTGCTTGAGGCGACGCTGGAGCTGATTCGATCCGACGCCCTTGAAGGCATCCAGGATATGGGAGCTGCGGGGCTTTCCTGCTCCACAAGCGAGATGAGCGCGAAAGGCAAGGTCGGCATGGATATCGATCTGAACCGCGTGCCTCTTCGCGAAACGGGTATGAACGCCTACGAGATCATGCTCTCAGAATCGCAGGAGCGTATGCTGGTCGTCGGCAAAAAAGGCCAGGAAGAGACGATCCGACGTATCTTTGAAAAGTGGGATCTTCACGCAGAGATCATCGGTACGGTGACGACATCCGGACGACTGCGCCTGTTCCATAACGGAAAGCTCTGCGCCGATATGCCTGCCGAATCGCTTGTGCTTGGCGGCGGAGCGCCACGCTATGTGCGCGAACAGCGTCGTCCCGAGCATATCGACCGTGTCGCCCGATTCGGCGACGGCGAGGTATCCCAGTCGAAAGATCTGGCCGGTGATCTGCTTCAGTTACTGGGCTCGCCGAATATTGGTTCAAAGCGTCCCGTTTATGAACAGTATGATACGGAGGTCGGCCTTGTGCGCGTGCAGAGCCCCGGCGGGCATGGCGGCGTTATTCGTATTCCGAACATCTTAATGGAAGATATCGAGCTTGCGAACTTTGCCGATGATCCGTCCCGTGTGGCTGCCTCTCCCGTGCCCGAAACGCACCGCGGCCTTGCGGTGAGCACCGACTGCAATCCGCGCTTCGTATATCTCGAACCGGCGCGCGGCGCTGCCCTTGCCGTATATGAATCGGCACGCAACGTCGCGGTGACCGGAGCGGAACCGCTTGGCATCACCAACTGCCTGAACTTTGCAAATCCCTATATTCCCGAAAACTATTATATGTTCGCCGGCAGCATCAAAGGCATGGGAGATGCCTGTCGTGAACTCGGTATTCCCGTTACGGGCGGCAACGTATCTTTCTATAATGAGAGCGAAGAAGGGCCGATTCTTCCCTGTCCGACGATCGGCATGGTCGGCCTTGTTGACGATGTAGAAAAGGCCATCGGCCCCTTTTTCAAGCAATCCGGTGAACGCATCTTCTTGATTGGAGATTTCCTGCCCACCTTCGGCGGATCGGAGTACCTGTGGCAGAAGAGGTCAGTCGTTGCGGGTATCGCCCCGGAACTGCGCCCCGATACCGAGAAGGCGCTTCATGCCTTCTTGCAGGAGAGCTCGCGAAATGGATTGCTGCAGTCGGCGGCCGATCTTTCTATCGGAGGCCTGGCCGCGGCGCTCTTCAGAATGTCGTACAATTCTTATTTTGAAACGTCGGTCGGATTTCAGTTATCCGAAGCTGTTGTTGGCGAGCTTGCGAAGAAGGTCGGGCGTCCTGATAAACTCTTCTTCGGAGAAACCTCGGCCAGCATCATCGTTAGCGCACAGCCCGAAAAGCTTTCTGCTATGAAAGATGTGCTGGCCCGGCATGGCCTTAACGCGATCGAGATCGGCGTCACCGGCGGCGAACGCCTTGACTTTGGCCTGTTTCAGGTTGAGACAGAGGTCGCGGTCAGAGCGTATGAAGGAGCGTTGAAGCCGGTTTTTGCTACAGCTCAGGGCTGATTGCGCATCCGCCGGATTAAGGTGATGCGACCCTCTGCATCGGTGTACAGGTCAAAGCCCTCTTTGATGAGGCCTTTGAGCACCCTGTAGAGGGTCAGCGATACGACAGTATCTTTTTTCAGGGATTCGGCGCTGAAGGACTGCAACTCGCTCATCTGTTCTATTTTCGGTTGGCAGGAGCCTGTAATTCAGGGGAGCAGCCGAACACTTCTTTACAATCATGCCCATTCTGCCAGAATTATCAGGGAACCTGGCCGGCATCCGAACCGTCATAAAAATCAATTGAAAAATCAAAGTGCCGATGGATCATTGCCGCATTCGTCCAAATTGCTATTTAAAGAGAAATCCCTGATATGAAACGTGGAATACCGAAATTCACAAAAATCCTGGCCTCGATGGCTCTACTGCTGTACGCCGGCTTCTGCGGATGTGATCCGGCGCAGAGTAAAGAGGTTCCGCAGGGATTCTCGCAGGATAATTTTGATCGCGTTGTTGAGCACGCCCTTTCCAACTATCTCGATCCCGAGATGGTCGTAGCCCGGCGCTGCTACATCGGGGCCGCCGAAGAGGCCTTCAAGACCCTGCCGGCAGGCCTTCTCATGATGCCCGAGTCGTTCTATTCGCGTATGCCCGAGATTGTCGCTCCCGAACGTCAGATTCCAGGAAAGAAGATAAAGATCAGCGCCGACGATGCCTTTGTTATCATCGTGCCCGACTATAAAGAGCTTGAAAAACGCCGCAAGGCCATAGAGGCCCGCGAAAAGGCCCGTCGCAAGACGATGACGCAGGCGCAGAAAAACGCCGAGGCCGAAAAGTTTCGCGATCAGCTGAAAAAAGAACAGAAGGAACTGGAAACGGCATGGGATTCCGTGAAGTTCTCTCGCGATGACTTCCTTCGCGTTATGACGTGGATAGAGGCGAACCTTGACAGCTACAAAGAGCTGCCTTCTACGTTTGAGGGCGAAAATCCTTATGCCGATACGCCGTTTGGCATGCACTACGTTTATTTCGCCGCTGCAAACGGATTCTTGCAGAACATGGACCCGCATAGCGCCGTGATCGATAATACGTCGTGGGATAAGATGCGCAAAGAATCCGAGGATTCGTCTTTTGAGGGTATCGGCGCCCTTCTTCGCGGAGGCGGCTCCAGCGATGTGATCGTCGAGACTCCGCTTCCTGGATCGCCTGCGTTAAAGGCCGGATTGCGAGCGGGCGATATCATTCGCAAGGTTGATGGAAAGAGCATTGAAAACCTGAATCTCTCTGAAGTCGTCAAACGCATACGTGGAAAGAAAGATACGGCCGTCGTTCTCGATGTGGAAAGGACGACGGAGGTCGAGCAAATATCCATTCGCATCAAGCGTGCGAAGATCGAGCAGAAGGCCGTATCGTCGAACTATCTGCTTGATCTACCGTATAAGGATTTTATGCCGATGCGAGTCGGTATCATCAAGATATCGTCGTTTCTTTTCGATAAAAAGCGACCTTCTGAATTGATCAGGCATGAATACTACCAGCTGCTTGAAAAGGCCGACGGACGGCTGGATGGTATCATCCTTGATCTGCGCGGGAATCCGGGCGGCGATCTCGAAGAGGCGATCAACGTGGGCGGGCTGTTCCTGCCCGATAACACCGTCGTCGTCGAGATTCGTTCGAGAGAAGAGAAGGCCCGTCGTAAGAGCCGTGAAAGAAGGCTCGTTGTGAACAGCAAGGACGTGCCCATCATCGTGCTCATTAATGCTGGCTCAGCTTCGGCCAGCGAGATCGTAGCCTCAGCTCTACAAGATCATAACGCCGCGCTGATTCTCGGAGAGCGATCCTTCGGCAAGGCCTCTGTGCAATCCCTGCGCCCCGTGGACTCCGTTATCGTGAAGGTGACGACGGCTCGTTATTATGCGCCCAATAACTATACGATCCAGGTCTTTGGCGTTGAGCCCGATATCAAGGTTTCAGACGAGGTTGACGGCTCCTATCCCGTGCGTTTTCGCGAAGAGGATATGTGGAAGCACCTGCCCGAGCTCCAGCAGAAAAAAGAAGATCCGGCGCGTCGGGCCTGGATTGAACGTTTGAAGCAGCTTGCCGCAGCCGAATCACAGGCCGCCGAGAACTTTCTCAAAGGGCATGAAAAAGATGCGGTGAAACCTGATGCTATGTTGATCCGGGCTCTGCCGTATCTGAAGGCGATGAAAAGCGGCGCCGCTCCCTGAACACGATGGCTGAGCTGAGTTGCGATTTCCTGATCCTCGGAAGCGGCGTAACGGGGCTGTATACGGCCTATCAGCTTGCCGACCTTGGATCGGTCGTTCTCGTAACGAAGGCCGATCTCGTCGAATCGAATACGGCCTATGCGCAGGGCGGCATCGCTTCTGTGCTGGCCGCCACCGATTCGTTTGAGAGTCATATTCGCGATACGCTTGATGCCGGGGCCGGGCTCTGCGACCCCGAAGCGGTCAGGGTGCTTGTTACGGAGGGGCCCGATCATATTCGCCGACTCATCGAGCTGGGCGCTCGTTTTGAAACAGGGCCCGGCGGAGAGCTGGATCTGCACCGCGAAGGCGGTCATTCGCATAATCGCATCGTTCATTCCGGCGATCTTACAGGGAAAGAGGTTGAGCTGGTTCTCGCCGACGCCGTGCGCAGCAAGAACGTGAAGATCCTCGAACACCACTCCGCCGTGGAACTGATCACGCGTTATCATCTTGAAGGCGGTAATCCGGGCGCAGAAGAGCCGGCCTGCTTCGGCGCCTACGTGTATAACCGCAAAACATGGGAGATCTTCGTAATCAGGGCCAGGGCGACCATTCTGGCTACCGGCGGAGCAGGGCACGTCTATTTGCACAACACGAATCCCGAGGTGGCTACGGGAGACGGTGTCGCTCTCGGCTACAAGGCCGGCGCCGTCGTTTCTAACATGGAGTTCTATCAGTTTCATCCGACCTGTCTCTATGATCCCGGACGGCGTTCTTTCCTGATCACCGAGGCGATGCGCGGTTTCGGCGGCAGGCTTCTCAGCTATGAGATGCGTCCATTCATGCATGAATACGACGAACGCAAAGAGCTCGCCCCCCGAGACATCGTCGCAAGAGCGATCGACGCCGAGATGAAGAAAAGCGGCTCGCCTCACGTATGGCTTGATGTCAGCGATCATCCGGCCGAAGAGCTGATGCATAAATTCCCGAACATCTATGCTACATGTCTCAGTCGCGGCATCGATATCTCAAAGCAGCCCATTCCCGTCGTACCGGCCGCTCATTATATGTGCGGAGGCATTGAAACCGATCTTTTCGGCCGCACCCGCCTGAAGGGCCTGTACGCCGCGGGCGAGGTCGCCTCGACCGGTGTGCACGGCGGGAACCGTCTGGCCTCAAACAGTCTGCTTGAAGGCCTTGTATTCGGCAGTCGCATCGCCGCCGATCTGAAGGCGAATCCGATTCGCGACGACAGAGAAAAGATCCGACCCTGGAATAAAGAGGGCCTGGATAACCCTGAAGAGTGGATTCTGGTTCAGCATAACTACGGCGAGATCCGGCATATTATGTGGAACTATGTCGGCATCGTGCGCTCCAATCTGCGTCTAGATCGCGCCCTGAGACGCATGAATCTGCTCTGTGATGAGATTATGGATTTCTATCGTAGAACGGTCATTCAGAACAAAATCCTTGAACTGCGCAATCTTGCCGTCGTGGCAAAGCTGATCATTCTTTCGGCGCGTCATCGCCATGAAAGCCGCGGTCTTCACTTCACGACCGACTATCCCGAAAACCGGACGCCTTCGCGTCAGAATACGTCGATCGTACGCACGCCAGACGACGAATTCAAGTTCCTGAGTTGAGAGCCCGCCCGCGATCCGGAATTTCAGGTTTAAGCGATGCGGCCTTAGAGTCGCCGGGAGCGGGTTTGAATTATTTATCCGCAAGCGGCAGAAAGAGTTCGGCAAGGATTCTCTGGCGCGAGGCGCCGTCCATATGATCGCGTACTTCCTGAATCAAAAACATCCCGCCATGCTTGTTCGCTATATGGTTAACGACGGAAAGCCCGAGCCCAAGGCCGAAGCGTTCTACCTGTTCCATGCCTTCAACGGGCGGATGCAGCCTGATGAAGGGCTCGATGACAAGGCGCTCAAAGTCTCGCGGAATTCTGCCGGCTTCGGCGACATGATTCATGACTGATAGAACGGCATAACCGTTTGCCTGATGGGTGTAGCAATCGATTCGCCCGCTATCGGGAGTATATTTTAACGCGTTGATCAACATTTCCTCAAGGGCGAGTCCCACGCTGTTTAGATCCACCTCCAGAGAGACCGATTCGGGATTGCTATGGAACTTCACCTCCTGCCTGATCGTTATCTTCTCTGAAAGCCCTCTATACAGGTGATTAAAATGCTCTTGCACGGCCAGTAGCTGTGTCGGCATCAGATTGAACTGACGCTCTATGACTTCAATGATGGATTCGAGTCCATTAAGAAGGTTTCTCGACACGTCGCTCATCTGGAAAAGCCGGCTGAGAAGGTCGGCCGGGACGATAAACTGGTTTTCATCGGATTTGCGTGATTTCAGGCGCAGTAAATCGATCATCGTCAGAATGCTGCCGAATCCCGCCCCCTGATTCATCGAAGTCATCAGATTATGGATCAGATTTCTTTCATAGGAATGGGCATGTTCCGCCTTGTTCTGTTCTTTGTAGGTTAACCATTGTAAGTGCGTTCGCAGCTTCGTCGAGGATTGCTGTTCGAGTCGTTTGCGAGCAAGCAAATCGCTTCTATGTTGCCAGCCGCTAATGAGCGTGGTTTTCAGTTGATCGGGATTGAGCGGTTTGATAAGGTAATCGAAGACGTTAAGCTTCATCGTCGCAACGATTTCCTCCGGGTGCGATTCGGCAGTCTGAATGATGATGACGGGATGCGTGTCGGCCTCCTGGATCTGCTTGATGAGATCGTGGCCGATGTCGGGAAGACTTGAATCCAGAACATAACAATCAGCCGTTCCATGTCGGTTTATGAGATGCAGGGCCTGCTGGCCGTCGGCGGCTTGAAAGCAATGAAATCCGGTTTCTCTGCCCAACCGCTCGGTTAGAGAGCGACTTGCCGCATCCCCGCCGATAATAAAAAGCCTCGGCTTGCTCTGACTCCGCTGAAGAGATACAGGCTCTCTTGAAGCGGCAGGTTTTTCGGATTGAATCAACATACGGTCCCCGTGAACTATCAGATGGACCCATTCGAAAAATCCCGGTAGATTTTTTCCGCCGATTGCCTGTCACCGGCCTTTTTTCTAACATTAATTGCATACACCATTGCCAGCTCCGGCTGCATCGCTCCATGCTAGGAGTTCCGTTCCACCCGCACCGGCTCGAACCAGGCCTGGGGCCATTCAATTCTCGCTTCCAACTAATACCGTTCCAACCGCACCCACCTGAGAGCGGAGCGTGCCGGGCCTGGTGCTCAACCAGACAACAGAGCACCACCCGCACGGCCGAAGGTGGGTGCGGTTGGAACTTGACAGCGCGGCCTTTTTATGAAATCTGGCGGGATGAACGGAAAGACGGCAAAACTGCTGAATCGCTATGCTCTGAAAAAGGGAACTAAGGTCGACGACCTGAAAAAACAGTGGCTGTCTCTCAATGCCGGTGAGCGTTTCTCTCGCCGTCAGGAGATGCTGAAAGAGCTGAAAGGCGGAAAATGACCGCTCCGGGCTCTGAAAAGGCCCTCCGGTTGCAAAACGCAGCCGATCCATTCCATCGTCTGAAAGAGATTACGGCCATCCTGCGCGAACCGGATGGCTGTGAGTGGGATCGCGCCCAGGATTTCCACTCCATGAAAGAAGGCCTGCTTGAAGAGGCCAGCGAGGTCGTCGCTGCCGTCGAGTCGGGCGATCCTGAGAATCTAAAAGAAGAGCTGGGCGATCTTGCCTTCCTCGTCCTCTTCTATTGTAGACTGGCCGAAGAGAAGGGGCTTTTCCGGGCCGCCGAAGTCTATGAGGCCGTCTCTGATAAGCTTGTCTTTCGCCATCCGCATGTATTCGGCGATCTACAAACATCTGATCAGAAAGAGATACTGAAAAACTGGGAGAAGCTCAAAGAACGCGAGCAGCGCGCCAGAGGCGAAGAGCCGCGCTTCGGCGAGAAGACCGGGCATCTGCCTGCGTTGATCCGTGCCGATAAGATTCAGAGCAAAGCTTCGCGGAAGGGCTTCGACTGGAAGCGAGGCGACCTTGCATCGATATTTTCCGTATTGCGCTCTGAGATCGACGAGCTTGAGGCCGAGCTTGGCGCTACTTATGAGGCGACCGATTCCCCGTTAAGCGACATGCGCCGGGACCGTATTGAAGACGAACTCGGCGATCTGCTTTTCTCCGTTGTGAATCTCGGCCGTCATCTTGCCGTTTCCTCAGAGCGATCGCTTCACCGATCGACCGAGAAATTCATCGAGCGATTCCGGCGTCTGGAAGAGGCCGCATCCACCGAAGAGGTTAACCCATTTGGTATCGAGAACGAAGCGGAGCGCCTGGGCGCTCTCGAACGACTCTATCAGAAGGTGAAGTCGGATCGTGGGCATTGATATTCGGCGCGACGTTCCGCTCGCTCCGCTGACGACGCTCGGCCTGGGAGGCCGAGCCCGTTTCTTTATTCCTGTTTACTCCACTGACGATCTGCGCGAGGCCCTTGCATGGACTCATGCAAAGGCGCATCCACTTTACGTTTTAGGCGGAGGCAGCAACACCATCTTTCGCGACGCCGGCTTCGACGGCACTGTAATTCATCTTCAAATGAAAGGCCTTGAGCGATCCGGTTGCGACATGACTGTCGCTGCCGGCGAAGTCTGGGATGACGTCGTTGCCCGATCGATCGAATCGGGCCTGTCGGGCATCGAAAGCCTGTCGGGCATTCCCGGATTGGCCGGTGCGACGCCCGTGCAGAACGTCGGAGCCTACGGACAGGAAGTTGCGTCGACGATTGTTAGCGTCACGGGCGTTCATGCTGAGACGGGTGAGATACGGACTGTCGAAAAATCGGATTGCGGCTTTGCTTATCGTAACAGCTCTTTTAAGAGAGGTTATCCGCTCATTATTACCGAGGTGAGATTTCGTTTATACGAAGCAGATCCAGAGCCTTCCTATCCCGAGCTGAAAGAGGCGTTTGCAAAGGCCGTCGATTCCTTCGCAAACGAAAAGGGAAGGGGACCGAACCGGCAGGAGGAGCTACAGTTACTTCGAACGAGTGTGTTTTCCATTCGCCGACGTAAGTCGATGGTTGTCGATTCCTCTGACCCCGATTCGAAATCGGCGGGATCGTTTTTTACGAATCCCGTTCTCAGCGAGGATCAGTTTGAAGAATGTCGCAACAGGGCGGCACGTCTCGGGCTGTCGCTTCCTGCATATCCATCGGGAGAGACGGTGAAGCTATCTGCCGCCTGGCTCGTGGAAAACTCCGGTTTTGTGCGAGGTTATACCGAGAACGGCGTGGGCATCTCGAAGGCCCACGCCCTGGCCCTTGTGAACAGAGGCGGCACTACAGAGGCTCTTCTTGCCCTTGCCGATAGGATCGTCGACTCTGTAAAAGAACGGTTTGGTGTCGAGCTGGAGCGCGAGCCCGTCCTTGCCCGCTGCTAAGGCCCTGAACGCTTGTGGTCAAGGTCCTCGCTTGATCCGTGTTGACATATCGCCACTGCTTGATTTGCTGTGGATGTGTATGTTGCAGTGGATACGATGAGCGGCGATCACGGCCCCGCCCCGGCCGTCGACGGAGCCGTGCAGGCCGTGCATGAGTACAATGCCCGGGTTATTCTTGTGGGCGACCCTGAAATCCTCGAACGGCAACTTGCAGGCTATTCTTTTGATCGTGACATGATTCTCATCGAACCGGCCCGCGGTGTGATCGGAATGGACGAATCCCCTTCGCGCGCCGTAAAAGATCGACCCGATGCCTCCGTCGTCGTATGTGCCGATCTTGTACGACGCAAAGAGGCTATCGGCTTCTTCTCACCGGGCAATACCGGGGCAACGATGGCTGCCGCCCTTTTCAAGATGGGGCGGATTCGTGGAGTAAGCCGTCCGGCGATCGCATCGCCCATTCCGCGTGAAGATGGCGGCACGACCGTTCTTGTCGATTCCGGAGCAAACGTCGACGTGAAGGCGCGATGGCTTGTGGAATTTGCCATCATGGGCGAGCTGTATGCGCGCGAGATTCTCGGTGTGCCGAAGCCGCTTGTGGCCGTTCTATCGAACGGAGAAGAAGACAAGAAAGGCAACGTCGTCTCGGTGCAGGCCTGCCGTGATCTTGAAAAGCTCGATCTGAATTTTCTGGGCAATATCGAAGGGCGGGATCTGTACGGCGGCACGCCAAGGCAGGTTGATGTCGTCGTCTGTGACGGCTTTGTCGGTAACGTCGTCCTTAAAGCGACGGAGGGGTTGGCCGCAACGATCTTTCGCATCCTCATCAAAGGTATTGAAGAATCAAGCCTGGCTAAAACGGGCGCCTTTCTATTGAAGCCCGTCCTGACCGAGATCCGACGCCGCATGGATTATACCGAATACGGAGGCGCTCCGTTGCTCGGCGTGAACGGCGCCTGTGTGATCGGTCACGGAAGCTCTAATGCGAGGGCCTTTAAAAACGCCATTCGTATCTGCTGGGATTTCGCTGAAAAAGACATCAATCATAAAATCGAGAAGCGCATATCTGAAATCCAGTATACAGCAGAGACCGGTTCCTGAGAATCGAGCATGCGGCGCAGATGCGCTTAAAAAAAGGAATGGCCTTATAGGCCTTCGGCGGGAGTAACAATGAGCGAAAGACTGTTCTATCATCTTGATGAATCTGAGATGCCTGATGCCTGGTATAACATACAGGCTGATTTTACCGATCCGATGCATCCTCCGTTGCATCCGGGTACAGGGCAGCCCATTGCGGCGGCCGATATGGGTCCTCTTTTTCCCCAGGCCCTCATCGAGCAGGAGATGTCGCAGGAGCGATGGATCTCGATTCCGGGCGAGGTCGTCGATATCTATCGGCTCTGGAGGCCGGCTCCTCTGATTCGAGCACGAGCTCTTGAGAAGGCCCTTGATACACCGGCGCGAATCTACTTTAAATACGAAGGCGTATCGCCGACAGGTTCGCATAAGCCGAATTCGGCCGTAGCACAGGCATACTATAATAAGAAAGAAGGCGTGCGCCGTATCACGACCGAAACGGGAGCCGGCCAGTGGGGTAGCTCCCTTGCCTTTGCCTGCAACCACTTCGGTCTCGAATGCCTTATCTACATGGTAAAGGTATCCTATAATCAGAAGCCCTATCGCAAGAATATGATGGAGCTTTTCGGGGCGCGTGTCGTCGCTTCTCCATCGACCGAAACCGACGCCGGCCGCAAGATCCTATCCGAAACGCCCGATTCTCCTGGCTCGCTCGGCATCGCCATCTCTGAAGCGGTTGAGATGGCTGTAAAAGACGAGCATACGAAATACTCGCTCGGTTCCGTTCTGAACTTCGTAGTTCTGCATCAAACCATCATCGGTCTGGAAACCGAGAAGCAGCTGGCCCTGGCCGGCGAGAAGCCCGACGTGCTGCTTGCATCTTTCGGAGGGGGCTCGAATTTCGGCGGTTTTGTTCTGCCGTTTGTGAATCGTAAGATCAAGGGCGAGTCGATGCGCATCGTCGCCGTCGAGCCCGCCGCATGCCCTACGTTAACCAGGGGCGTCTTTGCCTATGATTTCGGTGATGCGATCGGAATGACTCCGCTTATGCCCATGCATACGCTGGGCCATGATTTTATTCCGAGCCCCATCCACGCCGGCGGATTGCGATATCATGGAGCCGCGCCCATTATCAGCCACGCTCTCAATCAGAATCTGATCGAGGCGGTCGCTCTGAAACAGAACGATTGCTTTGCTTCGGCGGCACTTTTCGCTAAGGTGCAGGGCATTATTCCGGCGCCGGAATCTACCCATGCCGTTCATGGAGCTATGCGTGAGGCGCTTCGCTGCCGTGAAGAAGGAAAATCCGAGGTTATCGTTTTCAATCTGTCAGGTCATGGTCATCTTGATATGTCGGCGTATGACGCCTTTTTGCAGGGTAAGCTGGGCGACGGTGAAATGAGCGACGCGGAGCTTCAGAAAAACCTGGCCGCTGTGCGAAAGATCTGATATCTTAGCGCTGAAACCATGCAGAAGAAAACTACAGTGCGGCTGATGCTGCTGGCAGCGATCGCGTTTACGATGAGCGCTACGTTTGCAGCATGCAAACAGTCCGAAGGCGAATCTCCTCGAGTGCATCGAGGAGATCTCATCTCCAGAAGCAATCTGAACTTTGATTACGTCGAAGGCGATCTGATCAATTGCAAGAACGTATCGGTCGTTTATTTGAAAGGCGACATCCGCGGCGAGAAAAGCCGCGGTGTGCACGTTCAGGTGATGAAAGGCAACGTGCAGGCCGGTCAGGTGAAAATCGACGTGCTCGAAGGCGATATCATCGAGGGACGATCGGTGAGCGTCCGCCTGCTTCTCGGCGAAGATCTGAGCGCCCGGGCCGATGTTCTTGAACGTCAGCCCTCCCGCCGCACACAGTTTTAGCAGGCTGCTTTTCAGCAGCCTGTTAGAAATTCCAGGTAAGGCCGGTGCTGATCGCCGGCTCGCCCGATGCCGTGCGCGTCATGCCGATATCGAAGCGGTAGACGTCGACGAGGTGGTAGGCGTATAGTCCCGCCGTCAGAGCGGCCCCGGCATAATAATAGACTCGATACCGGTTATAGGTCGACGTATCGGCCTGCCAGCGATCATAGCCGGCGAGGGCGGCAAGATACACCGCCTGATTCGATGACAGCTGATTGCTCAGCGCCGCCGTCGTCGTAGAGTCTTTGAAAAGACCATATACGGGATCGGATTGCAGGCGATTGTAGGCCGATGTCGCCTTCTGATACGAATAGGCGGTAAAGGCCAGCGAGCCGAAGAACGATACCATGAGAGCGTTTCCTTTCAGCTTCTGTCCTCTATCGCGCTGCGGAATACCGGGAATCAGCATCGCATAACGCAAGTTATTGCGTCGCATTTCGGCTTTCTCGGTCGGTGATCGGTCGATTACGACGATGTCTTTCTTTACGTCACGCTTGCCTTCGGGGTTTTCCATAACGAGGTCATATTCTCCGGGAGGCATAGAATCGGGATCGATATCGATCGATACCTCATCGCCGTTTCGAACGGTTTTTACGGAACGTTCTTTTCCCTGTGAATCGACGAGATAGTAACGCGTCTGCGGCATTTCACCTTCGGTCTTCAAGCGTATGGTGCGGCGTCCACCGTCGCGGGGGATGGGGCCGACCGGCGCGGCCAGCTCCATGCCCGGTTGCAGCACGCGAATGATGCGAAGCGGATTCCAATCCGTCCAGAGATACAGCTTGTTGAACTTGTTGATGAGGCCGAGGCGCTTTTCGTATTCTCCGGGCGGCAGAACGATGGTGGCCTTTGTGTCGGTCGTTTCTTTTTCGGCGACGAGTTTGCCGGCCGGTGTGCGAATTTCCAGACGATACTTCTCAGCTCCGGTAACTTTATTCCATTCCACATCAATAGAAATATTCTCGCCTTCGGCGGGTGCGTCCACCGTCGTCTGCTTCTCTTCGGTTTTTTCGTTTGTGCTCTGCTTTTCAGTCGGTTGAGCCTGAAGCGAGATGCCTGCACCGCTTAGAAGCAGCGGCAAAACTGCGAAAAGAGTGAATCCATAGAGAGTACAGAGCCCCGGTAGAGCTTTGTGACGGGCGGCAGCGAAATGGAATCGGTCGGTGCCGGCGATCTTCGCCTTACGATCTGCTGATGTTTTGAGTTTATCTTTCATATCTCACTTCACAAAGATCGTATCAGGACTGATGAATTCCGGTTTCTGCCCCTGATCCAGGCTGATACGGAATGGAACGACCGTCTCTTCGCTCTCGGCATCCGTTCCTTTTGTGCGAGCCGTTACCGACCAGGTGAAAAGGCCCGTATCCAGAAGATCAAGGCGGGTATACAGGAGCTGATTGACGGGCGTGAACTGTTCGAATACCTGCTTGCGGCCAGGTTCTCTATACAGCCTGAAACGATAGGCCGTTGCTCCGGCGACGGGCTGCCATCGGAAAAGTATGTTTTCCTGCTGTGTCATATCAACAGGTGCCTGAGCCAGCGGATACACGGGCATCACCTTCGGCGGTCGAACGGCAACGGTGAAGCGTTCGATGCGGCTTTCACCAAGCGCCTCTCCTGACGATCCCGTCTGTATAACCTTCCAAAAATACTGGCCCGGTCCAAGCTTTACCTGACTGCCTTCAGAGGCGGAAGGCTGGTCGACAACAGGATCTTTGAGATCGGCGTTTGCCGAGATAACCAGGCGGTATCCGCCCGGGATGCCGGCCGATCCCTGCCAGCGCACTGCGACGGCTTCGTCGCGTTCAAGGACGACGGAGCGATCGGCGACAGGAAAGATCGAAGTGACTTCTGTCTGGCTGCGTATCGAAAAATTCAAGACGCCCGACGGATCTCCATCTTCGGTCAGCACTCTCCAGTAGTACGTGCCTTCCGGTAGATTTCGCTTGAGAAGCAGAGATCCTGTCGTTGTCGATTCGCTGACAACAGGCTGGCCGAATTTTGCATCGGATGAAATCTGAACTGTATAACGCTCTCCCTGAATGGTTGATTTATAGGCGAAAACCATGCCTTTCTCGGCGACGACGCGTTGTAGAAGTGTAGCCCCGGCCGGAGCCACGGGAACAGGAGGAGGCATTTTTTCGAGGCGCTTCACTTCAAACGAATTTACAGCCGATGGCGAAACCGCGTCTGCGACCGAGCTCACCGGCTTTACACGCCAGAAGTAGTTACCCGGTGGAAGAGGCATTGTGAGCAGAGTGGTTTGTGCCGTTTCCTGACGAACGACATCGTTACCGGCTGCATCACGCGAGACGATGATCTGATAGGAACTGGCAAGATCGAGCTGCGACCATGAGAATTGTACCGTAGCCTCTGTTCCGCGAACAGGAAGGCTGCGTCCGTTCTGAGGAGAATGCAATACGACGCCACGCTTTTGTAAAAGGGACAGGCTGCGCGGTGGAGTTGGCTGTTCGTCTGCCGGAACGACTCTCCAGAAATAAACTCCCGAAGAAAGGGAAAGGTCGATTGAGCCCACAGCTGGCTGACTCATGACTACGGCGCGAAAGTCGCGCGTTCGCGAAAGCTCAAACTTTGAGGGCTTAGCGGCGGTCCATCGAAAGAGAACGCGGCTTTTATCGCTTTCGATAATTCTTCGCTCCCCGTCTGCCGGTTCGACAAGCGCTGCAGAAGCGAGGCGTGTTTTGATTTCGCTGCCATCCAGCGAGGCCACTTCATTCTCTGAGATTTCGTTTGATTGCCCGTCACGCTGTAGACCGGCTTTACCTTTCTTGACCTCAAGCTGCAGAGAGTCGGGACTGTCGGAGGACAGGCGAGCCTCGGCATCGGCAAGATTCACTTCGGTGTCGCCGGAACGCACTTTCAGATCGGCACCATCGCCGGAGGCGGCGCGAATGCCTCCATATGAGAAATCCAGAAGGGCCTCGTTATTTGCAAAATTCAATACAATCAACGTGTTTTCTTCGAGAGCGATACGGCTTCCGTCGTTTAATACGATTTCAGCTTCAGATAGATTTTCTGTACGAATTGTATCGCGGTTATATACAGGGGTCTCGGTGCGAAGGTTTTCCCAGACGGGTTCGCGATCAAGCCGCCTCTGAGCGACCCGTTCCTTAAAGACGATCTTGCCTATAGGTTGACGATCACCGGCATCAAGCGTGCGGTTGAGATCAAGGTACAGCAACATCGAAAGCAACGCGGCAACAAGCAGCGCAACCGCCGTAAAGGTGATGTCACTCCTGGATAATCTCATACTTCTCTTCTTTATCCTCTTCCATCACGGCACCGAGCTCGCCCTTCGTTCCCCAGTCGATGCCGGCTCTTTTGCGCAATTCGTCGAGGTTCTTCGGTCGATCGGGATCATCCTTTCTACCGAGGACGCAGTAGATCGTTTGCGGCTCCGATTTTCCTTTCACTTTAATAGCGGGCATCTTTACGACGTCGAATGAATCGGCGACTCTATCATAGGCATCCTGCGAGATGAGGATGTCGGTCGCAAATGGTTTGTTAAGCGATTCGATACGCGAGGCGAGGTTTACGGCGTCGCCGATGACGGTGAACTCAAGTTTCTTCTCAGAGCCGATCTGACCCGAAATAACCGCCCCCGTATTGATACCGCAACCGAATTTGGCGATCGGAAGGCCGTGCTC
This sequence comes from Leptonema illini DSM 21528, assembly GCF_000243335.1. Taxonomy (NCBI): domain Bacteria; kingdom Pseudomonadati; phylum Spirochaetota; class Leptospiria; order Leptospirales; family Leptospiraceae; genus Leptonema; species Leptonema illini. The sequence goes on along the minus strand of NZ_JH597773.1, from coordinate 2,247,973 downwards.
GGCGTTGTACACGTTGAACTCCATCAGGGCCTTTCGCATCATCAGGGCTCCGTCGACTGCGTTCGCCGTATCGTTACCGTGACTGATCACCGATCCCCAGGTGGCCATGACGGCGTCGCCGATGAATTTATCCACGACGCCATGGCTTTTATCAACACAATCGACCATGAGAGTGAAGTAACGATTCAGATATTCGACTACTTCCTCGGGCTGTAGCTTTTCTGACATGGCTGTGAATCCGCGAAGGTCAGAGAAGAAGACTGCACATTCTTTCTTCTCACCGCCCAGCTTGATCTCGCCGCGCATGGCTCGCTCAGCCACCTCTTTGTTAACAAAACGACCGAAGGCGTCTTTCATACGCTCGCGTTCAGCGAGACCGTTCACCATCTTGTTAAACGAGGCGGCAAGAACACCAACCTCGTCGCCACTTCGTGGCTCTACGGCGACGGAGTAGTCTTCGTTCTCAACGCGCTGTGTGGCTCCAACAAGCTCACGCAGTGGTAGGGCCAGGCTTCGTGCAAAGAAATAGCCGACAAGTATAGCCAGAGATAGTACGATGCCGAGAACGTAGAGGTTTCGGTTACGGATTTCTTCGACGCGAGCAAAGGCCTTCGCTTCTTCAATCGTGTAGATTACACCCAGCCCCGCAAGAGGCAGCTTCTTGTAGGCTCCTCTGTACCATTTGCCCTCATATTCGTAGCGGATCATCGCCTTATCAAGCGTGCTTTTCATCATCTCTTGAAAAACGGGCAGGTTGGCCACGCTCATTCCGCCGAGCACCACAGTCGGATCGGGATGCGCTACGATGCTTCCGTTGCGATCGACCATGAAGGTTAACGATGCGTCGGTGCCGAGAAAGGACTCGCCGATACGGCGAGCGTCGGCAACCACGACGAGAATCTTGCCGGCTTCAGCTCGTGACGGAAAAGACATGACGATGAGCGGCATGCGGAATCCGGTCGAAGCGTTCATGACGGTTGTTGCTCCCGTCTTAGCCGCTACCAGCGATGAACCATAGAGCGAGGTAATACGAGTGAGATCGTCCTCAATCAGGCCGTTGAGATCCATCTGCTCTTTATTAAGAAGAGTCGATGAAACGGAAAGTGTATCGGCGACCGGCTCCGTCGTGATGATCGCGAAGATATCCTGGTTCCCCTGGAAGGCTTCGGAACTCAGTGCATCGGATTCGGCTGCCTTCGCTGCGATGAGGTTAGCACTGTATCGGGTCTGCTCAAGAATGACCTGTACCTTCTGCCCGACGACCTCGTTCAACTGCGTTGCATTGGCTTCGATGTCACGAGCTACGTCGTTACTGAATTCCATGCTGGCCCAGAAGATCATTGCGCTTAACGCCGAAACAATCAGAGCCGAGAGAAGGGCGATGGTCTTAACCTTGATATTCCAGCGCGATACCTTGATCTCGCTCCGGGCGATCGGTGTCGCTTGCCGTGTCGCTATGGAAGGAGCGGGTGGTGGAGCCGGTGCAGCGACTTCGGGCTTTTTCGGTGGTTTCTCTGTTTTAGAAACTTCTGCCTGCGGAACGGTTGGAGGAGGCGAAAGGGTCGGCTTCTCTGTTTTAGAAACTTCTGCGTGTGGAACGGTTGGAGGAGGCGAAAGGGTCGGCTTCTCTGTATGCTCCGGTTCACTATGCGATTCCGGAGTTTTTTGAGCTGGCGGGCGCGATGGAAAGGGGACTACCGATCCGCCTTCCTTCTTCTCGGAAGTGGCGGATTTTTCTTCGGGAGGCGTTTCACGGGGAGCCTTTTCGTGGGGTGCTACCCGTCGCTGCACGGGCTCGTCGGTGATTATGGGCTTGAGGACAATCGGAGGCTCGTCAAGCACGGGATCAAGGTGTAGGGCCTTTTGCAACCCTTCATTCGATTCTGCATGCAGAAGCAGGGTACGTTCATCCCGGAAGCGGGAAAGCGCTCCTCGAGCAAAAAGCTCTTCAAGGCGCATGAGATGCACGGACATGCTCTGTAAAAGGATATCTCTCGCCAGAAATTCCAGCGCCATCCCCTGACCGGAATCGACCAGCAGGACGAGCTCAATCCCCAGAAGTTTCCACTCCCGTACGGCCCTCGACAGTTCGGCATCGCCCCGGTGCCGGATCAGCGTATTCAAAGAGTCGTCAAGTGCCCATTGAAATTGATATCTCTGATTCCCGATCATTCTTCCCTCGATTCGTCAGAGCCGACGACGACTCAGACAGCCTATTATTATGACGTTTCTTCCTTCCAAATGATCATATTCTTATGCTACATCTGACAGAAAAGAGAATATCACGAAATACTATCGCAAAAACCCTGGATGGCTTCCGGAACAGCTCCTTTCTAAATCGGCTTCAATCGCCCGCCTGTTAATGAGAGAACACCGAGGCTCCGTTTTTTTTTCAGACTTGCTGGCAGAGGCACTCTGGAAAACGTGACTCTGAAGAAAAGTATGGACATCCGGAATATTGCTATTATCGCTCACGTCGACCACGGCAAAACCACCCTCGTTGACGGAATCCTCAAGGCCACAGGGCAGATCAACCAGAAAGAAGATCGCGAACGGGTCATGGACAGTATGGACCTCGAACGAGAACGAGGGATTACGATCCGGGCCAAAAATGCCTCGGTTTTTTACCAGGGGAATAAAATTAACATCATCGACACACCGGGCCACGCCGATTTCGGCGGCGAGGTGGAGCGAGTGCTCGGCATGGCGGACTGCTGTCTGTTGCTGGTCGACGCCGTCGAAGGGCCGATGCCGCAAACCCGTTTTGTGCTCGATAAATCCCTGCGCATGGGACATCGCCCCATTCTTGTTATCAATAAAATCGACCGTGATTTTGCCGCTCCCGATAAGGTGATCGATAAGGTTTTCGATCTCTTTGACGAGCTGGGTGCCACGCCCGAGCAGATGGACTTCCCCATCGTGTACTGTTCGGCAAAGTCCGGCTTCGCATCGACGGAGCTGGCACGGGCCGGCAAAGAGGATAAGGATCTGCTGCCGCTGATCGACGTCATTGTAAAACATGTTCCCGTCGCTTCGGGCAACGCCGACGGCGCCTTGCAGATGCAGGTAATGAACCTCGACTATGACGACTACATGGGGCGCGTCGGTATCGGACGCATTTTCCGGGGCACGATTCGTAAGAACCAGGCCGTGGAGTGCGCCGGCGAGGGTGGAACAAAGAAAGGCAAGATTACCAAAATCCTCGGTTTTGAGGGGATGGATCGCATTGAGCTGCAGGAGGCCGTAGCCGGCGATATCGTTGGCATCACCGGTCTTGAAGAACTGGCCATCGGCGATACGATTGGCGCCGAGGGGAACGTCGAGATGCGTGCTCCGATTCGCGTCGATGAACCGACCGTTTCAATGTTCTTCCTTGTTAACGATTCGCCTTTTGCCGGTAAAGAGGGCAAATTCGTAACGACACGCCAGATTCGCGATCGTCTGTTTCGCGAAACGCTGACGAACGTCGCCATGCGCGTGCTTGAAGATCCGGAGCGCAAGGACCGATTTCAGGTGCAGGGACGCGGAGATCTTCATCTTTCTGTACTCGTCGAAACGATGCGTCGTGAAGGCTACGAGCTTCAGGTGTCGCGCCCCGAAGTGATCTTGAAGAAGGATGAGCAGGGACGCCGCACCGAACCGTATGAGCAGCTCATCATCGACCTTCCCGAAGAATTCAGCGGTACGATCATTCAGGAACTGAATCGTCGTAAAGGCGAGATGGTCGCCATGGAAACGTCCGTTCACGGAACGACGCGTATCGAATACGTCATTCCTACGCGTGGCTTGATCGGCTTTCGCAGCTTCCTTATTACGGAAAGCCGCGGCAGCGCCGCCGTAACATCGGTATTCTTAAAATATGATCTCTATGCCGGTCCGATTCAGGGACGTAAGAACGGCGCCCTGATCTCTATGGAGCAGGGTGTGGCCGTGCCGTATGCGCTTTGGGCGATCCAGGAACGCGGCGTTCTTTTTGTGCCTCCCGGTATTCAGGTCTACAAAGGCATGGTTCTCGGCGAATGCTCGCGAGAGAACGATCTTGAAGTGAATCCGTGCAAAGAAAAGAAGCTCACGAACGTGCGCGCAAGCGGCTCGGACGAGGCTGTCCGTCTTGTTCCTCCGCGTCAGCTAACGCTCGAACAGTGTATTGAATTCATTGATGACGACGAGCTGGTGGAGATCACGCCGAAAAGCCTTCGCATTCGTAAGAAGTTCCTCGATCCGAACGAACGAAAGAAGATGGCGAAGGCCGCAGCTCTTTAAACCGAGGGAATGACGCAGACAGGATTTGACATCGCCGAAGAGAGCTCCGGGCTCGATCCTCTTCTTGAGGGCACGGGTTATGTGCCGACGAAGGAGAGCTCCGATCGTATTCGAATGCAAATCCCGTCTTTGCCGTCGCACCTTCATCCGGTCAGAGATTTCGTCTACAGACTCTGCCTGCAGCATGGCTGTTCGCGTTCCGATGCCTTTGATATGAAGCTGATCGCCGGCGAGGCCCTGACCAATATCATGAAGCATGCCTACGGCGGTCGACCCGACGGGGCGATATTCATCGATCTGCTATTCTTCCGTACGTTTGTTGAAATGCGTTTTCGCGACTTTGCTCCCGTAAAAAATGATAAACTGACCGGGAAGGATTTGAGCGAGTACAGGCAGGATGGTCTGGGCCTCTACCTGATTACCTCGTTGTCGGATTATCATTATTTCGATCGCAGTCGCGGAACGTTGCTCGTCGTCAAAAAGAGGTTCCAATCATGATCTTTGAACTTCCCGATCTGAAGATTCGCAATCCCTATCTATCGCTTGCCATCGAAGATGCCGTCGCCGAATACTGCGGCGCAAAGTATCGGAACCTCGGCATGCGCGGTTTTATCAGATTCTGGTCGAATTCGTATACGATCGTGCTCGGCCGAACATGTGATGCTCGCAAGAACATCAGCCCCGAGTTTCTCGAACAGTTCCGCCCGACGATGGATCCACGAACCTGGAGGCGGCATCCGATGATCGCCCGCCGCGTATCGGGTGGCGGAACGGTGCTGCACGGTCCGGGTAACGTGAACTTCAGCTTCTTCCTGCCCGTCGAGCATCATCCCGACCTGTATGCTGTGCGGCATTCATACGAGGTCTTCCTCGGCATGGTGACGCGAAGCCTGGAGGCCCAGGGCATCGAGTGCGGAGTACGCGGACTGTCCGATATCGTTATGGATCCGCATGGCTTGCAGAAGAAGATCTCGGGAAACGCGCAATTCCGTAAATACGGCATGATCGTCCATCATGGCACGCTGCTTGTGCAGAAGGATATCATCTCGTTTATTTCGCGGTTTCTCAATCATCCGCCCGCCGAGCCCGAGTACAGAAAGAACCGATCGCATGATGAATTCCTCATGCATCTTCCCGATACGTTCGATCTTTCGGGCTTCTACAATTCGCTGCTTTCGCACTTCAAGTCTTACACGGGAACAGAATCGACGCTCTGCCCGGAGCCGATCCGGCATGAAATTATTCGTAGAGCGCGACAGAAAACGCGTACCATGTACTCTTCGCCTGACTGGATCCTTGAAGGGCATCCCGCTATGGCCGGAGCAGGGCAGGCATGATTATCGAATGAGGACTATTCCGCAAAGAAACGAACAGGCCTTTTTTGCGGGATAGCTTGTGCAATCATATTTACGGAAACAGGAGAAGCAGATGTTAAAGCGTTTTTTGAAAGATACCGATCCGGCCGTTTACGACGTGCTCGTAAAAGAGGATGAAAGACAGGAGCATTCGCTCGAGATGATCGCCTCTGAGAACTTCGTCAGCCGCAGCGTTCTTGAGGCCTATTCTTCGACGCTGACGAACAAATACGCCGAGGGTTATCCAGAAAAGCGCTACTACAACGGATGCGAGCAGGCCGATGCCGTCGAGACGCTTGCTATTGATCGTGCGAAGCAGATCTTCGGCGCCTCGTATGCGAACGTCCAGCCCCATTCCGGAGCGCAGGCCAATGCCGCCGTTTTCCTCGCCGCCCTCGAACCCGGTGATACCTTCCTTGGAATGGACCTCTCACACGGAGGACACCTGACGCACGGCTCAAAGGTGAACTTCTCAGGGCGACTGTACAGGCCCGTCTCATACGGTGTGCGTGAATCCGATCATCGCATCGACTACGACGCGCTTCGCAAGCTGGCAAAAGAACATAAGCCGAAGATGATCATCGCCGGTTTCTCGGCATATCCCCGCGTTCTTGAGTTCGATCGTTTTCGTGAGATCGCCGATGAAGTCGGCGCCGTTCTCATGGCCGATATCGCACATATTGCCGGTCTTGTCGCCGTGGGAGAGCATCCGACGCCGGTCGGCGTCGCTCATTATGTGACGACGACGACGCATAAGACGCTGCGCGGACCGCGAGGCGGCCTGATCCTTACCAACGATCTCGATCTCGGCAAAACATTGAACAGCAGGGTTTTTCCGGGAATCCAGGGCGGACCGCTGATGCACGTCATTGCAGCGAAGGCTGTCGCGTTCGGCGAGGCTCTTAAACCCGAGTATAAAGAATACATACTCAGAGTGAAGGCCAACGCAAAGGCCCTCGCCGAAACCTTCCTTTCACGTGGATTCGCCGTCGTCAGCGGCGGAACGGATAATCACCTTGTACTATTGAACGTTTTTTCTCGCGGTCTGACCGGAGCGGTGGCTGCAGATGCGCTGCATCATACGGGTATTACGGCAAATAAGAACACCATCCCCTTTGATCCGAATCCGCCGGCTGTGGCAAGCGGCGTACGCTTTGGTTCACCGGCACTGACGACCCGCGGCCTCGGCGTCGAGGAATTCCGTCGTGTGGGCAACCTGATCTGCGATCTGCTTGAGGCTCCGACAGATGAGGCTAATATCAAAAAAGTAGCGGCAGGCGTGCAGGAACTGTGTCAGGCCTTCCCTATGGAGAGGTTTCGCCTCGACTGATAGTAGAGATTTCGCCAGGATGCAGCGGCTGACATTTGCAAAAACGGGATCGGCCACGAGCGCTGTCCGTAAGCGAATTATGCTTGCACGTCCGGGAACAATGTTAATTTTTATGTAAGGTCCGTGAATGTCGGCAAAGCCGACCTGAGAAAACGGTGCAGCTAAGGAGGCTGGATGGCAAAAAGGTTTCAACCCCCTCGCAGGGAGATAGAAAAACTCCCGCGTATCAACAGGCAGATAACGACGCCGAAGGTGCGCGTGGTCATCGACGGGAAAGGCGTCGATTTAATGGACACAAGGGAGGCCATCCGGCTTGCCGAGGATTCCGGACTTGATCTCGTCGAGGTCTCAGCAGGTCAGGATCCGCCGGTATGCAAAATCATCGATTTTGGAAAATGGCGTTTTGATCAGCAGAAGAAGAAAAAACTTCAGGCGAAGAATCAGCACGTCGTCGAGATCAAAGAAATCAAGTTCAAGCCGAAGATCGGCGATCACGACTACGAGATCAAACGCAAGCGTGCCGTAGAATTCCTCGAAGAGGGCGATAAGGTGAAGGTATCTCTTCGCTTTCGTGGTCGTGAGATCGCTCACCCCGAGATCGGTATGGCGCTGGTGCATCGCTTCCTGAAAGACGTTGAGGGCCTGGCCTCGCCGGAATCTCCTCCGCGTATGGACGGTCGTCAGATCGTCTGTGTAGTCGCTCCGGCTGCTGCCGCAAAAAAGAAGCCCGAGAAATCTGATAAGCCGGCTGAAAAGTATGAAAAGGCAGAAAAAGCGGGACCGGAAAAGGCTCCAGCTGCGCAAAACGATAAAAAAGCGGTTGATCCGGCAGCGCCTGTTCAGAATCTGGACTGATCCTTTACCATTGAGATCTATCGGAATAGAACCATGCCCAAGATTAAAACAAAGCGCTCGGCAGCAAAACGGTTCCGAGTAACGGCAACCGGAAAGGTGAAGAAGGCAGGTGCCTTCAAGAACCACATTCTGACAAAGAAGAGCCCGAAACGACTGCGACGACTGGCGCAGGGCGGCATGATTCATGAAACGAATCTGGCCGAAGTGAAGCGGCTGCTTCCATATTCCTGATAGTGTAACAGGCAGACCATGAGAACGAAGAACGGAATCGTACATCGAAATCGACGCAATCGCGTCCTGAAAGCAACGAAAGGCTTCCGCGGAGCACGGCACCGCCTGTACAGAATTGCGAAAGCAGCTCTGCTTCATGCGGGTCATAACGGCTTCGTAGGTCGTCGTCAGAAGAAGCGAGAAATGCGAAGCCTGTGGATCCTGCGCATCAATGCCGCAGTGCGGCCGCACGGGCTTTCCTACTCTCGATTCGTCAACATGCTTGCGAAAACAGGCGTGCAGTTGAATCGTAAGATGCTTGCAGACCTCGCCTACGTTGATCCGGCCGCTTTTGCAGCGGTTGTTGAAACGGCAAAAAAAGGCTGAGATTCATCAGCTCGATGCGAAGAGGGGCTTTCGGGCCCCTTTTTTGTTTTCCAGATCCGTTTGAATCCCATTACGAAAAAATCTGCTTGTTTCTGGATGACCTGCCGTTAAAGTATTGAAAACCTCTCCTCCCTTTTCGGGAATTTTTGAAGGAGCTGCAATGATTACTCTCGAACAACTCGATGAACTTGAGGGCCGGATTGTCAGAGCTCTTGAGCTGATCGGCGATCTCCGCTCTGAGAACTCACGTCTGGAAACGGAAAATGAGCGACTGCGGAGCGAGCATGACGAGCTGAAGCTTGCCCTTGATGAAAAAGAAAAAACCGTGCAATCGCTGAAGGATCAGCTGGATCGCACCGGCGCCGAGTTGAACGACCTCAAACAGAAAGAAGCCGTGCTTGAGAAACGCATCACCGAGATGCTTTCGCGGCTTTCTGATGTGGAAGGCCGCCCGGGTACTTCGTCCTATTCCGCTCCAGCCACTCCTCGCTCTGAGCCGGCGCCGGTTGCCTCTTTTGCAGCGCCGGCAGCGACCTCTGCACCGGTGGCCACCCCGGCCGCTATTCCCGAAGAAGACGACCTGATCACCATTGAAGATGATGAACCGGCCCCTGTGATTCAGTCCGGCGATGACGAATCGATCGTTCTGCTCGAAGATGAAGATCTGCCTCTTCAGAGAGCAACGCCCGTTCCGCCTGTACCCGAGTCAGTTATCAACGAATCGACTGCTTCAGAAGAGCATGGTTTTACACGGCAGGCCGATTATGAAAGGGCACAGCCCTCTGTTGATGCGGGAGAAGATGAAGATATCATCATCCTCGATGATGAAGACGATGACGTCATCTTCGCCGACGAAGATGAGATCGAAATCATCGAAGAAGCGCCTGCTGCAGTAGCTGTCGCTCCTTCAACGCCGGCAGTGTCCACTGCCGATTTCACTCCGCCGCCCGAAGAAGAGGGCTCGCTGGCCCTTGAAGACGACATCCTGCTCGATGACGATGACGATATCGGCATCTTCGATATGGATGATGACGACGACTTCCTGATCGTAGAAGAGGATACTCGCAACACATGACCTCGGGAAGCGACACGGTTTCGCGGGTGCGGGTCGATATCTACGGAGAGACCTGCACCGTTCGCGGAGACGGGGCCGATCCGGAGTATATTGCCGGGTTGGCTCGCCTTGTCGACGAGCGCATGCGTGATCTGGCTACACAGGCTCCGTCGCTGACACGCGCAAAGCTGGCGACACTTGTGGCTTTAAATCTCGCCGATGAATTGATGCAGGCAAGAGCCGGGCAGCGCGACGATTCAGATCCATCGGCTCCCGATCAGGCTTTGATCGTTCAGAAAACTCGCTACCTCATCGACCTGCTCGACGAAGGCATGGTCGGAGACGGCTTCTGAGAAGCGGGGAACCGCCTTCGCCGTTATTTGAAATTCCCGGGGACCTATTACATAGGTGGGTTCTCTATCGAACGAATCTATCTACTTCGAAAAGCGTGATATCATCGCCCGAACGCGAGATCCCTCTGGAATTCTTTACGGTCCGGAAAAAGCAGCACGAGCGAGGCAGAACCCCGGTCCATATTACAGAGAAAACAGAGAATGTCAAGTGAGCGATGAATTGAGCGCCTCAAAGCGCATGTCTGGCGATGCGAGCGCGGAACCAATCACCAAAGAAGCGGCCCGGCTTTTCGCCGGTAGAATCTGGGCAGAGCTGGACATGCATCGTCGCAGGAATCTCGCCGACCAGGCCGGCGGGTTTGTCAGACGATTTCTTCAAGAGAGAAGCGCCTCCGGACGCGTCTTTCTGACGGCCCCTATCGGCGACGAAATCGATCTGCTTTCCGTTATGAGTGCCTTATCATGCGATCTCTTTCTACCTGTAATTCGCGACAGTTCGATGGATTTTGTCGCCTATCGCGAGGGGCATATCATCGTGCCGCTCCGGCCCGGACGTTTTCAAATTCCTGAGCCGCAGGGAACGCACATCGCCGTACCCGATGCCGGAGATTTGATGTTTGTTCCGTCGCTGGCCTGCAATCGTCATCGTTTTCGGCTGGGCCGCGGAGGCGGTTTTTTCGATCGCTACTTCGCCGAGCATGCACAGGCGAAAAAATGCCGGAAAGTCTCTGCAATGCCCGTCGAATTGATAGAAATTCACTTCCCAGAACAATCACATGATGTAAAACTGGATGAGCTCGTGACCGATACTGGAACGGTGGAATAACGATCATGCCCGAGAACTCTCTCAATGCCATTTCCTGGAACGACGATGAAACCGAGGCTGTCGTTGCCGAAGCCGAGGTGCAATTCCTCGTTTTCCGTTGCGGGAGCGGCCTTTACGGCGTCGATCTTCTGAAAATCCATGAAATCCTGAAGCCGCTGCCGGTAACAAGACTTCCGAACGTCGAAGAAGAGGTGCTTGGCGTCATTAATCTTCGCGGTAACATCATTCCCGTTCTCGACGTACTGAAAACGCTGCGACATGAATACGCTGAGCTGCATCCGACAAGTCGCATCGTCGTCTGCTCGGTGAACGATAAAAGCATGGGATTGTTGGTCGATGCCGTCGTCGAGGTTGTTTCGCTCAAGGAATCGAGCATCGAAGGGGCCGAGCTGCGCGGCTTCTCTCAGGAGTATCTGAGCGGAGTGGGGCGCACGTCGGACTTCATATTCCTCATCTTCAATCTTGCCCTGCTTTTTAAAGATCGTGTGGCCGAATCTGAAGCGAACCTGCTCGAAGAAGGCGGTGAAGTATGAGCGGCAACAAAGAACGATATACAGAACTCTTCCTCGATGAAGCGGCCGAGCATATAGAGAATCTTAACACCAACCTGCTTCTTCTCGAAAAAGACCGTTCCGATCCAGAAATCATCAATGAAATCTTTCGATCGGCTCATACGCTGAAGTCTTCGGCCGCCTTCGTCGGTCTTGACGCCCTTTCGCGACTTGCTCATAAGATGGAAGACCTGTTCCAGAAAGTACGCGAGGGGTCGATCAGCGTAAATACCGATCTGGTTAACCTTCTATTCGCAAGCCTGGACCGTATCAAGCAAGCCGTGGCCGTCATCCAGGCCGGCAATATGCCCGACGACGCCTACTCCGACTTGATCTCGCAGATCGAGCAGTTTCAGGGAGCCGAGAAAAGCGTCCAGCCGACTCAGACCGGTGCGACCGAGAGCGCCGGGGACTCAAAGGCGACCGGGACGGCGAACATTCTTCATGAACAGGAGTCGGTGAAAGAGGCCCCCATCCGCAGCATCCAGCTGACATCTGAGCAGCAGACGGAACTGGCTCGCTCAGCCGGCAAAAAGCCCATCTATCACGGCTACGTTTCCATCGACGAAGACGCGCCGATGAAGAACATGCGCTTTCTTCTGTTACTGAACAAGCTGGCCCGAATCGGCACCGTCTATCTGTCAGAGCCTTCGGCGAAGGCTCTCGAAGAAGGAGCGAGCGTTAACCATCTTCTTTTTATTTATTTCGGAGACGAGAAGAAGGAGAACCTTTTCAAAACGTGTCAGGTGGACATGGTGGAAGAGGTACATCTGACCGAACTTGAGGTGAACGGTGATCAGCAGCATCCGACGGCGCAGATGGCCGTCGATCGCAAGATCGACGTCGGCATGCAGGATACGCATCTTAAAACCCGTAACATCAAAGTATCATCTGAGAAAATCGACTATCTTCTGAATAACGTCGGCGAACTCGTGATTACGAACTCAGGTCTTCTCAAGATATACGAAGATCTGCTCGGCGAGTTCGGCGAGTCGACACTGTTAGGCGAGCTGAAATCCCGCATCGATCAGGCCGGACGTATCGCTCGTGATTTGCAGACGGGAATCATGAAAACTCGCATGATTCCGATCGGCATCGTATTCCAGAGGTTTAACCGTCCCATCCGCGACCTTGCCCTTTCGCTCGGCAAAGACGTGGAGCTTCATATCGAAGGGGAAGATACGGAACTCGATAAGAATATCATCGACGCCCTGAACGATCCTCTGCTGCATCTGATCCGCAATGCGCTCGATCACGGTATTGAGTCGAAAGAGGAGCGAGTCCGCGCCGGGAAAGACGCCATCGGCCATGTGACTCTGAAGGCCTATCAGAGCGGGAACAGTATTTATGTAGAGATCCGGGACGACGGTCGCGGCCTCAACAGGCAGAAGATCCTTGAAAAGGCGATACAGCAAGGGCTGATCGCAGCCGGCTCTTCGCCTTCTGACGACGAGATTTACAGCATGATCTTTCTGCCGGGCTTCTCGACGGCCGTTCAGGTTAGCAATCTCAGCGGACGCGGCGTCGGTATGAATGTCGTGCGTAAGATGGTCGGCGAATTCAAAGGGACCGTGCAGATCCAGAATACGCCCGGGCAGGGCAGCGCCTTCATTCTCACCTTCCCGCTGACGCTGGCCATCATCTCGGCCATCCTTGTACGCATTAAAGACGAGGATTATGCCTTTCCGCTTTCCGATGTCGTCGAAACGATCCGCATTACGAAATCCGAGATCACGCGACTTCAGGGAAAAAGCATTATCAATCTGCGCAACGAGATCGTTCCGGTTTTTCGCCTCGGTCAACTGATGGGCAATCCGGACGGCGAAGAAGACGAAGAGTTTCCCGTCGTTATCGCCAGCGTTTCAGATCGTAAGATCGGCTACATCGTCGATCAGATGATCGGCAAGAAAGAGATCGTCATCAAATCTCTCGAACAGAACTACCGTCGTGTTGACGGACTGATCGGCGCATGTCTCATGGGTGACGGTTCTATCGTCATGGTACTCGACGTGCATAGCCTCATGGAGATCGCAAATCGAACACATGCCGTCGGCGAGATATCGCAGCCCGAGCTTGTGCTCAATGCGATCCGTCGCTATAACGATCGCGTGAAGGAGCTTGCCTGGTCGGGACGCAAACTGCGTCGTCGAGACCAGGCTCCGAAAAATGACCCTCATCCAGGTTCCGTCCTGGAGGCGCCGGTCGTTACTCCCGAAGTGACGCCTTCCACTGTACCGGCCTTACCGACGACGCCAGAGACCGGCATCGATCAGCAAAAGTCGCAGAGCGCTCAGGAGAGCGTCGCCTATACGGCCCGCCCCGAGCCCGCCGAGCCTGTAGTTCAGGATGCTCGCGCGCAGAGAGATGAAAGCTCCACCGTATTGACCCGCCTTGAAGCGGCGCCCGATGTGATCAGCGATGAGCAGGTGCAGAAGTCCATCGAATCTTTTCATCATGAGAAAGAAGAACGCATGGATCAGGGCTTGCGTATCTTTTCTCCGTCCGTCGCTCCGGCGGAGGATCTTGAAGAAGCGGACTATAACCGGCTGTACTCGGTGATCAATACGGGTATGATCAACGGCGGTCTTGTGCTTTCTCAGCTACTCGGAGTTACCGTCGAGGTTACGGTTCCTGAGTTTCAGACGATTCACTACGGCGATCTGCAGAGCTATCTGCCTGATACCGATCTGATCGGCGTTTTCCTCGAAACGGAGGGAGACTTCTATGCCTTGCTCATGCTCGTCTTCGACGAAGAGACGGGCTATAACGCTGCCGGCGAGCTGATGGGGATCTCGGTGCAGGATCGCAACAAGCGATCCATGAATATTGAAGACGTGCAGTCCGTTCTGTCTGAACTCACTAACATCGTCGGATCAAGCCTTCTCAACGAGATGGCGAACCGTACGAGCCTGGCGATCACACCTACCGTGCCGCACTTCGTTCACGGTAAGGCGTCAGATCTTCTGAGCTATATCGATGCGAAAGAAAATCCCGACAGAGATTCGCGGTTCATCTATATCAGTACAGATTTTCTCAGAGAGGACACAGAGCTTCTCGGCCGCATGTTTATGTTGCCGAACCGTCCGGAGCTGATGGATCTTGTGAAGCGAATTCGATGAGTTTCCGTATACTCCTGATAGACGACTCCGCCTTATCGCGACGGATTGTCCGGGACATAGCCGAAGAGCTACCCGGAGTATCGGTAATCGGCGAGGCGGTGAACGGTCGCGAAGGCCTCGAAATGATGGAGAGCCTGAAGCCCGATCTGGCCATCCTTGACGTCGAGATGCCCGTCCTTGACGGCATTCGCGTTCTGGAAGAAAGGAGGGCCCGACGGCTCGAAACGCCCGTTCTCATGCTTTCCGTTCTGACGCGAGAAGGCGCCGATACGACGTTTCGCGCCCTCGAACTCGGTGCCCTGGACTTTGTGCCGAAGCCTTCGGCCCATATGGGCTTCATGGTCGACCAGCTTCAGGCCCTCTTAAAGCAGAAAATCTCTGAACTCATCGCAAGTCGACAGACTGCTACCGTTTCTATCGTTGAGAAGCGGCCGATCGGTCCGGAGCGTCGATTGCAGGATTTTGACCTTGTTCTCATCGGAAGCTCGACGGGCGGACCTCAGTGCCTTCACCGCATCTTTCGCAGGCTACCTGCAGGCTTTCCTTTGCCGATCTGCGTCGTTCAGCATATGCCGCCCGTGTTTACCGCCGCCTTTGCTTCAAGACTTTCGTCGGTCTCAGGAGTCGACGTGTTTGAAGCCGAGCCGGGACGCGAGCTTCATGCAGGGCAGGCCGTTGTTGCCCGAGGCGGAATGCATCTTGCCGTAAAGAAGAACGGCAAGACCCTGATTGTCGATCTCGACGAAAGTCCGCCGATTCATGCCCATCGCCCGTCGATTGACTTCACCGTCCGGAGCGCCCAGAAAGCCCTCGGCGGCAGGATCCTCGGCATCATCATGACCGGAATGGGACGCGACGGAGTGGACGGCCTGCGTGATTTGCATACGGCCGGCGGCCACGTGCTTGCGCAGGATGAGGCGACCAGCATCATTTTTGGTATGAATCGTCGCGCAATTGAAGAAGGTGTGGTGGACCGGGTTCTTTCTGACAGTGGAATTGCCGATTATTTATTGGAGTTGCGGTAGCAGGAAGGAATGACGGTTGTTTTTCTGATCCCGGTATCGAATGGTGTTTTTTTAGTTGCAAGGAATAAGAGCGCCGGTTATTACTTGACCTGGGCGTCAGAAAAAAAGAGAAACTAAGGGTTAACTGGAGATCGTATGGCAAGAATCCTCGTAGTGGACGATGCAAAATTCATGAGAACGCTGGTCAAAGACGCCCTTTCGTCCCAGGGCCATGTGATTGTGGGCGAGGCGGAGAACGGCAATCAGGCGGTCACGATGTATGATTCGTTGAAACCTGATCTCGTAACCATGGACATCACCATGCGCGAAAAAGACGGTCTCGAAGCCGCCTCTGAGATCCTCAAAAAAGATCCGAATGCGCGTATTATCATGGTAACGGCTCTCGGGCAGGAAGATCTGCTGGCTCGAGCTATCAAAATGGGTGTGAAAGATTTCGTCGTGAAACCGTTCCCACCGGAAAGACTGCAGCAGGCCGCTCAAAAAGCCCTGTCCTGATCGCGCACAGCTGTCGTGGAAGAAACGAATTCAGAAGGACAGCTTACGTCCGACGACGTCACCGATGAAGAGTTTATCGTACGCTGGGTGGGCCCTTCCGGCGAGGAAGAAGGCCCGCTGTACGTGCTCTGGCAGCTCATTGAATCCTATCGCATCGACATCTTTGATATCTCCATTCATCGCATCACCGAGGATTTTCTTGGCTTTATAGACCGGGCCAGGTCCCTACGCATGGAGCTTGCCTCTTCTTTTGCACTGATGGCGTCACGCCTTGTTTATTACAAAAGCAGGGCGCTTCTGCCCGATCCCGGCTTCGAAGAGCCCGAAAACGAATCGCGTCTGCCGCCTGAGCTGATCGAGCAGCTGCTCGAATATCGCCGCTTCCAGCTTGCGGCCGAGGCCTTTCGCGAGATGGAAGACCTGACCGCCTTCATGCTGACAAGACCGCCGGTAACAGAAGCCGCTCCGGCGCCGGCCGAAGAGCAGATCCTTGACGTCGTAGATCTTGTCGAGGCCTACCTGAAACTGATGCGACGAATCGAGAAAGCGAACGAGCCCGAAGCCTTCATGGAAATCGTTGGCGAAGAGATGGCCGTCGAGGATCGCATGGCCCGCATTCGAGAGCTTCTTGCCGGAGCCGACGGATTCGATTTCTTCGATCTCTTCGAGAATCTTGCCGTCAGCCGGATGCTTATCGTCGTCACCGTGCTTGCGATTCTGGAGCTGGCGCGTTTGAGAGAGCTTGTCGTCGTTCAGAACGAAACCTTCTCTGAGATTCGTATCTTTCGTCGCTCGGCCGTCGTCAGCTAACCAGAATCCGGCTGGCATGCATACAGCTGGCATCCAGACCGATCCCATTGAGCGCGTTTCTGCCTATTCAAGCGGCCTCGTAAATTCTATACCGGATTCTCGCTCAATAAGGTCGGTCGAAAAATAGCTGCGACGCAGATGTTCGGCAAAGCGCCGCTCCATAAAGACGTTCCGCCTGTGTGCAGAGCTGTAGGCGCCCGTAATATTTGAGGCGTAGAATATCAGTCCGATTATCCCCGTAACGATGGAGCCCGTATGGGGACGATCTGCGGATCGCTCGAGATCGTAGAGATAGGCCGTCCCGCCGACAAAAGTCAGATTCCAGAAAAAGGCCATCGTCGCATCGCTGTAATGTTCGGTGTAGGCCTGTCCGGCGCCTGGAAGAACGGCCGATAGGCTGGCGGCAAGCCAGGGCGACTTTCGCGACACCAGCTGATGCTGGCGCAGATCCTCGGCGAGCATCAGTGACCTCTTGCCCGTTGCATCGTCGATGCGGCCGAGTTCGGAGTAATAGAGCACGGCGTCGTCAAAGCGGCGCAGATCAAGGATCTCTGCTCCGCGTAGGAATTGCATGCGACGGTATTCGGCTTCGCCCGAACGATTTGAACCTGTCTTTGTCCCGTTGCGAGTTTCGAACGACTCAATGATCGGTCGGGCCAGATCATAGCGTTGCAGGCGGAAGGCGGCATACACCGAAAGATAGGAGTACGTGAAGCCGGCATCGGGCTGGGGACGATAGAGCAGGCTTTCGAGCATCCGCTCATCCTCACGGCGCAGCGAACTCAGGAACAATCGGCTTGCCGACTGTTCATCGGGAATCATGCGATAGAGATGAAGATAATGCAGATGAGCGCTTTCATAGTCACGTCGCGTATAATAGGCGTCGCCAGTTTTCTTAAAGTAATCGTTCGAAATAAGAATCGTGCTTTCGGGAGCGGCAACCAAGGTTGCAGGTTTTACAAAGCTGAAGAGAACAAACAGCAGAAACGGGCTGGGCTTTTTAAATCGAGTGAACGCCTGTCGACTCATTGGTATGTAGCTCTCTTATTCGTATCATCGGCGATAGCCGAAATGAATCGTGTTCTCTTTTTTTTTGAATCTGACACCTGTATCACCACTTTTCTTCTTGATCTTTACGTGAGCGTATCCCTTGATAGGTCAGGACCGATTTTGAAGTTTTTCGCCGCTCCGGCGGTGCATAATAAAAACATAAAGAAGACTTCATAAATCTCAAAGGTCGGTCCGGAGGTTCAACATGCGAAAGCTTGGGTATTTTGCCCTTGTGGCCCTCTTCTGCGCCGCTCATGGCGTCGAGGCGGTTACCTACAAACTTTTTGTCCACGGTCGTTCGGGCGAAAATCACTGTCAAACCCTCTCCACGGTCAACGATGGAACATCTGACCATAACAACTACTGGGGCGGCGCCGTAACGGGGCTCACCAATGTTCGTTATGTCGGTTTCGACGGCACGAAGTCGGGCGGAGCGTACAGCTGGTCTACCTGCGGAGCGCAGAAACAGCTGCATGATGCCGTTCGCGTCTTCTGCACAGGTTCGAATTCGTGTGAGATCTACACGCATTCGACCGGTGGTCTTGTCGCCGCTGCCTACTTCGGTCAGAATAATCCGTCGGGCGTGAATATCAGTCGTATCCAGCTGCTGGCAAGTGCTGCCGGTGGATCAGAGCTTGCGGATTTCTCTACAAGCTACCTGGCATGGCTGGGTTTTGACACGCTTGGCGGTGCGCTCGACCAATCCGTGAGCACAAACGGGGCCCGGCTTGGCTTTAACCACAATAACTCCAACGGTCGTACGTACTATACGACTTCAGGAGAAGGTTCGGATTACCTGAACGTGACCAGCCCGCTGCTTCCTGGAAAGGATGACGGCGTTCTTGCAAACCACTCGCTGTGCAACATCAACCAGGTTGCCGACGTGGGGGTATCCTGCTCGCGCGGAAACGGTCGTCTGACCGAGTCCTATGCGTGTGGATTCCTCTGGCTGAGTACATGTTACAAGTACCACTACCGCTGGACTCCGTACTATACGGTGTATCAGGGTGGAGGATCTCATTCGCATTCCGATGCGAAGGCCGACTATAACCGTCGATGATCCGTCGGCCGCCTTCGGGCGGCCTTTTTCTTCAGAACCGCTTCAAAAAAGAAGAGTGTACGGTTCTTGTGGTGACGGTAAGAGTTATACAATACAGCTCATGGCCTGAATCCGGTCAGGGTCCGCTCGCGGTCCCTCTCAGACAATCACGTAAAAAAAAATATTGGAGGTTACTAATGCGAAAACTCGGGTTCATTACCCTTGCGGCGCTGCTTTTCGCCGCGCACGGAGTGGAGGCGGTTAACTATCGTCTTTTCGTGCACGGACGTTCAGGCAAAAGCCATTGCCAGTCTCTGGCGACGGTGAATGACGGAAGGTCCGATCATAACAATTACTGGGGCGGAGCCGTAACGGGCCTGTCTGACGTTCGGTACGTCGGTTTCGACGGAACGAAGTCGGGCGGCGCTTACAGCTGGTCCTCATGCGGAGCGCAGAAGCAGCTGCATGATGCAATCCGTGTGTTCTGCACGGGCTCGAATACGTGCGAGATCTACACGCATTCGACGGGAGGCCTGGTCGCAGCCGCTTACTTCGGCCAGAATAATCCGTCGGGCGTGAATATCAGCCGTATTCAGCTTCTGGCTAACGCATCGGGCGGTTCGGAGCTTGCAGACATCTCGACGACATATCTGGGATGGCTCGGTTTCGATACGCTTGGCGGCGAGCTCGATCAGTCCGTGAGCACGCGCGGAGCCCGTCTGGGTTTCAACCACAACAATTCCAACGGTCGCACGCTTTACACGACGTCGGGAGAAGGATCGGATTACCTCAAGTTAACCAGTCCTTTCTTGCCAGGCAGGGATGATGGAGTTCTGGCGAACCATTCGCTGTGTAACATCAACCAGGTTGCCGACGTGGACACATCGTGTACTCGTGGAAACGGTCGCCTCAGCGAAACCTATCGTTGCGGCTTCCTGTGGCTGAAGACATGTACGAAGTACCATTACCGATGGACGCCGTACTACACCGTTTACCAGGGTGGCGGGTCTCATTCGCATTCCGATGCGAAGAAGGATTACGGACGTCGGTAAATACCGGCAGGCCGGCGAAAGCCGGCCTTTTTTCTGATAGTTGGAATAAAGTATGAACCAGAAACGCATTTTCGTCGCATTAATAATCACCGTTGCCGTTGCTTTAGTCGCGGTAATTCTTTTGCTCTTGAGAGAACCCGGCCCTTCAAAGCTTGAAGAGGCCGAGATCGCTTCGCCGAAAGATCCGACGCTTACGCCGGTGGGCGAAGACGGCCAGCTTCTTCTTGTAAACGAAGATCCTGGAGAAACGTTGAATCGATACGTTCAGTGGGCGCAGTATCCGCCCGACTCGCGGCCGCTTTTCGACTGGCAGAAGGATCTTATTGAGCCCTATAAAATTGTAGCACAACCGCTTCCGGTCATCAAGACGCCTGCCCGGGACTGTACGCAGGACGAGAACGGAATGCCCGTCTGTAAAGAACCGCCGGAATTCCTGAACGTCAAATGTGATATGAATTCCGAATCCTCGGTTTCGGTGGGCACGGGGGATCATCGTGTCTTTCTCTTCTGCGTGGATGAAAAAGGCGAGCGTGTGAAGCTCGATAATCTGAAGACGCGAGTTTATCGTATCTTTGACCGCAAAGAGATCGGGACGTTACCCGCCATCCATGCGGCCGACGACGGATCGGGCGGCGACGATAAAGAAGGCGATCTCATGTACACGGTCACCGTGCGACCGACAAAGGCCGACTGGGGCGATATGTTTGTGGAAGCCACTTTCAACGTGGCGGGCAAAGAACACAATCAGCGCGTGGGCTGGTTCAGCACGCCCCATGTCGTCGCCGAATTCCAGCAGGGAATCACCGATCACAATGAAGACGGTCATCTTGTCGTGCGCGTGCCGATACAGATTCATAAGGCTGGCTATTACCTGATCGAGGCCAATCTGCAGGAGAAGAATGATCCGAATCGTTTTCTTGCCACCGCCAGCTTAGAAGGCAAGTTCGAGCCCGGCCGCCAGGTCGTCGCTCTGCGTTTCTTCGGAAAGATCCTGCGTGATCAGGGCGTGGACGGTCCGTATGTCGTGCGTCAGCTGCGTGCGCGAAGAAATAACTCCCCGGTAACGCCCGATATGGTGCAGCGTTCGATTGAAACGGGCGAAGAGGTCTCAGGTGATCATACAGAGCCTCTATGGGAGTTCGTTCGCATGGCCGCACCGCACGAAACGCAGGAATACGAGGCCTCTCAATTCGGTAAAGAGGAATGGAACTCTGACGAGAAACGCCGCCGCATTGAATTTCTCGAGAAAATGGTACGGGAGCAGGGATGATGAAGCGGCTGATTCTGCTCGGCGTGATTCTGATGGGTGTGAATCTTACGATGAGCTGTCGCGTTTTGATACCACGGGAGCATCGAGAATCGACGGCTACCTGGAACGGAGATACGCAGCTTGTCGAGGGGCTCAGCCGGTATAAGGCCCGACTCTCGTGGAATCCGCTCAGTCAGGAGATGATTGTCGGTCCGGCGACGACTGAGATCCTCGTCTATGCAATGAAGCCGGCCTCTCTTTCGTTATCCGAAGCGAAGCAGATCGGCAAAAGCCCCGGACGGATTCTGCCGTCCGGGTTAGTCGTATCTGGAACAAGCGTCTATTATCTTGTTGAAGAGGACGGTCTGCGCACGCTTTTTGTCGTCGACATGAACGGCGGACAGCCGCAGTCCCTTTTAAGCGGCGAGATCCTGGCCATCAGCGCCTCTGAGCGTACGCTGGCCGTGTTTGGCCTTCTGTCGGGTCGCACGGTTGTGTGGGTTTCCGGGCTTGATGAGAGCGGTCGGCTTAAAGCGAGGCTTGAAGGATCATATGAGGTTCCGGGCAGTTCAAGCACGCCACTCTTTCGCTTTATGAAAGACCGACTTTACGTTAAAAGCGCCGGCTCGGTCTATCTCTTTGACGCAGACGGAGCGCGGGGGCGTGCCACAACGTTCCCTGCCTGCTTCTATGCCATCGACGTGGATAAAGGCCTCTCCCCTGACGGGCGCCTGTTCTCAAGGTCGGCGGACGACGAGCTGAGAGTTATCCAGGCCGATCCGTTTTACCCGAATTCACGCATGACGGATCGCATCGACGACGACAGAGGATGCTAACGGGCCGGCACTCCGTACACGATGCCGGCGCCCTTTTCCACCGTGCGATACGTGAGGCCGGATAGAAACAGGATGCTGATCAGATACATGATGCGAAAGATCATAGCGTTCCGGCCCTTGATGGCAAAAACCGCAAAGAGAAAGCAGGCAAGGCTTGTAAGAAGAAGCGATTCCGCCGCCTGCTCATGAGCATCCAGCACCTCAACGGCGACACGGCCTTCCAGTTCTTCGCGATCCACGGAGCCCGTGTACATGGCCGCATAGATAAAGCCCGAGAGCAGCAATGACAGAAGAGGCGCCACCACCCACGCCTTCTCAGAGATTGTCTTCTTGAAGACGGCAACGGCAAGCAGTATCATCACAGGCGGCATCACAAAGGCCAGAGCAACAGGCAGATGAACAAGGGCGGGATGAAGCGACATGCGTCCAGGATCGAAGATCAACTTACAGGGAAAAGTGGAAAATGGAAGGAGGGAGGCGGCTTGAGGCTGTTATGCGGCCCGGTTGCATAAGGGGATAGTAATATTGAGCGGGAATGGGGAGATAACAGGAGTATGAACGCGACATAATAAAATTATTGGAACATTCGGCTTTGTTGCGCAAAAAAGGCTTGTACTGAGCGGCCTTGGCGACATAACGATATTATGAGCGCATTGCGGATAAAGGGAAAGCAAGATCCAAAGGTTCCCTATCGAGTTCTGAACTGGAGAGATTACAACAGAGGGCTCGTTAAGCGAGGGGATCTCTGTCTCTGGATAGAGGATGGAATTGAGGATCGCTGGTATTCCGTGGAAACACCGAATCGCCGGGGAAGAAGAGATAAATACTCTGATGCTGCTATTGAATGTGTTCTCGTTTTGAAGAGTCTCTTCGGGCTGCCTCTACGGCAAACAACGGGGCTGCTGGCATCGCTTTTCAAGCTCTCCGGATTGGATCTGGAAGTACCGGATTACAGTCGAATCTCACGCAGACAGGGTCGGCTCTCCCCTTCTATCAAATTGCCGAAGGGAATCCGATCAAAACCAATTCATCTTGTACTCGACGGAACGGGGCTCAAGGTTTTCGGCGAAGGCGAATGGAAAGTTCGCGAGCACGGTGCGGGGAAACGAAGGACATGGCGCAAGCTTCATCTTGCCATTGATGCAGGTAGCGGACAGATACTGACTGCGTTACTAACCCAGCGTGATACTCACGATGCGGAGCCCGCACCCGATATCATTCGATCACTCGTAAAGCAAGGCTATGACATAAAGGATTTTCGCGGGGATGGAGCGTACGATGCTCATAGAGTGTTTCTGACATGCTTGCAGCATGGAATCAAAGCCATTATTCCAAGCAGGGAAGGAGCCATTCTATCAAGCGAAAAATACGAGAATGCCATGGATAATACCTGGCCACGCGATGAAATCGTGAAAAGAATTCGGGAAATCGGAAAAGGAGGTTGGAAGACAGAGAGCGGATATTTCAAACGATCACTTGTAGAAATGGCAATCTATCGCTACAAGCGAACGTTCGGTGACCGCCTGAGCGCTCGTAACCTTGAGAATCAGCGAGTAGAGGTCACATTGCGGGCCTCTATGCTTAATAAAATGATCAAGACGGCTAAACCGAAGTCAGAGAAGCGGATCAGGTAATAAACGTTCTGGAATTGAAATCCGGGAGGCTATTGGCTCGGATAATCTTTGCGCAACAAAGCCGGAACACTCGTTATGTGAAAATAATGAGATTATGTCGCGCTCCCTCAATTGAGACGAAAGGTTTCCCCGCCCGCCGCATCCAGCCCGAGACGGCTTGTTCCAATCCTCCGCTTTGCCTATCGATGATCACTCTCTCCCAAACGCCGAACGCAGCTGCCGTAAAAAGTACTTGTCTGATGTTCCGGCTGCGTAGAATCTGATGCGACATAAAAAAGCGGCCCGCATCGGGCTGTTCGGGGTTACATTGCTATGAAGAAAAAACAGGTGGAGTCTGAGAAGCTCCTGCCGTCCGATGAATCGCAGATACATGAGGCGACGGAAAAGGCCGTTCAGCTTGCAGAGCGAGAAGTGGAAGAGCACGAATCAGAAGATCAGCTTGAGATTCCGATTCAGTCCGACTCAGATGCCGGACTGCCGTCTCACCGCGAGCTTACGGCAGAGGAGATGGACTTCTATAGAGGTCTGATCGAGGCCGTGCTTTTCGTAAGCCCCGAGCCGATCTCTGTGACGGCGCTGGCCCGTCAGTGTAACCTGGACCGCACCAATACGCGCATCCTTGTCGATTCGCTCGTCGATGACTATACCGAGCGCGGAGGCGGGATTACCCTGCGTGAGGTAGCCGGCGGATACCGTTTTCTTACCTCTGAGGCCTATTCGGGCGCCCTTTCGGGTGTCTTTGCCGATCGCCGGCCCGAACGTCTGTCACGTTCGGTGATCGAGACGCTGGCCATCGTGGCGTATCGTCAGCCCATTACGCTGCCCGAGATCGAAGAGGTGCGCGGAGTGAACAGCAGGGCTATGATTGCGACCCTCTTACAGAAGAAGCTTGTGAAGCCGCAGGGCTATCGTCCCGTGCCGGGGCGTCCGACCCTTTATGTGACGACTCGTCAGTTCCTGATGCGTTTTCATCTGAATACGCTTGCCGATCTGCCGCCGTTGCGAGATCTCAAAGAACTGCCGTTCGGAGACGCCGACCGCATCGACGATATCTCTCTTGATTGACAGAACGCCCTGTGCATCCTGACGCCGGATGAAAGATCTTTCGTATTATCGTCAGGAGATCGACGGCCTGGATCGCGACATCGTGCGTATGATCCTGCGTCGCGCCGATCTGGCCCATGAGATCGGGCGCGTCAAGAGGGACCGGAACGAAACCGTGTACCGCCCCGATCGCGAGAAAGAGGTCTACCAGAACGTTCAGGCCATCGCAGAGAGCTATTATCAGGAAAATCCGGATTCGACGCGTTTTCCGGCCGAGGCTTTGCAGAGTATCTACAGAGAGCTGATGTCGGGAACGATCTATATCGAGGGCGGTCCGATCGTCGCCTATATGGGACCGGAAGGATCGTTCTCGCATATGGCGACGGTGCAGCGTTTCGGATCATCGGTTCGCTCGCTGCCGCTGCCCACGATCACCGACGTCTTTCGCACGCTGGAGGCCGGCGGCGAAGCGACGTTTGGTATGGTGCCTGTGGATAACACCACGGGCGGTTCGGTAATGACGACGCTGGACGCCTTTCTTGAATCGGGGTTGAAAATATATGCCGAACACTTCTCGAGAATTCAGCAGCATCTTCTCTATCATGATGAGATCGCTCTCGACGACATCCGGCGTATCTACTCGATTCGCATCGGGCAGGAACAATGCCGGGATTGGTTAGCCGCTCATCTGAATCTGCGAGATGTCGAGTTCGTCGAGACCAATTCGACCGCGGCCGCCGCTCGCCTTGCCGCCGAACGCAAAGACGGAGCCGCCATAGGGTCAAATCTTGCGGCCGAGCTGTATAACCTTCGCATCATTGCCCGCAGCATTCAGGATTCGACGAATAACATCACGCGCTTCTGGGTGATCGGTAACGAACAGTGCAAGCCGACGGGCGACGACAAGACGTCGGTCATCGTCGGAGTGCACGATCGTCCCGGTTCGCTTTTCTCGATTCTTGATCCGTTTCACATGGCCGGCATCAATCTGACGAAGATAGAGTCCCGCATCACGCGTCGCAATTACGGTGAGTATAACTTCTACATCGACTTTCAGGGACACTTTGAAGATCCGCATATTGCCGATATCCTGAGAAAGCTTGAAGAGAGATCTTCGTTTCTCAAGATTCTCGGTTCGTATCCGGCGGCGAAGGTGCTCTGATGATTTCTTCTTTGAAGCGTGTCGTTATTTACGGAGCGGGCATGATGGGGGCGTCGCTTGCCCATGCGCTGCGCCATCATGCGCATTTTTCAGGAGAGATCATCGCTGTGGTGCGCAGCGATAGATCGGCCGCCGCTCTGCGCGAGAAAGGCCTTGCCGATACGATTCTTGTCGATGTCGATCCGACGACGCTTGCGCAGTATAACCCGGATTTTGTAGTTCTCGGAACGCCCGTGCTTTCGTTGGTGGAGATGCTTCCGCTACTGAGGCTTGACTGTCCGGTGACCGATATGGGATCGACGCGGCTGGCGATTGAGCGTGCGGCGCGCGGCACGACCCTTCGATTCGCAGGATCGCATCCGATGTGCGGTTCTGAGAACAGCGGGCCCGAGGCTCTGGTGCCCGACCTCTTTGTGAATCGGCTCTGCATAATTATAAACGGGATCGAAGAGGCCGTCGTCGATCGAGACGCTGATCTTCTGGATTCTATCGAAACATTCTGGAAAGAGCTGGGCATGCATACGTTCCGGCTCGATGCGACGACCCACGATCGTATTGTCGCCGGCTTGAGTCATGGTCCGCATTTTTTATCCAGCGCCCTTGCCATGACCTATCTCTCTGATCCGCTGCTTCTTGCAAAGAACGAAGAATCGCCCTGTGCCATCACGGGAGGCGGTCTGCGTGATATGCTGCGTATTGCCGGATCAAATCCCGTCATGTGGCGCGATATCCTTGCTACGAATCAACGTCCTATCGTTGATTTTCTGAAAAGCTTTCGAAACGAGCTCGATACGCTGATACAAAACGCCGAACGATCCGATACGGATTGGGTGTTGACGTATCAGGGCAGGGCGCATGAGGTACGTGATCGTATCTATGGCAATGCAAGGATGGGAAACGGGAGTTCGGCAAACCTGATTCCGGCAACGCATGAAGCCTCCTCCTCTCTGGTGGTGGGCTCCGAGAATGCTAAGCCCCGCATCCTGTCGCTGGACGGACCGGCAGGATCGGGCAAGAGTACGGTTGCCGGTATTATTGCCCGGAGGCTCGGATGTCTGCATGCCGATTCGGGAGCCATCTACAGATCTCTAACGTATGCTTGCATGCAGTTGCTCGGCGAGCAGGCATCGCCCGAGGAATTCGGCAGAGTCTTCCTTGAACAAACACCGGATCCGCACGGATTCGCTCTGCGAGTGGATTATGATAATGGAAAGCAGCTGCATTATCTGAATGAGGAAGAACTCGGACTAAAGATACGAACGCCTTCCGTTACGGCACGTATTCGGTATATCGCCGACCATGCGCAGTATCGAAATCGTGTGAACGAACTGCTGCGTGAGCTTGGTGCAAAGACGGCCCTTATCGTCGACGGCCGTGATATCGGAACCGTTGTGTTTCCTGATACGCCGTTCAAGTTTTATCTCGATGCTGCCGTGAGAACGAGGGCGGAGCGTCGTCGCAAAGAGCTGATTGAATCGGGCATGGAAGCTCCGTCTCTTGAAGAGCTTGAAAAACAGATCGCCGATCGAGATGAACAGGACCGAAACCGGAAAATCGGAGCCCTGCAAATACCGCCCGGGGCGATTCTAATTGACACTTCTAACATTGACCGGGATATGGTTGTATCGGGGATTCTTGCGCATCTGCAGGAGCAATTCTGAAAAAAGCGCAGTTCCGATCCGTAGCGGCAAGACGGTAGATACGGCACAATAATGTAAGGATCCGCCTTCGGGTCGGGTCAAGGATTCTATATGGCGGCAGCGACTCCCTTTGACAAAGCACAGGACGATAAGGTAGAGTTTGAAAAGTATCTCGAAGAAAGCGAGAACGAACAACTCGAGATGGTCCGATTCAGCAAGGGGGATCTGCTTGATGCCGTTGTCCTTGATGCAAACGATCGCCAGGTCTTCCTCGATATCGGTCAGAAGCAGGAAGGCGTATGCTCGCGCGATGAATTCGAGGGCACGCCCGAACCGGGCATGCGCGTTACCGTCGTCGTTATGCGCGGCGCCGGCCTTGAAGAAAATACGCTCGTATCGCATGCCGAAGCGCGTCGCCGCGAAGCATGGAATAAAATCATAGAAGCTCATGCCAGCTCCGTTCCTCTTACCGGAGTTGTGAAAAAGGAGCTGGAGAATCGCAAGGGCTATATCGTCGACTACGGCGCCCTTGATCTCTTTCTGCCTCAGTCGCAGGTCAGCGCCCGTTCGCGCGGCGCTCATCTGAAAAGCGGCGAGAAGATCGACTTCCGTATCCTTGAAGTCAACGATCGCCGCAAATCGGGCATCATCAGCCGCCGCGTCATTCAAGAAGAACAGGACCACGAAAAATGGGATCAGTTCACCGCCGCCCATCAGGTCGGCGAAGATCTTGAAGGCGAGGTCGTACGCATCGTATCATTCGGTATATTCGTTCGCATCGACGGCATCGACGGACTCGTGCATCAGTCCGATCTGAGCTGGAAGCCGAACCGTCCTTTTCGCGATCTCTATAAAAAAGGCGATAAGGCCAACGTTCGAATTCTCTCGATCGATGTGGAAAACCGCCGTCTCTCGCTTGGTATCAAGCAGCTTTCTGAAGATCCCTGGGAGTGGGCAAGGCGAGAGCTTCATGAAGGCGATGTCGTGGAAGGTACGGTTACGAGCATCACCGACTATGGCGCCTTTGTCGAGGTTCGCGAAGGTCTGGAAGGGCTGATCCACATCTCTGAACTGTCCTGGCTGAATAAACTCAAGCATCCGAAGCGCTATTTCAATCCTGGCGAGAAATCGAAGGTCTGCATTCTCACCATAGATCATGATAAGCGTCGCATCGCTCTCAGTTACAGGCGCACGCGACCCGATCCATGGACGCAGATCGATTCGATCGCTAAGGCTGGCGATGTGCGTCAGGGAGTCGTAACAAGTATCACTAAATTCGGCGCCTTTGTGGAACTCGGCGAAGAAGTCGAAGGTCTGATTCATTTTAAAGACTACAGCTGGGACGATCATCCCGATCGCAAGATGTTGCGCAAAGGGCAGACGGTTGAATTCAAGATTCTGGACGTTGACCGACAGCACCACCGTATCTCCTGCGGAATTAAACAGCTCACTCCAGGCCCTTACGAGGCCCTGAAGCAGAAATACAAAAAGGGCCAGTCTATCGACGGCAAGATCACGAATATCACTTCGTTCGGCGTTTTTGTCGATATCGGCGAAGGGTTCGAGGGACTTGTTCATGTCTCTCATCTGCCGCTGCGCCGCGACGAGAAGATCGAAGAGCGTTATTCCGTCGGCGATGAGGTGAAGACCGTTCTTCTCAAGATCGATGCCGATGAAAAAAGGATATCGCTTTCGATTAAAGACTACGACCGTCGCCAGCAGAAAGAATTGATGAGCCGGTACATGGTGCCCGAGAACGAAGGCTACAGCTTCGGCGCTCTACTCAAGAATAACCTCAATCAGAAAAACGACGAGCCTGATCAATGAGCACGAAACGATTGCATCGTAAAAAGACTGTTGAGAAGGCCCATCAGGTTCATGAGGCCGTGTATGATCTGTTCGCGGGTTTTGAAGGCAGCAAATATGAGCTGATGGTGGCGAAGTTCTTCTATTATCTGAGGGACAATATTCGCGCCGTTCTTTTTGCCGTGGGAGCGGGCTTCATCACGCTTGTCGGTCTTGTCGTATATGATATCTATCAGACTTCGCGTGAAGATAAGGCCCTTCTCGCGTATGAAGAACTCTTGAAGAACCCGGTGATGACGGCCGCCGCCGATCCATCGGCAGCCGTGCGAAAACTCGATGAATATACGGCCGCCCATACGACGGATAACGCCGTACGTCGGGGCCTGATGCATAAGCTTGCTCTGCTGGAAAAGGCCGATCGCAAAAAGGATGCGGCTGAAGTTGCCTCACAGCTTGCCGAGAAGGTAGAAGCTCCTTCGCTTAAAGTCTTCATGTATACGCGCGCCGCTATTCTCTATGAAGGAGCCGGCGAAGCCGGAGCCAGTCTGACAGCGGCCGAGAAGGCGTTAACCCTCACGTCAGATGAAGGCGAGATCAAGGCGACGCTGCTTTTCTTGCAAGCACGGGCGCTGAGAGCGACCGGAAAGGAAAGCGCGGTTCGCCAGGTCGTTGAGACGCTGATGAAGATGGATGAAAAGACGCATCCAGAAGTAGTTCCAATTAAACAGGCTGCGCTGGTTTTTTTATTAGATGAAAGCGCCGGTGGAAAATAAGCCGTTCACGATTGCGCTGCCCGCCGGGCGCATGTCAGAAGAAAGCCTGGAGTTTTTTGCTCGTATCGGCTTTGCCCGTTTTTCGGGCCCGTCAAGCCGAGAGCT
Organism: Leptonema illini DSM 21528; assembly: GCF_000243335.1. Lineage (NCBI taxonomy): Bacteria > Pseudomonadati > Spirochaetota > Leptospiria > Leptospirales > Leptospiraceae > Leptonema > Leptonema illini. The sequence continues at coordinate 2,217,950 of NZ_JH597773.1, read as the reverse complement.
ATCCTTTTTCGATGAAACCGGAACCGTGCGCATACTTCTTGTGCGCAACCAGGATGTTCCGCTCTGCCTGTTACACGGGGGCGCCGAGGCCGGCGTTTGCGGCCGTGACGTTATCCTCGAGCATCGTTACGATCTGACCGTTCCCGTCGCGTTGCCGTTCGGGCAATGCCGGCTTTCTGTCGCCGCACCATCCACTCAGGCGGATGGGCTTTTTCGGCTGCCGCATATTCGCGTGGCCACGAAATACCCGCACCTTGCTTATCGCTGGTTCCATGAAAGAGGACTCAGCTGCGAGATTATCAAGATGCACGGCTCGATTGAAGTAGCGCCGCTCATGGGAATCGCCGATTGTATCGTCGATCTTGTCAGCACCGGGAATACACTGCGGGCAAACGGTCTCGTCGAACTCGAAACGATCCAGGAATCGACTGCGTTGCTTCTCGTTAACAGGCCTGCGTATGCACTGCAGAATTCGCGTATCATGGAATTGATCCGTAAGTCGCGACTGGCCGCCGTTTAGGAGCCCTCTATGGCCGCTAAGATCACGCACCTTGAGATCTACAGGCAGTCTCTGGTCCTTCTCGAGCACGGGAATGATGCCGATCAAAAGATAGCGTCGCTTCTTGAGCGCGATGACCTCTTTCGCTACGGATGTGCCGGAGCCGTTTCCCCCGATATCTTCTACTATTACCATTTGCTTTCTGCAAAGAAGCAGAAGATCGGCATGAATTGGGGCAACCGTATCCATCACGGCCGCGTCTTTGAGCTGATACTTGCATTTCTCGATCGTATACGGAGGGACGCGGACGAGGAACGACGCAACAAAAGGCTGGCCTTCGCGCTCGGCTACATTTCGCACTGTGCGGCCGATATCGTAACGCATCCGTATATCTTTTATATTACCGGCAACTACTATTCCCCCGATCGCGATGAGGCGAACCGGGCGCAGGAGAACCACCTGCGAGTCGAGAACATCCTCGATTCGTATCTGGTTTACGAGCGGTGGGGTATCTCGCCCGAAAAATACAACTTCCTGAAATACGTCGATATTACAGAAAAATACCGCAGACGCAAGATCCTGGATTTTGACATCTGGCAGATGTGGGTGAATGCGCTCTCTGTCGTTTATCCCGATGAATTTCGAACGGAGTATCCGGGATCATTGCAGACGATTCGAGAGGATGATCTGATCAACGACGCTTTTTCAGGGTTCTTGAAGTTTAATCGCATCGTCGATACACGATCGAAAGTCGTAAGAGGCCTGCTTCGAACGATCGATACTGTAACCTTTCATCGATTGAAGGCGCGGAACCTCATCCTGCCGCCGCGGCACATGATCGACGATCGTTATCCGAATACACACAGAAAGCCATGGAAATTTCCCGCTGATCCCGATCGTATATCGACGGAAAGCTTCAATCAGCTCGTGCATCGCGCAGCCGAACAATCGGCCGACTGGATCAGGCTGGCCCGAGACTTTGTCGCAGGTAAGAAATCTGAAAAGGATTTCAGACCGCTCATCGGTTACAATCTCGATACGGGAACGATCACCGATTCGACGGGTATGTTCGCCTTCGAGCCGATCCCTGAAGTTTAGCGGAGGCCCTTTGAAGGCCGGATTCCGTGTCTGACGGTTCCGATCAGGGAAGCCACTTGCCCTTTCGCTACAAAAAAGCAGACGTCTTGCCCTACCTTTATTAGCATGTATCATGCCGGTCACCCCTATGACGCCTGTTCTATTTTTTGACGGTAACTGTCATCTGTGTAACGAATCGGTGCGACTGCTACTGAAACTGGATCGTCATCGGCGGCTGCGGTACGCTCCGTTACAGGGTGAGACGGCTCGTATACTGTTTGAGCAAATCGATGAATCGAGTAGCCTGACGAGAGCCTTGCCCGACTCTATCGTTTTCTTTGACGGTAAGCGGCTGCTTGTAACGTGGAAGGCGCTCCTTGGAATCGCATCGCTTCTGTGGCCCGGGGCGCGACTGTTGCTGGCTGTGCTTGCCTTCCCGCCGATATCATGGGGCGGGGCTGCGCTATATAGGATGATCGCCGCTCTTCGGTATCGCGTCTTCGGACGAGCCGATTACTGCGCCGTCGGCAAAAAGGCGGATCGCGAGTTGTTTCTGCCGTAGCAGAGAGGATGCTTAAGAGGAAGGTTAAAATGAGAAGAAGGATCTTTCACCGATTGATCGGGTTTTTCGTTCTGCTGATGGTCACTTCGGGTAACCTTCTGGCCGCTCCCTTTGATTCACAGGCCTTTCGCCAGATTCTCAAGAATCACCGGACGATCGTACGCTCCGGTTCCATAGCGTATGCCGGCATACGCTATGATGACCCGGCGCTGAGAGCGCTTTCAGCGAAGGCCATGGCCGATGTCGAGGCGTATACCGGATCAACACCGGCGGAGTGGAAGGCCTTTTATATCAATGCCTACAATATCGCAGTGATTCATGTGATAGCCGAGAACTGGCCGGTCACAAGCATCCTCGATCTTGAAGACGGCAAGGTGTTTCAGAGCCCTCGCGTTCTCATACAGGGCCGTCGTATCTCGCTTGATGATCTTGAGAAGAAGGTTCTTCGCCCGTCCGATGACCCGCGTATTCACTTTGCGCTTGTTTGTGCGGCGATCGGTTGCCCCGATCTGCGTGCCGAGCCCTATATGCCTGTGACGCTCGATGCGCAGCTGAACGACCAGACGGTACGGTATCTGAACTCCGCGCGCGGAGCGATCGTTTCAGGCAATACGCTTCGTCTTTCCAAGCTCTTCGAATGGTATGCCGCTGATTTTAAAGATGCCCGGGCCTTTGTCGCTCGTTATAGAAAACTGCCGCCGGGACTGCGTCCGGTCACCGATATCGAATATGACTGGAGAGTGAATAGCTTTCCGGAGGTAAAGTAAAGCATGATAGCATCAAAGAGAGCCATTCAGTCGGCGCTTCCTGCGCTACTGCTGTCAGTCATTGCCTGCGCCCTGCCTGCGACAAAAAACGATACTGACGTACAGAGGCATGCGAACTTTCACCAGAGACATCATACCGAAGAAGGCTATCGCAATCTTGACCCGGCTCCGGAGCGACAGACGTCGAAGGCCTTTTTCTGGATCGTTAACAAGATCCTCTTCGGTGAAGAACGTTCTTCTGAGGTCAAGGTCAGGCAGGTGACCTCCGAAGAGATACGGACTTCTTATGAGTCGGCGATACGCGAGAAGTCGGGCATACGTTACTGGTGGCTCGGGCATTCAACCGTTCTTATTCATACGTCATCGGGCGTTTTCCTGACCGATCCCATATTCAGCGATCGCGCAAGCCCCGTTTCGTTCGCAGGCCCGGAGAGGCTGATTCCGCTTGCGGCGCAGATCGGCGATCTCGGTCGCGTCGATTACGTGCTCATCTCGCATAACCATTATGATCATCTTGACGAGGCGACGGTGAAGGAGCTGCAGCGATTGTACAGTCCGCGATTTTTTGTGCCGGCTCGCGTCGGCAGCCTTGTGCGATCCTGGGGAGCCGATAAGGTCGTCGAGCTTGACTGGTGGGAGTATGTAACCGTCGGCGGTGTACGATTTCATTGTACGCCGGCCAGGCATTTTTCGGCTCGAGGAATCTTCGATCGCAACGAAACGCTCTGGGCGAGCTGGTATGTAGAGGATGAGCCCGCCGGCTTCAGCTTTTATTTTGCCGGCGATACGGGATACTCCTCGCACTTCAAAGAGATACGGGAAACGATAGGGTCGCCCGACCTTGCTCTTATTCCTATCGGAGCTTATGAGCCGCGATGGTTCATGTCAGAGGTGCATGTGGATCCCGATCAGGCCGTGCAGGCCTTTCACGATTTGCAGGCCGGGCGTATGCTTCCCGTTCACTGGGGAACCTTTCCGATGGCTGAAGAGGGCATGATGGAGCCGCCGACCCGCATGCTTGAAACGGCGCAGCGACTCGGGATAGCCGCCGATCGCTTTGACCTTGTTCAGGGAGGCGAGCTTGTTCACTTTCGCAAGTCGGGGCGTCCTCTCGTAAAGAGAACTCTTGCAGGCGCTGCACCGTAGCTTCCACTTTACCGCAGAGAGAGCACTTTTTTTCTGGTATGAGCGTGCCGGCAACGGCGGCGTGTGTCAGGAGCTATATGGATTATGGTCGGCAGTCGATTGAGCTTCGCGAAGCAGGCGGAGGACAGATCGGAACATTATTAAAGCAACAGCTGAACACGAAAGAAGATCTTTCTGTTCTCTACACCCCGGGGATTGCAGCGCCGTCGCTTGCCATTGCCGGCGATCGTAGCCTTGCACGCAAGCTGACCATCAAACGCAATTCTGTGGCCGTCGTAAGCGACGGTAGCGCCGTTCTTGGACTCGGTAACGTCGGCCCCGAAGCGGCCCTGCCTGTTATGGAAGGGAAGGCGATGCTTTTCAAACGCTTTGCCGACATCGACGCGTATCCTATCGTTCTTGCAACACAATCCATCGATGAAATCGTGCAGACCGTCGTCAATATCGCTCCTGGCTTCGGCGGCATCAACCTTGAAGATATCTCGGCTCCTCGTTGTTTCGAGATCGAGAGACGGTTAGGCGAGCTACTTGACATCCCCGTCTTTCATGACGATCAGCATGGCACGGCGATCTGTACTCTTGGCGCCCTTGCCAATGCGCTGAAAATCACCGGACGCTCGAAAGAAGACATTCGCGTCGTGCTCTCCGGAGCCGGCGCCGCCGGTATTGCCATCGCCCGACTGCTTCGCGATTGGGGAGTGCGTGATTTCATCCTGACCGATTCAAAAGGCATCTGCAGCGTAGATCGTACCGATTTAAATCCCTATAAGATGGAATTCGCCGTCGAAAAAGGCGGCACTCTGAATGATGCGCTTGAAAATGCCGATGTCTTCATCGGCGTTTCGCAGCCCGACCTTCTTGGCCGTGATGATATCAGGCGAATGAAGGCCGATCCGATCGTCTTTGCGATGTCTAACCCTGTTCCCGAGATCTCTCCCGAAGAGTGCGCGGCGGCCGGTGTCGCCGTCTATGCTTCGGGACGTTCGGATTATCCGAATCAGATCAACAACGTTCTCGTCTTCCCTGGGTTCTTTCGCGGCCTGTTTGATGCCGGCGCCTTTCGCATTACGGGCGAGATGAAAATACGGGCCGGTCTGGCGCTTGCAGCGATGGTTGAGAGTCCGACTCCGGAACGCGTTATACCGGGGCCTTTTGAGCCCGGTGTGGCCGATGCCGTCGCTCAGGCCGTGAAGTCCGTCGTGACGGCTGGGGTTTAAGGGCTGGTTGCAAAACCGGCTCTTCAAGGTCAGGTTGCGCCGCGAAATTTTCGCCAGAAAGTTGAGCAAAGGCGTGAGGGAAATGGTAGCTTTGCTGGCATTTCCCGTTCCGTCTCAAAACCCCAGAACAATGGAGGGGTTTTGAGACGTTTTATTAAGGATAAAGGCGTTCCGTTTTCCAGCCCGATGCTATGGTCGTGTCAGGCTCATAAACAAGCCGTTCGTGTAGCCGGAAGGGGCGATTCATCCAGAATTCAATACGTGTCGGTTTTACGCGAAAGCCCGACCAGTGCGGCGGACGCGGAATCTCGCCGATAGCATACTTCGCTGTAAAAAGAGCGACGCGTTTTTCAAGGGCAAAGTTATCCTCAAGCGCTTCGGACTGTTTTGAGGCCCAGGCTCCGATGCGACTTTCGCGAGCCCGCGACTGAAAGTAGGCGTCGGCCTCGGCCTCGGTGACCGGTTCCACCGGGCCTCTGATGCGCACCTGACGGCCGAGCCCCTTCCAGTGAAAGCATAGAGCGGCAAACGGATGTCGCCTGAGCTGGCGACCTTTTCTGCTTTCGAGATTTGTATAGAAGACGAAGCCCTGTCGGTCGGCGTCTTTTAAAAGAACCATGCGCGAATCGGGAATCCCATCGTCGTCGAGCGTGGATAACGACATGGCTGTGGCCATTTCTTTTCCTTCGTCGGCGATGGCCGCATCAAGCCACTCCTGGAAAAGATCGGCCGGATGCTCACGTTCGGGGATTTTCATGCTTGATCAGCCTTTCATGGCCGCGAGCTTTTCATCAAGCAGGCGATTCACCTCGTCGGGAACGGCCTGGCCTCGCGTCGCTTTCATGATCTGGCCGACAAGAAAGCCTTTGACGCGATCTTTGCCGCCGAGGATGTCCTGCACCTGCTCGGGATGAGCCTTAATGACCTCGTCGATGATCTGTGGCAGAGCGCCCGTATCGACAGGTTTGTAGTCGTATTTCTCGATAACGGCCTCGGGGTCGAGATCCTCTTCATAGACGTGCTCGAAGACCTGCTTCGCGATGCGCTGTGTGATCTTACCGGCGTTCAGCAGTTTGATGATGGCGGCCAGTCGCTCGACGGTACACGGGAATTGATCAAGTGCGATGTCTTTCTTATTGATGATACCGAGTACCTCGTCTTTTACCCAGTTCGACGATTTTTTCGCGTCGCCGCTCAGCTCGGCTACCTTCTCGAAATAAGCGGCCGTTTCGCGATCGCGGGCAAGCACATCGGCGTCGTATTCAGGCAGGCCCATCTTCGTCATATAACGCTCGCGCTTCTGATCGGGCAGCTCGGGCATGTTATTGCGAATCTTTTCGACAAAGTCGGGCTTGATCTCGAAAACGGGAAGATCGGGATCTGGAAAGTAGCGGTAATCTTCGGCATCCTCTTTCGTGCGCATCAGACGCGTCTCGCGTTTATCGGCATCCCACAGAACGGTGGACTGAATGATCTTGCCGCCCGATTCGATCACCGAGATCTGTCGTTCGATTTCGTAATCGATGGCCGCTCTTACGGCCTTGAAGGAGTTCAGGTTCTTAATCTCGACGCGAGTACCAAACGGAGCATCGGGCCCTTTACGTACCGATACGTTCGCGTCGCAGCGCAGCGAGCCTTCTTCCATATTCGCTTCAGAGATATGGGTTGCTCGGATGATGGCCCGCAACGTCTGCAGGAACCACCAGGCATCTTCGGAGCTTCGCAGGTCGGGCTCGGTGACGATCTCAAGCAGTGGCACACCGGCTCGGTTCAGGTCGACGAACGATACGCTCTCTGCTCCCGATCCGCTGTGAAGCAGCTTACCCGCATCCTCTTCCATGTGGATGCGATGGATGCGCACCTGCGTAACGTCAGCGGCATCCTTCTTCTTGAACTGTACGATGCCGTTTGTGGCGTAAGGACGGTCGTATTGCGAGATCTGATATCCTTTCGGAAGGTCGGGATAGTAGTAGTGCTTGCGGTCGAATTTTGTGATGCGCGTGATGCTGCAGTTCAGGGCAAGGCCGGCGGTAACGGCCATACGCAGAACCTCTTCGTTCAGGACGGGCAGGGCGCCCGGAAGGCCGAGCGTAACCGGACCGGCAAGCGTGTTGGCCGGCTGTCCGAAGGTGTAAGGGTCGGTGGAGAATATCTTTGTGTTCGTTTTCAGCTGACAGTGGACTTCAAGGCCGATCACGGGTTCATAGGAGGACATACGCTTAATTTTTTGGCTTTCCCTGCAGGGGCAAGCAAATTCAATGTGCGGCAATGGCCACAGTCATTACGGTAGCCAATCAAAAGGGCGGCGTCGGCAAAACCACGACGGCCATTCACGTGGCGGCCGGCCTGGCCCGACGCGAAAGCCCGACACTGCTTGTCGATCTTGACGCTCAGGCCAATGCAACCTCCGTTTTTATCGAACAACCTCCGGCGATGGATCAATCGGCGCATGCGATTTTCAGAGAAAAGAAACCGGTGCGTCAGATTGCCGTCCCGACCCGTATTCGCCATCTGCATCTTGCGCCGGCCGTGCTTCAGATGGCCGAGATAGAGACGTTGCTTGCCGGCAACGTCGACGGTTTTTTCAGATTGCAGGAGGCGCTGCAGGGCACGCACTATGAATATGTGATCGTCGACTGCCCGCCCAATCTCGGTCTGTTGACCGTGAATGCCCTTGTCGCATCGCAGTATCTTATCGTGCCGATGCTTGCGTCGAAATTCTCTCTTGATGGTATCCGCACGATACTTGATACGTGTGAAACCGTGCGCAGCCGTTTTCGATCCGAGCTGCGTGTGCTCGGCGCCCTGCTCACGATGTTTGACCCTCGCACGGCCGTTTCGAGATTGATGATGGAACCGGTCGAAGAACGTCTGCCGGTCTTTGCAACGAGAATCGGTCGTTCCGTCGTCGTCGAAGAGGCCCATCTCATGCATCAAACCGTTTTTGAATATGACGCGAAGAACCGCGTGGCCATTGAATACGATGCGCTGGTACAGGAGATCCTTGATGGCATCAAAGAAAGATAGACTCTCTCGCAAGATACGGGATGAAGTGGAAAAGAACATCGGTCCGGGCGAATCGGGCATGAGCGGCTTCGTCGATGACGTCGCCTCGCGCCGCGACGAAGGCCCGTCTGAATCAGAAGGCGCGTCGTCGGGCGAAAGACCCGGGCGCTTCGCTCGTTTTACACGTAAGAAAGAGGCCGATCGATCGCGTTCTCAGGACTATCGCGTCTCTTCGGCGAAGAAGCGCGAATCGGTGTATAACATCACCGGCGACATACGGCTTGAGGATTATATCGATTCGAGAGAAGAAAATCCGTTCTGGAAGAAGCAGGGCTTTTACCGGACTCTTGGCTTTGCAGCCCTGGCACTCATGCTGCTCACCGTTCTCTGGCTTTTCTTTGCATGGCTTTTCGGCCCGAGCTATAAGCTCGGCATCGCCGCCGTCGAACTGACCGAAGATAACATCGAAGACTATGAAGATACGGAATCGCTGATGCTCGGTCCCGGTCGTCCTATTCATATTCGCTTCCAGTGGGAGGCCGACGAGCTCGACACCGATTACCTGAAAATCATGATAGGCAAGAAAGGCAGCGGCGACTATGAAGCCGAGGCCGAGCTCGGTCGCCGACCTCCGCAGACGGCTAACTATATTTATTTTTACGGTCCTCTTGATCCAGGCGAATACCGTGTCGAGGTGCTGAATCGCGAAGGCGACGTCCTTAAAGAGAAGGAGATCAAGGTGCGATGAAAACGGCCTCGAACATCCGTTTTTTCCTTTCTGTGGCTCTGCTTATCGCCCCGATCCTCTTATCTATCGGATGCGATAGGCTTGTGCTGCCTCCGCTGCCCGATGGCGTTCCTGAAGGAGCGTCGTACGACAGACGTAACCGGCTGTGGGTCATACGCAAGGATAATCGGGAGCTCGCCTTTTATGCGAATGGAAAGCCTGCGTATGCGGGAGAGCTGAAGGGCGGACGGCGAGAAGGCCCCTGGAACTCTTATGCCCCGGATGGAAAAACCGTTACGACATCGGGCGAGTATCGCAACGGCCGTCGGGATGGTACCTGGGTTCACAGAGACGATAGCGGTCGGCTTTACGTTAAGATAGGTTATTCCGCAGAGCCTTCTGATCCGGTGCTTTCTGCCGTGTCGGGGGAAACGGGTAACGAAAACGGTCCGTTTGAGCGTTATTATCCCGACGGCAGAATCGAGTTAACCGGCGAGTACAGGGCCGGTCGATTCGACGGCTTCTTTCGTCGCTATGGCCGCACGGGCCGGATTGAATACGAAGGACGATACAGTGGGGGACAGAAAGAAGGCCTGTGGAAGATCTACGACAGATCCGGATCTCTTATAAGGGAAGAACGCTATCAGAACGGCGAGCTCGAAGGCGAGTTTCGTATCTTTCGCGACGGTCGAACTGTTTTCGAAACCGTATACGCAAAGGGCAAAGAAATCGGCCCTCGCCTCAACGTCGATAGCGAGAGTTGATCGGCTGAACCTGCGCGTGCGAGAGGCGTTTAACAGACCGGCAGCTTTTTATTCAACGACGGCTCTGACCTTCTCAAATACCTGAGCGGCGGTCAGATCTTTCATGCAGCGAAAGTGTTCGAGAGGACACTTTTTTGCTCCATGAGTTCCACAGGGCCTGCATGGCAGATCTATTTCCGCAACGGCGCTTCGCTGAGCGATGGGCGCATAACCGAGTGACGGTGTGGTCGCGCCGAATATGGCGACGACGGGCACACCGGCGGCACAACCGAAGTGCACGGGGGCGGAGTCGTTGGAAACGACAAGCATGCTGCGCTTCATGAGAGAGTAAAGCGTTAACAGGTCGGTCTGGCCGCATATATTGCGTATATGCGGCAGCGTGCTTGCCGGCAGCATCTCTCGCGCGAACGAGAGAACCTGTTCGGCGATAGCCGAATCCGCTTTCGAGCCGACAAGAAGGATCTCCTGTCCGTAGGCGTCAAAGAGTCTGCCGGCAAGTTCGGCGAAACCATAAGGCGTCCAGCGTTTTGTCGGCCAGATCGACGAGATCGCCAGGAGCACAGGCTTAGAACCGCGACCGCCAATGGCAAGAGAGTCGAGAAGCTGCACGGCCTTCAGGGCGCTTGACTGCGATTCAGCGAGGATAAGCGACGAGTCGATCTCATGAACGGGCGGCAATTCAGGACAGTAGCCTTCTTTCAGGAAAAGTAAAAGTCTGTAAATCTCATGCTCGCTGAGATCTCGTTTCAGATGTCTGTTATAGGCAAATTGCGCGAAACCGGCCGATGCATACCCATAGCGCACAGGAATGCCCGAGAACATCGCAAGCAGCCCCGTACGATGGGATTGATGCGGCGAAAGCAATACGTGAAACTTCTTCGCGCGGATCTGTCGGATCAGACGAAGCATGCCTCCGTAGCGATGCTCTTTACCTTTATCAAAGACCATCACATCGTCAATGTCGGGATGACCTTTTAAAAAAGGAGCGGCCTCGGGTTTGACCAGCACGGTAATCTCGGCGTCGGGGCGGCTGCGTCGCAGGGCTCGTAGCATCGGAGTCGTGAGAACCACGTCTCCTATAAAGGCGGTCTGAATAACAAGAATGCGAAGCCCTGTTCCGTCCATGCCCGTTCATAAACGTGTGCGCCGCCGGAGCGTAAAGCAGGAAATGGTTGGCATCAGATGCCGGAATCGTAAGCTGGAGGAGTGATCGGCTTTTTTCGGCGATTTCAACCGGCTGTTCTCGATCGGTATATCTTTCTGGAGATCCTGCAGCCCTTTCTGACGGCACTGCTTTTCTGGACGAGTCTGTTCGTCGCCATGGTCTTGAAAGACGTCATCGGCGACCTTCTCGGCAAGGGGATCAGCCTGCTCGATATCGGACGCTTCCTCGTTTATCTCGTCGGCGAAAAGATAACGCTGACCATACCCATGGCCTGCCTTTTCGCCGGCATCCTTGCTGCCGGTCGTCTTTCAGGCGATTCCGAAATCACGGCCATGCGCGCCGCCGGCATCAGCTTTCCTCGTATCTACTCCGTTTTTCTTTTCGCCGGCTTGCTCGCCGCCCTTGCCGTAGCGGCCATGAATCTCTATCTCGGTCCGATGGCGGCGACGGCAAGAGAGAAGTTTGAGACCTGGCTCAAGTCGTATCATAGCCTGAGTCTCGCCCGGCCCGGACAGTTTCTCGGCGGCGGCGACATCGACGGCCTGCAAAAAGGCGGACAGGATATCTATGCCCTTTCGCGAGACGGTTCGGTGCTTCAGGGTATTCAGATTCGATTCTGGGATTACAAGCTTGATGATCAAAAATCCGAGATAGCGCAGATCAACGGCGTTCCCGTGCGCATCGGTGAGGCGACGGTAACGAGAGTTATCCAGGCAGAGAAGGGCAGACTTTTTACTCGACTGAAAGATCCGAATAACCTGAACAATGGAACAGAGAAGTTTCTTCGCATGGAAAAGGGGTACATGCTTGAGACCGACTCTGCATTCGGCAAGATCGAGGTAACGGACTTCACAGATGGATATATGGACTACGTGCTGCCTCCTCCGAAATCGACGTTTGGCAAAATCGACGTGAGGCCTGAGAATTACACCTTTCCCGAGCTCTTTCAGTTCCTCAGCGATCTGAAAGGCGGTAAGATGAAGATGGATTTCGGCGAAGAAGGGGTCAGTTTTTCTGAAGAAGGAAAGCGTCTGCCTTCGCCGCCCGAGATGAAGCTGATGGCGCAGCAGATGCGGGCTTGGGTGCTTATGAATTTTTCAAAAGTCGGGCAGCCCGGCGGTCCGACGGCAGAAGAGATGCAGCAGAAGATTCAGATGATTCTTATGTTCGAGGGGTTTCTTGGCGACGTGGACCGCACGCAGCGCCGCTTTGAGATAGAAATCCAGAAGCGCATCGCCGTTCCCATTGCCTCGCTTCTTTTCTTTTATGTTTCGTTTCCGCTTGGACTGGTTGTGAAGCGATCGGGGAAGGGCATGAGCTTTGCGCTCGCGCTTTTTGTCTTTTTCTTCTATTATCTGCTGCTCACCTATGGCATCGGACAGGCCAATGCAGGAAAGCTTCCCGCCGTTGCCGGCGCCTGGATGGCCGACGTCGGAGTGCTGATTCTCGGGCTCTACATCATGGCCACTCGCACGGAAGGCTTCACGCCCTTTCAGTTTGTGACTGCGCCAGTGCGTAAGCTTTTTCGACGCTTTGTACGGCCCGTGCTCGGTCGGCTAATCGATCTGCTTGTTCGCTGGGTTCCCGAGCCGATTCGGCATTCTGCCAGAGTTCGCCTCGATCGATTCGCTCTTCTGTGGCGTGCGCTGAGCGAAAAAATCGCGGCCGGCATACAAAAAAGACTTGAGAAATACGCAATTTGGCGGAGATAATTGCTGATTCTATGGCTTCTTTCACGATCTGGCATATTTCAAAGAATCGCAACTTCCCTCTGAACCTTTCCGATGAGTTTTCAGGTCTTGTCGTTCGTGAGTGTAATTTTGATGAGGCAAAAACGCTTCAGCCCGACGACTCAGGCATTCATCTTTTCTTTTTTCAGGTAGAGGCGTCCGATCTCGATACGCAATGTCGAATTCTTGACGAGCTTCCTACGCTCCTTCCGTTCTTCCGTGTCGTCCTGGTTCCCGAGGCCGATTATCGTAGAGCCGACCAGCTGCTGCGAGTGCGTAAAAGGCTCTATCTGCTGGATGACGCGATTAAGTCCGGCGTTCTACAGATGTTCCTGTCAACGCTTCTGCAGATGGAACGCTACCGTCATATTATCCAGGATTTTTCCACGCAGCTGCGCGCGCACAGGGAGTTCTTTGACTCCTTCTCGAATCTCATTCAAAAAGAGATGTCGCAGGTGAAAGGCGAGAGCGTGGCCTATCAACACCTTCTTGAGTTCGAGCAGCGCTACAGAGTATTTGAAGAGCAGGTGAACAGCGCCATCAACGAGGCCTTTCGCCTGAAAGAGCATGAGATGCTGCGCGTGCAGGATGCCTTCATGGCGATGGAAAAGTTGCAGGATTTCAGGGACAGCGAGCTGCAACTGGCTCGTGATACGCTGCGTGCCGCCGAAATCGCCTTGAACCTGAGTCGTGAAGAGAATCTTGAGAGAGACAAAATCATCGAGGCCCTTCAGCATCTGAATATCTACACCGATTCCGAGGTGGTCGAACTCTACCGGGAGAATCAGGATCTTCGCAAAAAGCTGGGCATGCCCGCTCGGGAATAGTCGTGGTTTCGTGATTGCCGACAGGGCCCGGAAAGTGCCGGTCCTTTTTTCGTCAAAAAGTTGGCGTTTTTGCCGACATAATCCATAGATGTGGGGCAAAAGACTTCTTTTTCTCTTCGGCATCACCGTGGTGCCGGGGGGCGGGTATTTGATCGCGCGCGAACTTCCTTTTTTTCGGTTAAAAGAGGAGAAGGCCTCGGAGTACCTTGAAAAAGGCCTCTACCATTATAATGCCCGCAACTTTGTCGCCGCCCGTGAGTATTTCTACCGTTCTCTTGACGTAAAATCCGATCTTCATCTTGCGCGACGCTTTCTCGGCGATTCTTACTACTTCACCGGCGACTACGAAAGCGCCCTTGAACAGTGGGAGTCGCTGCTTGAGTCCTCCGGTCCCGATCTGATGATCCAGGATCGCCGGAACCTGATCCAGCATGGATTCACCGGCCAGAGCGAGCCCGGGCCCTATCGTTTCTATGGCTGGATTCGTCCCGAAAAGCGCCCGTATGCGCCCGTCGATATTCAGGCAGATGAAAGCGAGAATATTTATGTTCTGAGCTTCGACCCGCCGGGCATCTATCAGTTCCGTCCCGCCTTTCAGCAGATCAGGTCTGATGGCAGAAGTCCTGATTTCGATCAAACCGGAACGCTTGTCGGCCGCATCTGGGATCGTCTGAAAGGACCGATGGCCTTTCACCTGTATCAGAATCGCTTTTATATCGCCGACTTCGCCGGTGACCGCATCTATATTCTTGAAAAAGACGGACGATTCGCTGGTAGCTTCGGAGCGACCGGTTCTGGTGAGGGACAGTTTCACGGACCGTCCGGCATTGTCGTCGTTAACGATGTGATCTATGTGGCCGATCAGGGAAACCGCCGTCTGCAGAAATTCGATCTGGAGGGCGGCTTTCTCGGTGCCTGGAAACCGTCTGCATTGCAGAAGCCTTCAGGGTTAACCTCTGATGGAAAGCGCATCGCCGTCGCCGATACGGACGGAGCCGTTCTGATTCTCGATGAAGACGGCCTTGTAATGAACAGAATCGAAGGACGCGAATTGAAGCGTCCGTCGGGCCTGGATTGGAAGGCGAATCGTCTCTTTATCGCCGATGAAAAGACGGGTCCGCAGATCTACGATTTGGAAGCCGGCAGCTTTGTCGGGATGCCTGGCATACGGGATGAGGCGGATCGCACCGTTCCGCTTGAACGAGCCGTCGCCTTCCGCTCCGATAGCCGAGGCAGGTTATACATAGCAAACGGCAAGGGTAGCGTGCTTCATCTGACGGGCGAGGCCGCTCTTCGTTCGAGCTATGATCTCACGTTTTATCCGATTGAGAGCGCTTCGTATCCCGACGTCGCTTTCGCACTTCGCGTCGTCGATCGATCGACGTCCGAGAATGCGATCGTTCGCGGTCTGACAGACGATAACTTCATGATCTTTGAGAACGGCAGCCGTATCCACCCCGTTCGTGTGGACGGAATGGAGCGCTTTCAGAATCGCATGAACCTCGTTATCATCAAAGAGAACTCCATCTCTTTTGAAAAAGACGGCCTCGATGAATTCCTCGATGCGGGCATGCATGATATCCTTTCGGGCATACGCGTCTCTGATCGTCTACGCCTGTCGCTTGCCGATACGCGTACGATTCCCGTTTATGAAGGCCTGGAGCGCCGACAGCTTCTTTCGCGCATGCAGGCGCAGCCTCCCGTTGAAGAGCCTGCCATCGGACGCGCGATCTACGACGGTATCACCGATCTGCTCGATCGCAAGGGTCCGGCCGGTATTCTGCTCGTCGTGTCGGGCCGTTCGTTTTCGACGGCCTTTGACCGGTATGATCCGACCGTGCTCGTGCAGTATGCGAAGGCGCATTCTATTCCCGTTCATATCATCTCTTTTGAGGCGGGCATGGCCGACGGTGATACGGGCGCCGCTGAGATATACCGACGCATCAGCGCCGACACAGGCGGATATTACGTGCGTTTCTTTGATGAAACCGAACGTAAGAAGCTTTACTCCAGGATGACGGCGATAAAAGATCCCCGTTATATCATAACCTATCGTTCTCCAGGCGGAACGCTGCACGGTCGTTTTATGGATGTTTCCGTGCAGGTGCATCACCGAAAGACGACGGGCGCGGCCGACGGAGGATACTTTGTTCCGTAAGAAGATCGTTTTCAAAGCTGTCATTCTGGTATTTCTTCTTCCTCTTTTCGCGCTGCCGGCCGATCCGACCGAAACGACCGTTCCGCTTTCTGATCTGAAGCAGAAGGCGGCGACGGCCCTCTCTCTCGGGCGGTTGCCCGAAGCGGCCGAGCTTTACAGGCAGTGGACGGAAAGAGAGCCGAGACGATCCGAGGCCTTTCTCGGTCTGGCGCGTAGCCTTCTCGGTATGGGGTATGCAGATCGCGCAAGGGCGGTTTTTCTGCGGGCCGAGCAGCTGCGCCCCGATCTGCTCGAAGCGAAGATCGGCCTTGCCGAGACGTACCTGATGAACGGTCAGGCGTCGAAGGCCTATGAATTGCTGGATGCGGTCCGCAAAAAAGATCCGTCCAATGCGCAACTTAATCTGAGTCTTGCCTCGTACTATCGCCTGATGGGTCGCAATGACCTGCGTCGAGGATATCTCGAAAAGGCCCTGCGACAGGACCCGGCGATGCTGCCGGCCGTGCTTGAACTGGCCGTGCTTGCCGCCGAAGAAGGAAAGATATCGGAATCGGAACAACGGCTCGAACGAGCGGCCTTAATCTCGCCCGATGCTCTATCGCTGATAAAAAAGCGAGCGGAGATCCATTACCGACTTTCGTATTCGAAGTACGGTCGTCCGCAACTTGAGAAGGCGCGGCACTACTATCGCATGTATCTTCATGCGGCCGGCGACGATCCGTCAGTGATCGCCGATCTGATTCATATCGAGTATCTGCTCGGCCATGCCGACGAGGCAAAAGCTCTGACGGAGCGCATCGATAGAAGCGATATCTATCGCCGTCCCGTTCTTCATGCGAATATCGCCGAGGCCATGCTTCCGGGCGGTTCGGTGACGAGTTTAACCGAATCCCTGCAGATCGCCTGCGAGCGTGCCATGCTACCACTGTCGTGCTTTCGATTGGAAGAAGCCATCATGCGACATGATCGCAATCGGTCGCTGCAACCGCAGCGTCTGCAGCGCATGAAAGCTCGAATTCAGGAGGCGAAGCGCCGGCTTGCGCGCAATCGCACCGATGCCGAAGAGCTGCATCTGACGAGAGCGCTTGAGCTGTATCCCGACGACCTGTCGTTGCGAAAGCAGATGCTTGAGAGATATCGCCTATCCGGCGCCTACGAGGATTATCTGCGTACCCTGACGTATCTGCGAGAACGAGAGCCGGGCGAGCAGCGCTGGAATACGAGGCTGCGTGAAGCGCTGCGTTCGCGGCGCGAGTATCTTCCGTATCGCATCGGCCTCGAAGAGGCAGATTACCGTCGTCAGCCGCAGCACGTACTCATCTTCGATCTGCGGCCCGATCGTAATTCGATGGAGCACTATCGCGAGCCTTCGCTTGTTTCCGATTACCTGATCGATTCGTTACGTTCGGTGCCGCGCTGGCAGGCTGCCGGCGAAGACGTTCGTTCGGGATTGCAGAGACGACTGCCCGGCGACGCCGCCTTTCTCTTCTATGATCCATCGGTTCCGGACCTGCTTACGGGAATGGGAGTGCGTGAGCTTGACGGCATTCTTGAAGGTTCCTATGACCTGAGGCCTTCGTCGCTGCGGCTGCGGCTGACGCTTCGTAATCGAGACGGCATCGTGCTCGGTTCGTTTAACGATGATGCAGCGCCGGCCGACGTCGATCTGCTTGCGACGAAGGTTCTTGCTTTTCTTGATAGAACAATCCCGCTTCAGGCGTCGATCATCGACGTGAAGAATCTCATCGTTAACGTCGGGACGGCCGACGGACTCAAGAAAGAAGAGCTGCTTCGCGCCGACTCGGATCGAGATATTATCGTCAAAGTTGAAGAGACATCGCGCTACATCAGTCGGGTCAGCGTGGTTAAAGGTCGAACGGATCGTATCGGCGTAGATCTGCGGTTTACGCGAGTCGTGCGTAAATAGCGGCGCAGTATCGCTGTATCGCTCAATATTCGCGCTTGACGTCGATGACAAAGACGGTCGTCGATTCGTTCCCCGCATGGTCGACGGCGCGCACCGTCAGCCGGTTGATGCCGTTTGCAATCTCTGGATCGCCGAGTCGCAGAAAGCTGTCGCTGTAAACGGATTCAAACTCCTGTTCGCCGTTTAACCGCAGCGCTCCGCCTGTGAAGTCAAGCCTGCGAAAATCGATGCTTCCGCCGGCTTTCTGTCCGGCATCGCTCTCAAGCTTCCATTCGACGATGCGGGGGCTGCGGCGACTGCCCGACTCGAGGCCAGGATCGCGCAGCTCCAGAAAAAGAGGGTAGGGCTTTGTAAGACGGATTCTGTTCTTTTCGTCTTCGCCTGGCTTCAGCCTCGAAACGCCGCGATCAGTGATGAAGACAAGATGCTCGACCACGGGCGCATTGCTTTCCGCTGCTTGAGGAAGCAGCTCGATCATCGGATTGACGTAGGTTTTGCCGTAGTTCTCGGTCAGGAAAAAGTGCAGGTGCGGGCCTCCCGAGCGTCCGGTATTCCCGGAGAGGGCAATGACGTTGCTGCGCTCCACGTATCTTTTCGTGATGCGAAACTGGCTCAGGTGATAATAGCCGCTCCAGCGGCCTTCGCCGTGGTCGATCCAGATCTGATTACCCGCTCCGGGCATGGGGCGGTAGGGATTCATCGATTGAAACTGGTAGAAAAGCAGCTTTCCGCCGGCCATCGGGCGCACCTCTTCTTTATCGCCGGCAATATCGACGCCGGCATGGAAGTGGTCGGTGCGGGATTCTCCAAACGTAGAAGAGATCATCGCCAGCTCCGGCGACTTTCCTTTTTCGATCGGCCACGAAAATCGACCGGTTTGAGACCGTAACAGGTCGGGCAGGGAAGTCAGGACAGAGAGCAGTAAGAATGGCAGGAGGAGGTATGGAAATTTGCTGGACATGATACAATCCGGATCTGTATGTTATGAATTCTACGCCTATGTCCGGGAACAATAAAAAATCCGAATCGCAGACGGCGCTTGCAGTGGAATCCGATCCTGTCTCTGATGAGAAAGAGATCCTCGCTCTTGTCAATCAATGCAAGACGGGAGATGCAGACGCCCTGGAGCGCTTTTTTCAGATCTACGGACAGGATATATACAATTTTCCGATCCGTGTTTTCAATATGACCGAAGACGAGGCGGGTGATTTCTTCCTCTTCGCCTTCGAGCGCCTTCGCGACGGACGGCGCATGAAGACCTTTGTCGACGATTCGAAGTTCCGCACCTGGCTTTATACGGTGTTACGCAACCTGGTAATCGACTGGCTGCGCAGCCGGCGCGAGCTCGATCTGATACCCGTGGAGCGTATCGAGAAAGAAGAGACGCGTCCCGGAGCCGAGGCCGTGCTTACTGCGGGTGAAGAGCTCGGCGGCCTGCTTTTTCGCAAGCTCGATCAGGTGCCGGTTCTGCATAAAGTCATCTTCAAACTCGTCTATCTATACTACGTCGATCTCACGGCCGCCGAGGTCACCTTTCTCGAAAAGGAATACGCGCTCACACCCGAAGAGATCATGCACTTCGTGCTGTCCACGCGCTCCGAACTGGCGGATCGGGAAGAGGAAAACCTCAAGAAAGAAGACTCTCTGACGCATCTGTATCTGTCCATCCATCGTCTCAAAGAAAAGAGGGAGCGGCTGCTATCCGATGGAAACAAAGAAAAGAAGGATGCCGATGCCGAACGGGAGCGCATCGAACTGGCGCTTGATAAGAAGTATGCGACGCGGAACAAGATCCTCGAACGCAAGAAAAAGGGGCTGCTTGTGGCAAGGGTTCCTTACCGCGTCGTGGCCTCTTTCCTGAAAATTCCCGAGGGGAGCGTGTCGGTCTATATGGGCAAGGTGGCGTCGTTTCTGACGAATGACATGGAGCTGAAGAAGCTTTTTTAGCGATCCGGGCAAAGCCTGAGCAGACCCCTCATCGGAGCCATCGCCCGCTATCAGGCGGCCACAGAAAGGCCCGATCAGAAAAGCTGCCTTCGAAAAGATACGGAGTGTGAGCTTTTTTTTCGGGCAGTGCGTAAGGTTTTTTCCGTCGGTACCGTCCAATCAGTCGGACGACAGAAGAGGTTTGCTATGAATACATCTGAACATGAAGAACTGCTGCTGATTGCAGCCCTCCAGGAGCTTGCCCGGGCGCAGGTTTCCGAAGCCGATGAAGGTCGCCTGGCGTCGGTCTATGATCGGCATGCGTCGGGAAAGAAGATCGGCGCTGAGGATGTGGCCTATGTTCTCTCTCTTTCTTCCGTCGTCGATCGCATGAAGTCCGGGCCGGCCGTTGCCGTTCCCGAAGCTCTGCAGGCCGCCGTCGGGCGTTATTTCGCGGCCGAGAAAAAGGGCGCTCGAAAAAAAGAAGCCCGGTTCGATTATCGTTCGCCTTGGCGCCGGATTGGAGCTTGTGGCCTCCACGCTTATGGGTCTCGAACCGGTCTTCGTTGCCGTCACACCGACTCGCCGATCCGGCGTCGAGACCGCCCGTCGTCTTACGATGAATGAGGCGCTTCAAGGCGGCGGACTCATCGAATACAGCATCCTGCGATCGACAGAAGAAACGGTGATGATATCGCTGCTCTTTCAGGATCTTAAAGAACCGCTGACCGTTCGTCTTTCTGAAAACGGCCGCCCCATCTCGTCGCAGACCGTGCGTGATGCGACGGGCAGAATCCACTTCGACGGATTAACCGCGGGCGACTATACGATTGAGATGAGCGGCTCGATGGATCGCACGTTCACGCTTCGTCTGCTCGGTCCGGCGGAATAAATCAGGCAGGCCTTTCAAAGCGGGAAGGCTCCGTCGCCAAAAACCGCCCCGGGAAAAAGCCCGACTCAAGAGCGCATCATCGTAATCAGATGGTGCGCTTTTCTGTTTTTCAGGGGAGAGGGTTAACCGCGGAGGGCTCTGAGAGCGCGGAGGAAGAAATAACCACGGAGACACGGGGGAAGAAAAAAAGAGGAAGAAGTCAACCTCTTACCCATCTCTTTAATCTTCTCCGTGTTCTCCGCGACCTCTGTGGTAGATGTTACTGGTTTTGCTCGTGTTATTGCAGCAAAGAGGTTTAACCGCGGCGGGCTCTGAGGGCGCGGAGGAAGAGAGAAAGTCGGAAGAGTTTTTCAAGCGCTCAATACACGAAAAGCGCGAAAGATAACCCATGTATGCTCACGGTTCTCCCTCTGCGCTCTCCGTGACCTCTGCGGTTTATCGAGGCTGTTGCCGCTAAGGAGCGGCCAGTTCGAAAAGCGGCCTTACCTGACCGCCGACCGACAGGTAGGCGCCTTCGACTCCCTGAAAGCTTTTCAGTCGTTCGGCTAACTCCTGGTTCCATTCCACACAGAAGGACTCGTGGGCGCGGATGACGATCGGTTCGCCGGCGTCGGCCTCGATATGAAAATAGATGAGAAGCGGTCCGCGGCTGCTTTTTAAGATCTGCACAAGCCCCTGAAGCGATCCTTCATCCATGTCGTGCTTACGCAGCTTTAAATGAAGGGAACGCTCCTGCTTCTCTTCCATGATCTCGTCGGTTAACGGAATCAGGTCTTCGACAAGGACGGTGGGAACGCCCGTTTCTTCATCGATATCGACCGTGCCTTTTACCCAGACGATCAGATCTTCGATCAGATGTTCACGCTTCGCTTCGACGATCTGCGAGAAGGCGATGGCCGACACGGTGCCGGTCAGATCTTCGAGCTGCAGCCTTGCGAATTCACGCTTGTTTTTATTCGCTCTGATCTGCGCCTCATGGATGACGGCGGCGATCTCTACTTTCGATTCTGACGTCATGCCCGATAGGCGTTCGATCGGTATGGAGCGAATCGACTTCAGCGCTCGCTCGTATTTTTTCATCGGATGGCCCGAGAAATAGATTCCGAGCACCTGCTTTTCGGCGCGCAGCCTTTCCTGCTCTGAGAATTCGCGCACGCCTTCGCCGCGCGGAATCGGTTCGGCCTCTTCTTCCATCATGCCGAAAAGAGAGCTCTGCCCCTGGGCGATGTCGCGCTGCTTCGATTGCGCATGCTGGATGCCCATATCGATGGCCTCGATCAGCGCCTTGCGCGTATAACCCATCGCATCGAAGCAACCAGAATGGATCAGCGCCTCGACCATGCGTCGGTTGCACTGCCGCAGATCGACGTTTTCGAGAAAATGATAGAATCCTTTAAAACGGCCGTCGTCGAGACAGCGCCGGCTGGCGATCAGACTTTCGACGGCTCCTTCGCCCACGCCTTTGATGGCGCCGAGGCCGAAGCGTATCGTTTTTTCGTCTTCAAGGCTGAAGCGCAATTCAGAGCTGTTGATATCGGGGCCGAGAACGGTCAGTCCGAGATCTCTCGATTCTCTGATATAAGGAACAAGCGAGTCGGTGTTGTTGCGTTCGGAGTCAAGAACGGCGCGCATGTAGTCGGCGGTGAAATTCGCCTTCAGATACGCCGTCTGATAGACGACCATCGCATAGGCCGCCGAATGCGACTTGTTGAAGCCGTATTCGGCGAAGGCGGCCATGTCGTCGTAGAGAGATGCGGCGAATTTCGGATCATAACCGAGCTCCTGCGCCCCTTTCAGGTAGAGCTCCTTCATCTCGGCCATCTTTTCGCGGATCTTCTTGCCCATCGCCTTGCGCAGGGCGTCGGACTGTCCGCGCGTGAAGCCGCCGATACGCTGAGCGATCTGCATCACCTGTTCCTGATAGAGGATAACGCCGTAGGTCTCTTTCAGGATCTCTTCAAGATGCGCATGCGGATAAACGAGCTTTTCACGGCCCTTCTTTCTGTTGATGTAGGCGTCGGCCATGCCAGAGTTAAGAGGGCCCGGGCGATACATGGCGATGAGGGCGATGATATCTTCGAAGTTTTCGGGCTGCAGGCGGATCACAAAGTCTCGCATGCCCGGCGACGTCTCAAGCTGGAAGACGCCTTTCAGGTTTCCCTCTTGCAGAATGCGGTACGTCTTTTTATCGTCGAGCGGCAGTGCATTAACGTCGATCTTCTGCCCCGTGCGTTCTTCTATGCCTTTAATCGCATTGTCGATGACGGTGAGGTTACGCAGGCCGAGAAAGTCCATCTTCACCAGGCCGACCTGGGCGACGGTATTCATATCGAACTGCGTTACGAGGATGCGTCCGCCTTCTTTGTTGCCTGGATTGGTGACGGTGGCCAGAGGCACGAGGTTTTCGAGAGCCTCCGGTGCGATGACGACGCCTGCTGCATGCACGCCCGTCTGCCGGGAGTTGCCTTCAAGCGCTCGCGCAACGGCGAAGATCTTTTTATTGAGATCGCCGGCCTCAGTCAGTCGTTTGAATTCCGGGCTGTCTTCAAGCGCCTTATCAAGCGAAATCTTCGGAACGGCCGGAATGGCAGCCGAGAACTTGTTGGCGTCGGCAAAGGGCATCTTGAGCACGCGGGCGACGTCTTTAATGCAGGCCTTCGCCGCCATCGTTCCGTAGGTGATGATCTGAGCGACGTTCTCGCGTCCGTACTTCTCGCGCACGTAGTTGATCACCTCTTCCCGTCGATCGACGCAGAAGTCGACGTCGATATCGGGCATCTCCTTTCGATCAGGGTTCAGGAATCTCTCGAAAAGAAGGTTATACCGGATCGGGTCGATATCGGTGATGCCCAGGGCGTAGGCGACAATGGAGCCGGCCGCCGATCCGCGGCCCGGACCGACGGGAATGCCGTTGCGTTTCGCCCAGTTGATGAAGTCCTGCACGATAAGGAAGTAGCCCGGAAAGTCCATATCGTAGATGACGTTCAGCTCGAATTCAAAGCGCTCCATCATCTGCGCCGGTACTGGATCGCCGTAGCGACGCTTCAATCCGTCTTCGCCCAGCTTGCGAAAGTACGAGTTCATGTCGTAGCCTTCGGGCACCTCGAATTTCGGCAGAAGCGGATTACCGAACTTGAAGTTCAGATCGACCATGTCGGCGATCTTCTGAGTATTATGAAAGGCGTCGCGCATCTCGGGAAAAAGATTCCACATCTCGGCCGGCGACTTCACGTAGAATTCGTCGTTGAAGCCGAATTGCAGAGGCTCGTCGATATTCTTCTTCTGATTGATGCGCAGAAGAATATCCTGCGTCAGATGATCTTCGCGTGTGAGGAAGTGCGAGTCGTTCGTCAGGGCGAGCGGAATGCCGAGTCGTCGCGAGAGTTCAAGGTTAGCCTTCGCCACCGTCTCTTCTTCGGGCAGGCCGTGACGCTGGATCTCGAGATAGAAGCGGTCCTTGCCGAACATCTCAGAGAGTTTGCCCGCAAGCTTCGCCGCCTCATCCTGCTTGCCCGAGAGAATCTTTCTCTGCACCTCGCCGCCCAGACATGCGGTCAGGCAGATCACGCCTTCGCTGTGTGCGGCAAGAAGATCATAGTCGATGCGCGGTTTACGATAGAAGCCGTCGGTGAAGGAACGCGACGTCAGCTTGATAAGATTGCGGTATCCCGTTTCATTCTGCGCAAGCAGCACCAGATGGTAGTTGTTCCCGTCGGCCAGGTTTTCAAGCGTACGCGTCTCGGTCATCTTGCCGGGTGCGACATAGAATTCGTTGCCGATGATGGGTTTGACGCCGTGCTTGATCGCCTGCTGATAAAAGTTGATAACGCCGAACATGTTGCCGTGGTCGGTGATGGCGACGGAGTCCATGCCGTTCGCTTTGCAATGCTTCATCAGCTCGTCGATGCGAATGGCGCCATCGAGAAGGCTGTACGTCGTGTGCAAATGCAGATGTGCAAATTTTTCGTTGAATTGCGTTGGATTCTGTCTTTCTTGCATTGCGAAGCCTGGCCCGGGAAAATAGAATAGCTGGAAAAAAACAAGCTACCGGGAAAAGCTAATCAGGTGTTCCGTGCCGATCAAGTACTTTCTGGTTGCGGGACATAAGACGGATGGGGAATTTCGAAAACCCTGTCATACTAATTTAAGGATAGGCAGAGCAAAGAGCAAAGGCAGAATGCCGATATTTGTAGCAGTGGTGAAAGACTATCTCAAAAACGCACCGGACTTTGAGAAGGTCGTTTACGGAATCAGAAAAATGAGTCATTCGGGCGCATATCCGCTATCAGAGAGCAGCCGCCGTTACTGGCAGAAGAAGGGATTACTTCCCGATCCGGGCGATACAAGCCTGATCGGGCAGAGAAGGCGTCGCTTCGTCGATCAGTGCTTCGAGATGGGATTTCGGCCGGCCCGCCTGATGAAACTGAAACAGGCAGCAGGCAGCGAAGAGAGGGAGCTGCATCAGCTGACGGCCTACAGCTCGGAATCGGGCCTGCTCAGCCATGATCTTGTAATCCGCAACGGCCACGTCATGGAAGAGCCGGGCACGGGGCAGATGCTCTTTGCCTTCTCTGCGCCTGTGGAAACGCAGATCACGGCGCTCCAGGAAGTCAGAGATCCGCTTCAGGCGATCTTTGACGACGGGCCCGACGAAGATCATCTTGAAGCTCGTCTGCAGGCCTTTGTTACGGAGCAGCCCGGCTCGCTTGAGGCCTGGATCGAACTCGGCAATCTGCTTTTTCAGAAGTCGCGTTATACAGAAGCGGAGGGCTGTTATGAACGCGCCCGCGCCCTTGACGGGAACTGCGCCGAGGCTCTGTATAACATCGCCGGGTGCCATGTGCAGAAGAAAGAGTACGCGGCGGCGATCCGCGCCTATCACATGAGCATTCAGATCAAACCGATCCCCGAGGCGCTGTACAGCCTGGGCCTGCTCTATCTATCGTTGAACTATGTCGGTCCGGCGATACAAACGCTCCAGGCCGTCGTGCAGTCCGACTCGGGGCAGTGGGCCGAATCGGCCCGCCAGTTTATTGAAGATATCGAGCAGCTATCTCTCTACGGAGATACGGAGTAATCGTGGACGATCAGAGAATAAATGATATCGACGAGATCTTCGAGAAGCTGAACTTCCTCAGATTGAAGAAGACGGCGCGCGACGTGCTCGAGCTTCCGCATGACGTTCTCGAACGCTTCACGGGCAAGTACACAAGCGTTATCATCTATCTGCTGAACATCCTCGATACTTCGACGGCCGTCGCTCTTCTCGATCGATTGACCGACACTTCCATCATGTATCTGATGGAAGAAGAGATACGGCTCATGCTGCTTTCGCTTTTCGGACATACAAGCGAAGACCCGCAATTCCTGGTGAATCTCAGCCGTCTTGTCGAAGAGCTTGATCGCTCGACGGGTGAGACCTTCCTCGATATCAAGGACTATGACGCCGTGCGCGCCTCCATGGAAACGCTTCTTGCATGTAGAGAGCGGAACACGGGCCTGAAATTCCTCTATTTGCGGGATCTCAATCCCGATCGACTCGGCAACATCATCTCCATCATTCTCGGGAACCGTCCGATTATCATTCCGGTGCTGATGATTTATGCGCCCGATGAACTGAGGCAGTTCATTCTTATTGAAATCACGAAGAAGCGGCCTGAAATCCTCAAGGTCGTTCCGGCCGGAGTGTATGACCTTCGCTTTTATACGTTTCTCACGGCCCGCGACATCATCGCCTATCTGCCCGACGAGGTAAAGGATAAGCTGGAGTATCTGGAGATTGTGAAGCGTCTTGAGGCGGGACTCGAACGGCGCATCGTCGAGATCGAGGCCGAATTCTCAGACAGCGCCGAGAAGGCACGCGATGCCGTGATGAACGAGATCTATGAGATCCTGGCGTCCGAAGATTTTGAGATCCAGAACCTCATGCTGATCGATCTTGTGAATAAGAGACATTTAAGCCCCGGCGATGCGGGGCTTCTACGTACGATCTATCAGAGCAAATTAAAGCTGTAATTCAGGCTGCGAAGAACTCAGCGCTGCGGATGTCGTCGATGGCGATGAACTCCTGACCGCCGGTGCGGTTATGGCAGATGATCATGCGCCCGTCCATACGACGGTTTTTATCGAGCTCGACGACGGAGCCGTCTCGCATATGCAGCACGATATCGATGCCGCGAAATTGAATGTATCGGTTCAGCTGTTTCAGGAATTCTCTATCTGTAAGTTTCAAGGCCGTCTCCTCCGCAGTTACTCCGATAGTGTCGGCCGCTTTTTCAAAATGGTTCAGCCTTTTTTGTTCCCGTAACGATTTTATGTCGTATAATCTCGCGTTTTTTACGTAAGCCTCCGTGCGCGGTCGAACTCGTCGAAACGACGAGCCGGGCCTGGCGTCATTATCCTGACTATGGATCGAAACTTTCGCGTATTTCGCGCTTTTCGCGGTTAAGAATCCTTTTGGTCCACGAAAAACACGAAAAGCGCGAAAAAGGAAAAGCGGGGAGGCGTTTAATGGATGCCGCCCCCTCGGTCCTGCCTTGCTCTCTGGCTGATAGCGAGGTTTTCCGGCCTCCGGAGCGAGCCGGTTCTTCCTATAAAAGAGAGTTTTTCCCGTTGACGCGGTACCGGCCGATCGGAATCTGGCCGCTATTATCCATTGTTCGGTACTGTTCGGAGGAGTATGATCGGCGTTATTCTGCGAGAAGGCGAGTCCATTGAGTCCGCCCTTAAAAGATTTAAAAAAGAGTGCGTGAACTCGGGCATCCAGTCCGAAATCAAGCGCAGAGAATTCTTCGAGAAGCCTTCTGAGAAGAAGAAGCGCAAGATGGAAGCAGCTCATCGCAAGCGCGAGAAGCGCAAGATGATTATGCTCCGGCGTGACCGGGCCTGATTTTTCACTCTGCGGTCGAACCGCTGTTTCCGGCTCCGGTTTTTTTCGTTAACTTTTCCATGTCTGGATGAAAGAAGCTCTCAAACAGAGAATCCTCGATGCCGTATCCATCGACCAGTACATAGGCCGCACCGTCTCTCTGAAAAAACAGGGGCGTTACCTGAAGGGGCTATGCCCCTTTCACGGCGAAAAGTCACCTTCTTTTACCGTCACTCCCGAAAAAGGCATCTATCACTGTTTTGGCTGCGGCCGCAGTGGTGATCTTTTCGGATTTGTGATGGAAAAGGAGGGCGTGCCTTTTCCCGAAGCGGTCGAAATCCTGGCGAACTATGCGGGCATCCCCCTTGAAGAACAGGGCAGGTCCTCCGACGGGGGGCGCGAGAGAGCATGCCTTGACCTGCTTTCCGAGGCGCGGGCCCTGTTTCAGGAGTATCTGCGCGGCGCTGACGGACAGACGGCCATGCAGTACCTGCTCGGACGCGGCATCAAGCCCGAAACGATCGATACCTTTCGCATCGGTGCAGCGCCAGCCGACTGGCGCTTCTTCACCGACCGACATCCCGACAAAGAGGATCTGCTGATCGAGGCAGGCCTTGCTCGCAAATCCGATAACGGGCGCGTCTATGATTTCTTTCGCGACCGGGTCATCTTTCCCATCGAAGACATGTCGGATCGCTGCCTCGGATTTGGCGGTCGCGTGCTCAAGCCTGAAGATCAGCCGAAGTATATGAATTCTCCGGATAGCGTCGTCTTTCATAAGGGGCGCGTCCTTTACGGTTTGAACCGTGCTCTGCCGGCGCTGCGTAAGAACCGCCGCGCCATCCTTGTCGAAGGCTATCTTGACGTGATCGGACTTTATGAAGCGGGAATAGAAGGCGCCGTTGCTCCGCTGGGCACGGCCTTTACGGATGATCACCGTAGCCTGATCGCGCGCTATTCCGACGAGATGGTTATCTTTCTTGATGGCGACCGAGCAGGGCGTACGGCGGCGGCGAAGGCGGCCCGTACCATGCTCGCGGGCAACCGCACGGCTCGCATGCTCTTTCTTCCCGGCGGCGCCGATCCCTTTGACTTCAGCCGTTCGCCCGACGCCGCCTCGCTTTTTGAGCGCATGCTTGAGAAGGCCGTGCCGGCACATCGCTTTTTATTGTTAAACGTCCTTGAAGAAGAACGACTCGACTCGGTCTTTGCGAAAGAGCTGCCTCCGGTCGAGTATATGGATTATATCTCACAGAGCATGCAGCGCGAGGCGGCGCATAACCGTCTGACCGAGCTCGGCCTTGAAACGCGCAAGCAGGCCTTTCTGCGCCTGACCGCTCTTTTACTCGATCTGAATGATCTCGATCGCAATCTGCTGCAAGACGAAGCGGCGCAGATCCTCGGCGTCGATACGGCGACGATACGAGCTGAGCTTGATAAATCGCAGCGTCCGCGCATGACGCATCGTCGCGAAGAACCCGCTGCTCCCGTGCAGCGCCGTGTTCCTGAGACGCATCTCGTTCGCATAGAACGGGAGCTTATGGCCTATCTTTTTCTGAATCCGACTCTCTTTCCTGTCGTGCATCAAACGCTGGGCGATCTTGCCTTCGAAGATCCCTCGTCTGAGACGTTATGGCGCATCCTGGAAAATCGAACTCTGAGCGCACAGCCCTGGACGGGCGATCCGGCCGAAATGGCCCAGTTTCCCGCGTCTGTCAGAGATCTTTTCCTGCCCATCGTCCTGAAGCACAGGGAGAGCAAAACCGATAAGATAACGCGGGAGATCCTTCTGGAGCTGTCCATCAAACACAGCCTGGAACGGGTGGAGAGAGAGCTGAAGGAAAAGGAAAGCGAGATTAAGTTCGCGGATGATCCGGGCCCGCTTGTGCTGGCCATGCACGGTTTGCAGAAGGAAAAACTCCGACTGAAATCGCTTCTCAGAGGCGGTGTATGACCGCCGCGGCGAATTCCAACCAGGGGTGTGCAGATGGCCATCGAAGATCTTGAAGAAATACAGAAAATTATCGCAATCGGACGCGCAAACGGCGAGATCACCTACGATCAGATCAACGAGTATCTTCCCGAGAAGATCATCAACTCCGAGAAGATCGAAGACGTATTCACGCTGTTAAACCGCCTCGGCATCAATGTCGTCGAGGAGTACACGCCCAATCTGCCGTCGGACGATTATATTCCCGGCAACAGTCGCAATCGTGATAAAGAGGCCGCTCCTCGCAAGAAGAAGAAGGAGTCGAGCGTATCGGCGTCCGATGATCCGATCAAGTTATATTTGCGCGAGATCGGTAAGGTATCGCTGATCTCGGGCGATAAAGAGGTCTTCCTCGCCAAGCGCATCGAGAACGGCGAGAAGATCATCGAAGAGACCATTCTCAGCTCGACGCTTCTTCGCGTGAACTATCAGAAGCTCATGCCGAAGATCCGCTCCGGACGCCTGAAGGTGTCGGAGGTCATTTATTCCGATAAGGCTAACTATTTAAACAGCGGCGAACTGAAAGAACTCGAGAAGCTCTTCTTCGAGAAGATGGACATCATCTCGAAAGAAGAGAAGCGTCTGAACGACGGCCGCTCGAAGGTGCGCAAGTATCCTGAAGGCTCGAAGAAATGGCGTGAATATCAGGACATCGTCGAGGATTCGCAGGGCAAGATCTTCGAGGCCGTGCGTCGCATGGGCGTATCGCAGAAAGAGATCCAGCGCATCTCGCAGAAGATCAAGTCGATGGTCTTTCGCATTAAAGAGATCCAGCGGCATTTCTTGAGCCTGAAGGCGAAGTATCAGAAAGACGTAAAAGAGATCAAAGGGTATAACCGTTTTATTGAAAAAGACGAAGATCTCGATCGCATCGAGAAAGAGATGGGCGTCTCAATCGACGAGGTGCGCGAGATCATCAAGGATATTCGCAACAACGAACGCAAGCTGCGTCGTATGGAGCAGGATGCCGGATGCACCATTCAAGAGATTCTACAGTGGGGCGAGGCCATCACCAAAGGCGAGCGCGAGATCGCACAGGCGAAGCGCGAGCTCATCAAGTCGAACCTGCGTCTTGTCGTATCGATTGCGAAGAAATATGCGAACCGCGGCATGCAGTTCTTCGACCTGATTCAAGAGGGCAATATCGGCCTGATCAAGGCCGTCGACAAATTCGAATACCGTAAAGGCTTCAAGTTTTCGACGTATGCGACATGGTGGATCCGCCAGGCCATCACAAGAGCCATCTCGGATCAGGCGCGCACGATTCGCGTTCCTGTACACATGATCGAGCAGATCAACAAGGTTACCCGTGAATCGCGCATGTACATGCAGGAGCACGGACGTGAACCGACGATCGAAGAGCTGGCCGAACGCCTTGGCTGGCCGGTGCAGCGCGTCAAGGCCGTGAAAAGCGTCGCCAAAGAACCCATCTCGCTTGAGGTGCCCGTCGGCTCTGAAGAGGATTCCGAACTGGGCGACTTCATCGAAGATAAGGTCGTCGAGTCGCCGCTCAATCAGACGGCGAACAAGCTGCTTGCAGATCAGATCCGCTCGGTACTCAATACGCTGCCCGCCCGCGAGCAGAAGGTGCTCAAGATGCGCTTCGGCCTCGAAGACGGTTATACGCATACACTGGAAGAGGTCGGTTACGTCTTTCAGGTAACGCGGGAACGTATCCGTCAGATCGAAGCGAAGGCACTGCGCCGTCTGCGTCATCCGTCGAGAAGCAAGAAGCTGAAAGACTACTTAGACGCGTAAGTCTCGCACGCACCCACCTTCAGCCGTGCGGGTGGTAAATCTCGCACGCATCTCATTCCTCACCCCGCGGGTGGCACCTTGTTGATCGGCTGAGTGCCAGGCGGGGTTCGGATGGATGCGTGCGAGATGGAGTGGGTTAGACGAGGCTTGAGTTTACTCCCGATGCCCAGAGTCCAGCCCCTTTGCTCTCGTCCGAAAGCGTGCCACGGAGGGCGGAGCGGCCCGACCTGGCGCACGATCGCGCCATCGTCGGGTGAGGACGAGAGCAAAGGGGCCCTACCAGGCCCGGCACGCTCCGCTTTCAGGTGGGTGCGTGCGGGACGGTGTGGGGAGGCGGGGCAGAGGAGCAAGGTTCAGTTAGGCGAACGTCCACATTCGTATTGGACAAAATCTGCGGCATCCCGAATGATCTCCCGTGCCGAGCGCAGAATACAGATCAACACGTAGAAGTTATGATTTGTAAGGTGTTCGCCCAGATACGCGAGATCGTCCGCTCGTCGCTGCCGTTTGTCCAGATCGGAATGCAGGGCGAAGCCATACAGGTAGATTTCGAGATATTCCTTGGACGATCGGCCATGAAAGAGGCCAAAGGATTTGGCCGCCGAGTCTGGATTATGGATCGGGGCTGATTGAGGGCTGCTGAGCAAACGGGTCCAGCGGTCAAAAAGATCGTTTGCTTTCACAGAGACTTCGTCCATCTCTTTGTAGTATTCACTCAATCCTTGAAATGAAGTTGGTTCACCAGGGGAATAAAAGAATCGAAGCTTCCGGAGTGTGTTATACATCTTGTCCCAGAGCTGGTCCAATTCGAATCCTGAGTCTTGAATCAAGGAAAATTCGAAGCCTTCAACGAAGGCGAGTCCGATCTTCCAAGTGTTATGAGTAACGAACCCTTTGATGAGTTCATCCGTTTCGAACTCTCGGCAACGGTCGAGAAATACTATGGGTGAGAAAACAGCCATACGAATGTCCAAATGGAAAAATCAATTACCGAATACTTACTACTACGTAGAATAGGCCAGCACGATTTTGTTTGGGGGCTGTGACTAACTGACATGCGAACCGTCAGCCTCGCCCATGCCACGTAGAAGCAAGCACACACCGCTTGCTTCACTTCAGCGCCAGCAATCGTTTGCGTAACTCCGGCGTGAAATCGGCGAAGGCCTTGGATTTAGCCGACTCGACAACACTTTCCTCGCTGATGAAGCCGTACGGACGGAGCTGTGTTGCTTCGCCTTCAGCCTGTACTGACGCGTAAAGAAACTGGTTGCGAACGTCCCAGAGAGAGGCGCGTATATAAAAGAGAGCGTCACGATGCGAGCCGGGGATGAGCCACACGCCGGCAACCGTCAAATACATGATGCTCAGCGGGTTTGCAGATGCAGTAACTCGACTTTCACCAGAGATGACAAGTACTGCCTCCGCACCATGTCGAGCCGCGAGCAGTCGAATGGTTTCGAGGTTGGCCTGATCCCATTGGTGTGCGAGGCCGCTAAGGATCGCTGTCTGCTCGGTCATCAGAAAGAGCTGGCTTGCCACACCGGCAGCCCGGAGTTCTTCCTCAAGACCTGTTACCTGCTCGATTTCTGAAGCCGTGAATCGCCAGGGCGCCTCGCCCCGTCTGGTTGGCGGTTGATCGAGGAATACGGCGATTCGCGTCGGGAAGCGAAGCTGTGGACGTCTCTGGAGCTCCGTGTGAATAGAAGCAACATCGACCTGATATCCGGCGGACGGATAGGATCGCTCTTCGCGGGTAAAACCTGTTGAACAGTATGATAAAAGCATAATCGAGAAAACAAAGAGAGTCAACCTTCGAACATTCATGATCTACCTCTTGAAGTGAGTATGTCTATGCTGTGTGCTTTTTAGAGTATGCTGGATCGTCTGCTGTTCACTTTAAATTGAACGAATTGAGGAAGTTGAAAAATCCGGTAGCGCTGTATCCGCTCGAATTGGATCTATAGTTTTCGCGAGAACCCGTAAAACATTCTTTAACAGTCGCTGCTGACGGGCTTGGATTACGTTTTTCCACGCAGATAGCGCATCGAGCGATTGGAATATACGTGGGATGCAGTGGGAGTGGTTAGTCGGGAGGGCGGCTGGGGGATACTTCAATGCCAGTAGGGGCTGTAATAGCGGCTGCGGCGGGAGTCTCGGGGATGGAGTACGGCGCTGGAACTGTGAATATGGGGCGCGACATAATATAATTATGGGGACAATGGGCTTTGTTGCGCAAAAAAGGCTTGTACTGAGCGGCCTTGGCGACATAACGATATTATGAGCGCATTGCGGATAAAGGGAAAGCAAGATCCAAAGGTTCCCTATCGAGTTCTGAACTGGAGAGATTACAACAGAGGGCTCGTTAAGCGAGGGGATCTCTGTCTCTGGATAGAGGATGGAATTGAGGATCGCTGGTATTCCGTGGAAACACCGAATCGCCGGGGAAGAAGAGATAAATACTCTGATGCTGCTATTGAATGTGTTCTCGTTTTGAAGAGTCTCTTCGGGCTGCCTCTACGGCAAACAACGGGGCTGCTGGCATCGCTTTTCAAGCTCTCCGGATTGGATCTGGAAGTACCGGATTACAGTCGAATCTCACGCAGACAGGGTCGGCTCTCCCCTTCTATCAAATTGCCGAAGGGAATCCGATCAAAACCAATTCATCTTGTACTCGACGGAACGGGGCTCAAGGTTTTCGGCGAAGGCGAATGGAAAGTTCGCGAGCACGGTGCGGGGAAACGAAGGACATGGCGCAAGCTTCATCTTGCCATTGATGCAGGTAGCGGACAGATACTGACTGCGTTACTAACCCAGCGTGATACTCACGATGCGGAGCCCGCACCCGATATCATTCGATCACTCGTAAAGCAAGGCTATGACATAAAGGATTTTCGCGGGGATGGAGCGTACGATGCTCATAGAGTGTTTCTGACATGCTTGCAGCATGGAATCAAAGCCATTATTCCAAGCAGGGAAGGAGCCATTCTATCAAGCGAAAAATACGAGAATGCCATGGATAATACCTGGCCACGCGATGAAATCGTGAAAAGAATTCGGGAAATCGGAAAAGGAGGTTGGAAGACAGAGAGCGGATATTTCAAACGATCACTTGTAGAAATGGCAATCTATCGCTACAAGCGAACGTTCGGTGACCGCCTGAGCGCTCGTAACCTTGAGAATCAGCGAGTAGAGGTCACATTGCGGGCCTCTATGCTTAATAAAATGATCAAGACGGCTAAACCGAAGTCAGAGAAGCGGATCAGGTAATAAACGTTCTGGAATTGAAATCCGGGAGGCTATTGGCTCGGATAATCTTTGCGCAACAAAGCCGGGACAATGGCTTTGTTGTACTGAAAATGCTTGTACCCTGCAATGAGTCGTATAAACTGAACGCATGGCCCGGAAAAAAGCTGAAACACAGACCGAAGCAAAAGAGAAAACACGTTATCGTGTAAAGAACTGGCGGGAATATAACCAGGCCCTCGTGAACCGGGGAAGCCTGACCGTATGGATCTCAGATGATATCAGCACGACCTGGGCAGCGGAATACCGTCATAGAGGACGCGGCCATCAGCCTGTTTATTCGGACCAGGCAATTGAGTTCATGCTGACTCTCCGGGGCCTGTTCAAATTCCCTCTTCGCCAGACCACCGGTTTTGTAAGGTCGCTATTCACGATGCTAAAGCTGGATCTGCAAGTGCCCGATTATTCACAGGTTTGCAGAAGACAGGCGGGGATCAAGATGAAGCCGATCAATGCCTCAAAGGCTATGAAAAAAGGCGTGGATCTGGTTATGGATTCGACGGGGCTGAAAGTCTATGGCGACGGTGAATGGATGACCAGAAAGCATGGTCCCTCAAAACGTCGTACGTGGCGAAAACTGCATATCGGAATCGACGTTAATTCCGGCGAGATAGTTTATGCCGAGTTAACAAGCAATAATGAGGATAGCGGCGACAGCAAAGAAGCGGTAAAGGCGATGCGAGATTTGATTTCGTCAGGCGTGAAAATAAAGTCGTTCAGGGGCGACGGAGCCTATGATACTCATGCTGTTTACAATACCGCCCGCATCAACGGAATCAATGTGATCGTTCCACCCCGCGAACATGCAGTGACGCTCGATGAAAAGTATTCAAATGCGGAAAGGTTCAAGATATCCTGGCAGAGGGATGATACTATCAGGGCTGTGAGAGAGAAGACCCGAGCAGCATGGAAGAAGGAAAGCGACTATCATAAGCGATCACTCGTAGAAATGACTTTCTTTCGTTACAAAACAGT
The DNA here is from genome assembly GCF_000243335.1 of Leptonema illini DSM 21528. Taxonomy (NCBI): domain Bacteria; kingdom Pseudomonadati; phylum Spirochaetota; class Leptospiria; order Leptospirales; family Leptospiraceae; genus Leptonema; species Leptonema illini. The sequence goes on along the minus strand of NZ_JH597773.1, from coordinate 2,182,666 downwards.
ATTCGGAGAAAGGATGGCCGCTCGTAATTTCCCAAACCAGCAAGCCGAAGTTCTCTTGAGAAGCCGGTTGTTGAACAAGCTCAATCAGCTCGGCAAGCCCGTTTCTGTTCCGATAAAAACCTGAAGACTCAATGTTAAAACGACTGAGCATGGAAGTTCGCACTCTACTGACCGTTTCAATACAACAAAGCCGGGACAATAGTAATACGACAGTAATGAAATTATGTCGCGCCGCCTGTTCTGCCTGTAGCAACGATTTCTCTGGATCGCTGTCACATAGAGAGTGTTTATAGCTTGTCATACTGGTCATACGAGAATGCTGAGACACGACATGAATGTCCGCCTCTTCGTCGCTTTACTTCTGTGCATACCACACCTGTGCGCCTGTATCGGTCTTGGAGTGTTTTCAACCCGGCCGGATACCAGCGAACGCGAATTCAAAAGAGAAGAATACACAGCATCTCTCATAAAACAGTGGGATCTTCTGTACGGTCCTCCAGTCGAGGAATACGAGGATGCGAATGGCTGGAAGGTGAAGGTCTACAGTAGAAATCGCCTACGTTGGGTCGGCGTCACGCCGGTTGTCGGATGTGTTCCTCTGCCGCTTATCGTTCCGGCGGGCCGATCGACTATTACGATTTCGGAAAATCAGCAGGCTTCATTTGTGCGAGTGAAGACGCACAGTACAGATTGGTGCTGGACCGGGTGTGCCTGCGGCCTGAATCCCGGCGGCCTGTTTGGAACAGGCGGAGCATCGTGTGGCTGTAAGTGGAACTGTCGATCGTATTAGTCGAGCGAGGTGCATTTGCTCCTGCAGAATATTCGCCGATGGGCTTTCTGCTGAAAGCATCCGATGGTTTTTTTATTGACTCTGTAATCGGGACAGTCTATATACTAATAAATAAGGAGTATAAATGTGAAACGTATCGTTCTTTTGATTTTTCTCGGGTCCTGTGTTTCCGCTAAAACGGTTCAGGAGCTTGCACCGGTAAAGAATGAATCCGGCGCTATTCGCATTACCGCTGTCGAAACGGCCGATACCTATAATCCGGGTCTCTATTCGCCGAAAAATCCCGAAAAGGATACGATGCTCATCCTGCATGTTGAATTCATGAATCTCAGGAATGAAGAAGTTACAATCCTCCCGCATACTGGCCAGCTTGAGCCCACTGTGGGCATTCAGGGATCAATGCCGGCCGTTGTCGACTATGAGAATGCCTTTGAGGCGTTTGGAGAATCAATGTTTAAAGGGCGAACCGGCGAGGGGCCGATAGAGCTTGGATCGGGCGAGGCCGCCCGGCGGGTCTTTGTCTTCGTTTATCCGAAAGACAAAATGCCGACGACATTCAAGCTATCGAAAGCGTTGGACGAAAAAAAATCGGAAATCTGGTTAAGCGTGCCCGTTCCGAGTAAATAGGATCGCAGGTATAGGGAGGGGCTAACGCCGCTCCCGTCCCTCCCATTCCAGCCCGTTTGCTCTCTGCCTGTAGCGAGCCATGGACGGTAAAGCGACGGCGCCTGGCGCACGATCGCGCCACGCGCCGGACAGGCAGAGTGCAAACGGGCCTTAGTCCATCTCGGCGTATAACGCCGTCACGCCTTCGAAGATCGTGTCGGCGCTGTCCTGGCTTCGAAAGAGATAGCGGATTCTGCCTTCAGGGTCGATGAGATACAGATACGTCGAATGATCGACGATGACGTCTTTGCCTTTCTTCTCTATGTGAAAGAACGTTCCGAAGTTGCGGGCGATCTCTTCGAGCGATTTGCGATCGCCTGTTAATCCGGTGGCGGGGATCTTAAAGGCCTCAAGATAGCGCGAGAGTACTTCGGGCGTGTCTCGTTCCGGATCAACGGAGATAAAGAGGATCTCGGGGCGTTCCTCGGCGGGGAAGGGAAGCTTCTCGAAAACCTTCTGCAATTTCGACATGGTGGCCGGGCAGTAGTCCGGGCACTGCGTGTAGCCGAAGAAGACGAGGCGCACCGTTCCCGACGTCGGTTCGTAGTTATACGGCTGTCCCTCTGTATCGGTTAACGTGAATGCAGCGGGCGAGCCGAGCTGCTTCAACGGAAAGGGCTCTTTTTCGCAGGCGAGCAAGAGGCTGAAAGCGAAGCTTGATACGAGAAATAGCAGGATCCGTTTCATGGGTTTCCTCTGACGAGCACTTCAAGAGAATGAGTCGTTCCGCTCAGCGTGATCGTTACCGGAATGATCTCGCCGTTTTTTACAGGCTCGGTCGCTTCAAAGAGCATGATATGTGCCTTGCCCGGTGCAAGCTCCACGGCGCTTCGAGCGGGAATCGTGAGCGTGTCGATGCGTTCCATGCGCATGCGACCCTCGGACGTCGTCGTCTGATGAATCTCGATTCTTTTAAAGCGATCGGACTTTACGCTTTCAAGAACAAGAGCGTTCTCGGTGCCGTTGTGGATTGTGCCATACATTCCGAGAACAGGGCTGGGCGTATAGGCGATGTGCATATCTTCGAAACGCAGGATATTCTGCGGCGAGCAGGCAAAAAGCAGTAGGATGCCGGATACGATGCCGAGAAAGGCAGGAAAGCGACGCATAGTCACATCTTCTGCGCCCCGCTCAGAAAGGAAAGTGTTTTCACTGCTCTTGCGCTCATAGCGGGACGGGCAAACATCGCCTGCAATCCGACGATCAGCCCGACCGTGGCTGCCACATAGGCGGTGCCGGATCTGCGCAGCAGGGCCGATTGAACGATCGCTTCCATGAGTAAGAACGTGAGCAGGAGTTCCAGTAAAAAGGCCGCATGCGGAGCGACTCGCGGAGTTGTCGCTCCGAGTGTTGCATGTTCTGGCATGACGTAGAACAGAAAGCCGCTTGCTGCAAAGCCACCCACGGCCTGAGCCGTGAGATAGAGGGGCAGTCGCTTCAGCGATAGTTCCCTGGCCAGAGTCATGGCGATACTGACGGCCGGATTCATATGAGCGCCCGACACGGGACCGAAGACCAGTATCATCGCCGCCACGACTGCGCCGAATACGATAGCGATTCCCGTGTGTCCGGGGCCGCCGAAGGCATCATTGAAGATGATGGCGCCTGTTCCGGCAAAGACGAGAGCGAAGGTGGCGACGGCTTCTGCCAGAAAGAGGCATACGCCTTCGGATCGGCTACTGCATTCGTTCATCGTTAACTACCGTGGGGAGCGTATCTGTGCGTGGGTCGCGGAGGCGCCGGATGCAGCGCATCGACCGATAGCACTTCGGCATTCCAGTCCGTGAGATGCCGCAGCACCGTCTCTTTCAACTCGGTGGCGGCGAGGGTTGCGCGAAGGTTGACCGTGAATTCGGCCTTCTCATTCCCTGATCGCAGTGAAAGACGGCCCTCAATAGACGGACTCTCAGTCGAGCGCAACAGGCCACCTCTGAGATAGCCGTTGTCGCCGACAAGCACGCACTTGAAATTGCCCGTATGCCCGCGACGCGTTTCAATGTCGTTAACCACGCCTTTGAGAAATCCGGCCAGGGCAAGATCGGGCGCCGTTTCGGGGCTGACGGATAGCTTCATGTTCAGCCATCCCATCGCCGCCTCTGCCTCTGCATAGACGGCGTAGTCGATCTCTTTCAGACGGGCATCGCCGGGCCGCAGTCGCTGAAGCGCATCCCACCACTGCACGATGCCTTCTTCGGTTACGGCGCTGAGGGCGACGACGGGCGCCTGGACGGTGAGCTGTCGGATGGCATCTTCGCGAAGGGCATCGTCGAGCGTGTCGATCTTGGTGAGAGCGATCAGGTCGGCCTCTTCGAGCTGTTTTGTAAACAGATATTTAACGGCCTCACCGGCTGCATCATCGGGCAAGAGGGCGTTCATCTCATTGATGCGATGCGGATCGACGAGTACGGTAAGAGGCAGAATGGAAACGCTATCGGCCAGCAGATCTTTCAGAGGAGCGACGACGGTGGCTTGCAGATCGGTGCAGCTGCCGACGGGCTCGGCAAGAATCACGTCGGGGCAGTGAGCCAGCGAGTTCAGGATGGCCTGGGTCAGTCCGTCAAAATCGCAGCAGAAACAGGCGCCGACGACCTCTTCGACGGATAACCCTGCCTTTTCGAGGAAGATCGTATCGACGAGTCCGCCGGTCTGGTCGTTGGTGATGAGCGCCACGCGCCGCCCCTGTTTATTGAGATGCGCGGCAAAGGATCGCAGTAAGGTTGTTTTGCCAGATCCGAGCAGGCCGCCGATCAGGGCGAGTTGTGGCTTCATATACTCTACCGGGGTATGCGCTTGCCGGCCGTCAATCCTTTTCTGTATCGGCAAGGATCAGAAAGACGTCCTCAGCATCAAGGTCGTTGACTTCGGCGGCCTCTTCAAGCCATGCCCTTTCTTCATCATGCAGGATGCCGTCACATCGGGCAAGCTGCACGGCGTCTTTGAGGAACTGCATGGCCGTCGCCTGAGAGTGGAACCGGTGAGGGGATCGCTTCATATGCCGGTTTGTGAGGGCTGAGGCCATCGTCTCATCGATGAAGCGCTCGGCATAGCCGTGCCGGATGGCGTATTCTTTAAACCGGGCCTGTTCTGCCGGATGCAGATGGCCGTCGGCAATCATCAGCTGAAGCAGCATCTGCAGATAGTGGGCCATATCCTGTAGGTCTTCGGCCGTCAGTGCAGAAATGGAATTGCTCATGTTGCCTGGCAATTCGTTTTCCCGACTCATGCAGTTACTCCGGTTGTGTGAAATGTTGTTAAGACATATACGGGCATCCCTTTTAAAGGGTCACCACTCTCCCGTACGGTCAAGTGCAAAAAGACGACGGTTTTCTTTACAGCGACGGAGGCCGGGCGTTTCCTGTACTATGTTTCAGAAGGATAGCGACGACCCATCCCTCTCATCAACGGAGTTCTTCGATTTTGAATCTGCTGAAATGCAGGCCTTTCTCGATCGAGTGACGCCCGTCGATGCCGCCCCCCTTGAGCGCTTGAAGGCCGCTTATATCGCCGTGCGAGACGGCATCGCCTATAATCCCTATCGCATTCCGTTACAGCGCGAATACTATCGCGCCTCGCGTATCTGTCGTATGAAGCGGGCCTACTGTATACCGAAGTCTCTTCTTTTTGCCGCCTGCGCGCGAGCGCTTGGCTTTCGCTCCTGGATAGGTCTCGCCGACGTCGTCAATCATCTCTCTTCACAGAGATTTATCGAGTATCTCGGCACGAACGTCTTCGCCTACCACGGCTATGCCGTCGTCGAGGTGAACGGAAGACGTTTGAAGGCGACCCCGGTTTTTGATGCGAAGCTCTGTGCAAAGTTCGGAGTCGCTCCGCTTGATTTTGACGGCGAGAACGATGCCCTGTTTCAACAGTATGACGGTAAAGGCCACCGATTCATGGAGTATATTCGAGAGCGAGGCGAGTTCGACGAATTCCCGTTTGAAGAGGTGATGCGAGGGTTAGCTGAAATGTATCCGCATCTTATTGGAAACCAGGTCGACGGCGATTTCATGAACGAGGCGCCGGCTCATTGATTGGCTGTTGGCCGGGTTGTTTGGCGTGCGCCTGTCCGGACATACTGAGTGCTTGAATGTCGGATTTCGAAGACGCTCAGTCTTCGTCTTTTTTCAGATAATCAAGCAGGGCCAGGTGATGCGGCATGCGTGACGTCGTTTCGAGCGCCTGAATGGTCTTTTTCATCCATTCCGGATTCTCAAGCAACTCCATGCGAATATAGAGACGACGCAGCTTGGACAGGGCGCGGATCTCCTTGAATCTCTGTTCTCTGTCATAGAAGAGCATATCGCTTACGGCATCGGCGTTCATGTTAGGCGACGCCAGGGCCTCGACGACGTCGTCCACCCAGATGAGGCCGTCGAATTTTCTTTCGACAAAAGAGACGGCCTGTTCGACGCGCGAGGGAAGCGTCTTGCGTCGTTCGGCTGGGGCCGACGGTCGCTTGCGTCGAGATGCGGTCGTAGCGGGCGTCGCCTCGGGAACGGTCGACTCATCGTTAACCGGAGCCGATGGCATGAGTCCGAGCACGGTGAGCACCCAGTCGATGAGGCGCTGAAAGATGGATTTCTTCGATCTCTCGCTTTTTGCAATCTCGCGTTTGCGGTCGTCCTCCCAGCGGCGAATGGCAAGCAGCAGCTCTTCTTGCAGGCGTCGGGCCGCTTCGGTGAGGCCGGCCGACTGCGCGACAAAATCGTAGATACCTCCGGGAATACCGTTCTGCTTCGCCATAAGATGCAGAAGGGTTCGCTGGCTGCGGTGGTCGATGAATGCCTGAATCAGATTGGACCTGAACAGAAAGAAGTGTTCGCCGCGGCTTCCCTGATGCACGAGAACCTCTGGGTCCTTTTTTGCTCGTTCGAGAAACTGCTTGAAGATGCGAAGAGGATCGGCTAACCTCTTCAATAAAAAAGGAGGCGGGGTCAGCGTCTCGGCCGTAATAGAAACGGGGCGCAGCTGCATATTGAGCACCGAGAGCATGTCGGTGTAGGCGAAATCAAGCGCCGCTTCGAGTCGCATCTGACGCAGAATCTCGACGAGATCGTGCAGACGACGCAGGGCGTCATGAAACGACTGAATGCCCGGCCAGGCGTCATCCGACCTGAGAGAGGCATGCTGATCGAAAAGGGCGCGCAGGGTTTCATAGTCGAACCCTTCAGCTGAGCTCTCTACCTGAAGGGCAAGCGATCTCGCCGTTTCAAGGTGTGCCTGATACAGCCACTCCGCATAGGTGGGCTGCTCGACAAGATCGTCGTCGCCGGGCTGGATTAAAAGAGCAGGATCGGGAAAAAGGATATGTCGTTCCGGAGCGATGGCATAGAGAAATACCTGTTCTCCTCTGTTCTCTACGGCCTCAAGCACGCCGGGAGGAATCTCACGACTGGATTGAAAATGCAGAAAAAGTTCGCTACAGGGACGATTGAGGATCTGCATAACCCTGCCGATGGTGCGATCGGGAAGATCATACGATTCGAGCAATCCCTCCATCGTATGGGATTCGAGCGTGCCCAGCGCTTCGATGAGGCGATGTCGGTCGAGCAATCCGCGAAAGACCGCCGTCGGCGTTTCGGCGAGGAATCCGACCTTTTCGCGGTGATGCAGATAGCAGGCGAGGGAGAGAGCGCTCATCTCGTCGCAATCCTGCACGATGCGATCGGCATCCGAAGTGCGAAGCGATGCGGGTCGGATAAACACCTTTCTGGTGGAGAGGCGTCCGGAATCGACCTGATAATCGAGCCAGACGTATTCGTTGACGATGTTACGCTGCACAAGCAGACGCAGGTCTTCGGGAGAACTGAAAAGATGCTCGGGGCCTTTCAGGCTGCGGATGGACCGCGTCATCGTCAGAGCCGCCGTCGTTCCCTGCTCGATGAGACCGACGTCTTTCAGGGCAGACGGATTCATGCCGGCAAGGGCCGCCTGTAGCTCCGCCGCCGTAAGAAAAGTGGATGTTTCGCTCATGCTGTCTGTCCCGGTTTGATCAGTATCTCTTCGACGATCGTATCAGTTCTGTTCAGTTGAAGCCGCACATGATGATGAACTGGTTCTCCGGCCTCTCTGTATATCCTCGGAACGCGAGCGGCATTGATGAAATGAATTCCGTCGCGTTCCACGGTCCAGAGGCGATCTCCTCCGCCGCGCAGATGATGATGCATATGACCGGCGACAAAGGCGCGAATACGCTTCCCTTTTTTCAGAGCATAATTGAGGGCGAGTTCGGCGTCTTCATCGCCGAAGTCCCCCATCTCTTTGCGAAAGTCACAGCCGAAGATGTCGCTGCGATCCTCGCCCAGTCCCGTCGGACCGTTATGCCCGAAGAAGATGATTTCACGCTCGGTGCGATCGATGAGCTTCTGGATCTTCTCGGCTGATTCTTCGACGGTCGTCACTCCGAAGCGATCGCGCAGATAGGGGATAAAGGCCAGGCCCGGACCGCCGATCGAATGCGGTCGCAGCACGACGATATCGTAACTGCCGTAGGCATGCAGGCTGTAGCCGCCGAGCACGACCGGGTCCAGGGCTCTCTCAAGCGCCATGACGCGTTTAAACTGCCCCATGCCCGATGTGCCGATCAGCGTTTCGTTTTTTATGATCTCGCCGAGGTTCTGGCGTACCGTTGTCGCATCATGGTTGCCAGGAATCATCAGCGCCGGCTTTTTTAACGCCGATAGAGCGCGAGCAATATCGAAGGTCTGTCTGTGCAGCCGGCCAGGAAGGTCACCGCATACAAGAATAAGATCGTACTTCGATGAATTGAAATAGTGCGTATCAAAATCGTTCCAGCAGGTGTGAATGTCACCGACGATGGCGATCTGCATGGCGGTCCTCTCCCTGTTTTTGAGTTGAAGCTGTGCCCGTACTCGATTTTCTGACTCTCTGTATGAAATATACGATCTGGAGGGTGACGCCGGCCGGAGACGGTTTTCCGCTTTCGAATATGGGCGTTACTTCCATGAAAGAACGGGCTCTTGAAAAATCACGAGCCCTGAACCAGAAGCTTCGCGCATCGGAGCCTGAGTCCGAAGAGCGCTTCATCGTGCGCGACGAGAAGGGCCGCGAGGTCCGCGATATCATCTGATCGATTCTCTCTTCTCAAGGAATCGAAGGATGTACTTGCCCAGGATGTCGAATTCAAGATTCACCTGAGTTCCTTTCTGCCATGTACCTGCATCGGTGATCGACGCCGTATGCGGAATGATGTTAACGGCGAACAGATTCTCGCGAAGGCCCGATACGGTCAGGCTGATGCCGTTCACACAGATGCTTCCCTGAGGTACGAGCAGAGAAGCATGTCTCTCTGGATAACGAATCCAGTATTCGGTGCTGCCATCACGCGGTAGCACGGCATCGACTTCACCTACGGCATCGACATGGCCCTGCACAAAATGGCCGTCAAGGCGGCCGTCCGCTCGCAGCGCTCGTTCGAGGTTGATCTTTGACCCGACGAGGAGGGAGCCGATGGCCGTTTTCTCAAGCGTTTCGGCTATGGCCGTCACCCTGTAGGCCTCTTTAAGGCCTTCTTCGGGCTCCACGGTCAGGCAGACGCCGTTATGGGCGACGCTTTCACCAACGTTCAGCTCTGAGGCGATCGCGCTTTTAATGTGGAAGATGCGATTGGTACCCGACTGGCTGATGCTTTCGACGATGCCGGTGTTCTCTATGATGCCGGTGAACATAGGGCGAAAATAGCCTCTGGCAGCGGGCTGTCGACGGGATTTCCCCATTCACGATCTCGCTTTTTTAGCGGATGCGCGAAAATTTAGTTCCGCTGGCGGACCGCTTTCTGTTCGATGGGGATATGAATCGCCGGGAAGAGCTTGATCCGCTGGAATTTTCGTTACAGGCCGTAACGACGCCGGCCAGGGCCTTTCGCACGCTCACCTCGCAAACCGAGTTGCGGAAGTGGTGGGCTCCTCGCGTCATCATGTCGCGCAACATCGTCTCGCATAAGCCGGGCGATGAGGTCGAGATGATTCTGCTCACGCAGGATAAGAACGAACTCATCCGCTATGGATTGAAAGGCAGGTCATGGCCGTCGCAGCAGGGCGAAACGATCATTACGTTCGAAATCGAGGATCGCGGCGTGCGTCGCGGCTCGGCCGGCGAAGGTATTCGCGTCAACATCTATCATGAGGGATGGACCGATCCGGCGCTGCGCGCCGAGTACGAGGCCATCTGGAAACTGGCGGCACCCGCTCTCGAACAGCTGCTTCGCGATGAAGAACCCGAACCGTGGTGGGATAACGATACCTGGAAGGGAGAGTACCGTCCTGCCGTGCTTGCCGATCTGAAAGAGTTTCTTCGGCGTATGGAAGAAGAGACGAGGGCGAAAAAAGAGAAGCAGAAGGCCTCAAAAATTCTCTGGAAGGTCTTTCAGGAGCTCGACGGAAAGGGCGAATGGTACTGCAAAGAGAATTATACCGAGATGGAATTCGTCGCCCGCGGGCAGAAGATCTTCGGAGCGCAGAAGGCCGGTCAGCTTGTGATGAGCTGGCGAGAGCTTGATCCCATTCTCGGCCGCAATCTACAGGATTTCGCCGATCGTTTCAGCATCGAGCAGGATATGGATATTCGCGTCGGTCAGAACTACGACCGAATGCCGGCCTCACGACTCAATCCCGATCTTTTCATACGCTGGTGCAACGACGTCATCAGCCATCGTGGAGACGGAACGTGAAATCGTTCAGCTGTACCGTAGCCGGCGATCGCGAACTCATACTGGAAATCCGCACCCCGTCGATCAAAGAAGGCACGCTGTACAGGCTTTCTGCGGCGATCTATTCGCTTGATCTCGACATATATTCGGGCGATATCGACACGCTTGAAGAGGACGGCGAGCTGTACTCTTACGATCGCTTTGTGTTGCGCACGATGGTGGACGGAAGCGCCCGGAAGTTATCCGAAATCGGGTTGAAGCTCGGTATGTTGATGGAGGCTTTGCTGTCAGACGACTCCGACCCCGAAGAGCTGATTCGTGCCGGCGAGAAAGAGATCCCCCGGCCGGAGTCGTTCTTTGAAGCGGGAGTCGAGGTACTGTTTGATCAGAACACAGAGAAGGGCGAGACGACGATGTATCTTGAGGCGCCCGACCGGCCGGGTCTTCTTTTTACGGTGGCAAGGTTGTTATTCCGGCATGACGTGAATATCGTCTCGGCGACCTTGCGTTCGACCTATGGCGGTCATGCGCGCGATCTTTTTCATCTACAGAGCAAAGGGAAGCCGCTGAGCGCGGAAAAGATCGAAGCCCTATCGTCTTTTCTTTCGCAGTTTACCGCATCTGAAAACTGAATCAGACCGTCTGTCGGAACCATTCCTGCAATCGATGTTGCAGCGACGACGCCTTGCCCGTGATCTCGGCAAACGATGGGATGAGGTCGATGAAATACTGCTTGCCGCGCTCCGATTCGGGCAGGCCTTCGAGGCTGCGACGCAGCTGAATCGTCAGATCGAGAATGTTCCGTAGAAGCTCTGAATACGTGCGGTGAAGCTCGTAATGCTTGATCTGCTCGATCTGCTGGCGCTCATCGGGAAGGGCTTCGATGCGCTTCTTCTCGATAGCAGGAAAAGAACTCAGGTAATGCAGCGGGGATTTTGGAAATCCCGATAACTCCTGATAGAGGCGGGCCGCCTCAACGGCTGCCTGTATGCAGGATTCATCTACTTTTTTAGCGGTCGCAAAGAAGTCTTCTGATCCGCCGATATGATCGAGTACTCTTGACCGGCTCATGACTTTAATGATGGCCTTCTGGCTGTCGATGATGCGTGAGATCTCGCGCTCGAGTTCGGGAAAAAGGTCGATCTCGCTGATGAGCGGAGTGCCCGGAGCCGTGAAATCGTCGATAAAGCCCGAATCCTCTTCGCTGAAAAGCTGTGACGGATCGGGCAGGTCACCGGATGCGTCCTGTCGTGAGGGGCGAAACTCTCCGGATGAATCCCGACGGGCACCACGGTCATGAGGTTGATCCATAGGTTTTTCAGGAGCGCTAGAAGAAGGCTGAGAAGCCGTGTAAGAATCAGGAGCGCGTGAGAGCAGAGGCTCGGGCAGCTCGCTCTTAAACGGATCGTCATGCTCGTCGGGTTCGAGCGTGAACTCGAGCTCATCGCCCTTTTCGGCTCTTCGCTGTCGCAGGATTTCAGCACGGATGCGCACGGCCTCGTCTTTTGATCCGGCCAGACGCACGACATGGATCTGCCTGCTGTTCAGGTCAAAGCGAAGGGCATAGCGGTTTCCCTCGCGATCCATGTATTTCTTGTTCAGGTCGCGGATGCTGATACGGCGCGGGTCAAGGTCATCGACCGTGTCGATGAGAATATACCTCGATTTCTGGAAGTAGGGAGATGACATCCTTTTACACCGATAGGTGTTTAGACGGATTCTTCAACAAAAATCCTTTCCAGATCGGAGTCTCCGAACAGATATTTTTCACAGCAGAATTCGCAGGTGATCTCGATTTTGCCCCGTTCGGCGATGAGCGCATCGGCTTCTTCCCGACCCATACCGATGATCAGCCTTTCCACCTTCTCTTTTGAACAGTCACAGTAATGAAATAACCGCCCTTCTGCCAGCGTTCCAGGAAGCTCGGGAAGAATCCCCTGTCGGCGTAGAAGGTCGAGAACGGAATGCTCTTTCAAGAAATCAAGAAGCCTGTCGGTGTCGTCGGCCGTTGCTCCGGGCATGGCCTCGAAAAGCGATCCGTAGATGCCTGCATGCTGCAGGCTGATCGGACCCGGGAAGAATGAGGTTCGGGTGCCGTCGTCGGCAAAGGGTCCGAGCTCCACAAAGACCTGAACCTGCTCGGACTTACCGAGAAACTCCTCTACGTTGCGGGCGATGCTCTGATTGCGGAATTCCACGCTCGAGGCATAGACCTTGCGGGATTGCTGGCGAAACAGGCTGACGTTTAGCGTCCCCGATCCCTTTCCGTCCATTAATGAGCCGGGCCAGTCCGACCTTGCCTCCGGTGTATAACCGCGCATCCCGCCGTCAAAACGTCCGAAGCTCATCAGGCGACGGACGGGGCCCTCACATTCAAAGTGCAGCCCGACCGTCTGGTCGTCCTCTTTTGTGCCGCGCGCCGCAAGCAGAAAGGAGGCGACGGCCGCCTCACCGATCAAAAGAGCCGGCCCTACGTCCATCTCATGTCTGGTCCAGATCTCCTGAACCGACGAGAAGGCCGTCGCAATAACGTAGCGATAGGCGATATCGGGCAGCACGCCTCGAATATAGGAATCTGTTTTCATCGTTTCGTTTTTACTGCGGGCATAAAGCGGCCCGAACGGATGGCGCGAAAGAATACGCTGTAATCGTTGCGCGCATTCCATGCAACATAGCCCGCTCCTCCCGAATCCTGAGCCGCATCAAGCTGTGCTCTGATATAGTTTTCCACCGACAGGCCCGACTCACCCACGCGCATTCCAAAGGCCTGGATATAAGGAACGATGCGGGCGTTCCGCACGCGCTTTCTTGAGCCGAGCGTGCCGTCGAAGATCGTATGATAGGGCTTCCTGCGTCGTATCGGGTCGCCGTAGAAATGCGACGGATACAGCATCGGATAAATCACATCCATGTGTCGATCGAAAAGTTCAAGCTTCTGGCCGATGATATCGTCACGATTAAAGGCGATGCGACCGAAGATGTCGGCGCCGATTCGCACTTTATACGGGCGCAGACGCCTCTCGAATTGCGAGAGCACCGAGGAGATATAATCGTATCGCTTCTGCACGGTCAGGCCTTTAACGCGCAGATTGTCGGCGAAACGAATATAGTCGAGCTGTATCTCGGCGAATCCGGCCTTTGCCCCTTCTTCGGCCCTGTTAACGATACGTTCAATGTGCCCTTTCGGAGCCGGGTATGTTTTCAGTCCTGCGTCGAAGACGACGACACGCGCAACAAGATAGAATCCCATATCTTCGGCAAGCTTGAGAGCCTCGGCCGGCGGCATATGAGGCTGGATGTCGATGACGAGCACGTTGATGCCGTGGTTATCCGCCGTCTTCAGGAAGTTTGCAAATCCTTTGCCGCGCACAAGGGCGTTGTTGATATACAGGCCTCTGTAAAAGGACGGCGCCGCCTTCGCGAAGCTGCGGTTGTTTCGCGGCTCGGGCAGTTCGACCGTATCGCTCATGGCGACGAGTTCGATCTCGTCTTCAGGCTTTTCTTGCGAAGTCCTGTCTTCGCGGGGCTTTTCGGAAGTGTTCTTTTTCAGAACCTGCTTCCGTTCAGCGGGTTTCCTGTCAGAGTAGTTCTGTTTCAGTTCATCGGGCCTCTTTTCTGCGGGCTTCTCTGCCGACCTGCGTTTCAGATCAGAAGGGGACGTCTCAGGAGTCGGTTCTTTTGCTCGGGGCTCCGCTTCCTGTTTTTGTTCCGTTATCCCGGCGCGCGGCTTTTCTATAGAAGGGACAGAAGGCTGCGGCGTTTCACTGCGTCGCTCTTCAGGAGCTTTACCGTAGCGGGTGCGCAGATAGCGATAGAAATCCGACAGTTCCTGCCGGTTCTCTTCGGGTATGAGATGACGGTTTTCGGCCTGCGTGAGCGTAAGAAGCGGCAGGGCGATCATGCTGAGCAGAAGCAGGATGCGGGGCAGCCTTTTTTTATGAAGCGAGAACATCGTATCTATGATCGGCATCCGGCGATGAAGGGCGTGCAGAAAAACGCATGGCATCAGTGCAATGCGATGATGCCGCCCATCATGACCCAGTCCGAGGGCGTCGTTTCAAGCGGCGGGAAAAAAACGGCGCTCTGGCCGGGCGTGACGGAACTGACCGGCTCAAGAAGCTCGACGTGCAGGCGCATGCCGACGGGCAGGCCGTTAAAAGAAATCTCAGAGCTTTCTTCAAGGAACGAAACGCGGCAGCGCACGGGCGTGGAACGGTACCGCACCTGAACGCGCCCCTCGATAGAAGAAGCAGAGGAGCCCGGTGTAAGGTTTTTCAGCTCTTCTTCTGAAAGGCCCATACAATGAACCTGCTCGACGACAAAATCCGTGCACAGCGTTCTATCGACCGGACCGAGGATGACGTCGCCGCTCTCTTCGATGCGAAGAACATAGAGAGGCTCCTTCCAGGCGATTCCAAGGCCCTTGCGCTGGCCGACGGTGAACTTCTCCCGGCCCGAATGCTTGCCGAGTATGCGTCCTTCTTCGTCGCGAAAGTATCCCGGCGTGAAGGCGACCCCTTTTTTCTCAAGGAATTCGCGATAGTCGTTGTCGGGAATAAAACAGATCTCCTGCGATTCCTCTTTATCGGCGACGACCAGTCCGTGGCGGCGTGCGATGTCGCGCACCTCTGCCTTCGTCATATCGGCAAGCGGGAAGTAGGTCGCTTTGAGCACCTCCTGGCTCAGTCCATAAAGATAATAGGCCTGATTCTTTCGCTCATCTCTGCCTGTGCGAATCGCATATCGACCGTTCGGCAACCGGCGGATGCCGGCGTAATGTCCGGTGGCGATGGTTTCAATGTTCAGGTCTCGCGCCTTCGAAAACAGCGCTCCGAACTTCACAAACGTATTGCATTCAACACACGGATTGGGCGTGCGCGCATGGGAGTAGTCGCGCACAAAGCGGTCCATGACCTTCTCTTCAAAGACCTTCTCCATACGCAGAACATAGAAGGGAATGTCGATCTGCATTCCCACCGCTCTTGCGTCCTGGATGTCTTCGGGGCTGCAGCATGATTTCTTTCTCGGATCGCAGGAGGCCTCGTATTCCCAGACGCGAAGATTGACGCCGACGACGTCGTAGCCGCGCTCTCGTAGCATGAGGGCGACGACGGCGCTATCGACGCCGCCCGACATGGCGACGACGACTCGGCTTCCCGCCGGTGGAGCCGGGTTATCTTCTTCAAGCGAAGAGGGCATATGTTGCATGGCCGCCTCTTGCGAAGAGAGGGTGTTTGTGGGTGAAGTCTTCAATTCAGCGTTCGATTCAGAGGTTACGTCAGAGATCACGGTTCAGTCCGGTGCCTATAAGCCGGTTGACAACGTTCCGCATGAAAAACATAACGGAAGTCATACACTAAAGAAACGATGAAATCCTTGAAGTCATTCTCTTTTTTCTTTGTCCTTCTCATTCCTCTCACCGTCGAAGCGGTCAGTCGTTCGTTTCCCGTCGTGCAGCTGCGGCCGCTGTACAGTCGCTTCTCTCCGGATGGCGATGGCGTGCAGGATTTTCTCTCTGTTGAAGTGAACGTAAAGAGCGGTCGCAACATAGAGATCACGGACTGGCAGTTGAGCATCTACGGGCCTTCGGGGCTCGTTCGTACCTACACGCCCGATCGAAGGATTCGCAAGTCTGGCTTCTTTGGATCTTCGAAAGCCACGCCATTACCGGCTTTCTTTTACTGGAACGGGCGCGATGAAAAGGGCCAACGTCAGGCCGACGGTCGCTATCGTCTGGAGCTGCGCGTAACGCATGACTACAACGCTATCGAGCGCTTCAGTTCAAAAGAGGTCTGGATTGAAACGACCTTGCCCGAGGTGCAGCTTTCCCCGGCTCGTCTGTATGTGCTGCGTCCTGCGCTTGCCGACGGTAAGATCGGCCAGCCCACGGGCGAGATCCTGATCGATCAAACACAGAAGAGATCGCGCCCTAACGTTAGCTATACAGGGCGCATTGTGAATACGGAAGGGAAGGCCGTTGAGACCCGTCATTGGAAGGACACGCTTCCGCCTCGCGTCGCCTGGAACGGTATGATCGGCGGCGATCCCGCTCCCGTCGGCGTCTATCGCTATGAACTGGAGTGGCGCGATATGGCCGGGAATCGCCGGGCCGTCGCCGTACATCAGCTGCTCGTTCTTGCCGCTGCCCGGCCGCCGGCGAACATGCTTTTTACAGAGGCCTATTATGTGAATCCGGCGTCGATGTACGCACCTGCAAAATCGTTAAGCGTAGGCTTTACGGGCGTTTCGAGGCCGTCCTCGCTGCTTCTGCGTTTGAGAGAAGGTTCCACTTTCGGCGGCAGTGCCGGCTGGAAGAGCATTCGCTCGCTCAATACGACGGCTGGCGCCAACCTCACAGCGCTGTCCATTTTTCCCGAGAATTCTCTGCCTGGCCTGTATGAATTGCGCCCTACCGGCGATAGCGTCGCCCCTGTATATCTTATGCTTGATACGAAGCGTCCGGAGTTATCGCTCAACCTATCGTCTTCTCGCTACAGGCCCGGCGAGGTGTTCCGGATTCGACCGACCTATAAAGACGCATCGCCTCTCTATCAGTACAGGCTAAGGCTGCTTGTTGTTACGGGCAAAGAAAGATCGATGCTGCGCGAATGGAAGGGTGATCTGCTACCCGACGAGATACAGTGGAACGGCGATACCGATGTGGATCACGACATCGCCGCCGGTGAAGAGCTTCTGTTTGAGTTTGAGGCCACCGACGCCGCCGGGCATACGACGGTGCTTCGATCTTCACCGGTTAGAACCGATGTGCGTTTCGCCGCACGAGAAAGGGATTCGATCGATTTGATTGCCGACCTCAGCCTGACTGACTTTGCCGCCGATTCCTTTGCCTCTGAAGCGAATACGCTGATCGAACAGATTTACAGAGAGTGGTCTGATCTGGATGGTTATTCCGTGCGCGTGCGGGTCTTTGTATCTTTTCAGGGAGAAGAAGAAGAAAACCTTCTTCGCAGCGAAGCCCTGGCGCGACGCATTCGCGATGCTCTTGTTCAAAAAGGAATCCCCGATAAAAGCGTCGTTTTTCGCGGAGAAGGCGAAACCGATCTCGTTTCTGAAGCCGCCGATGAATACTCCGAGTACAGAAATAACAGGGTTCGAGTGGAGCTGCTTCATAAGCCATGAAACGTCTTCTGTCGATACTGCTTTTCTCGTCGCCTGTAGCGCTGCAACCGGTCTATGGCGAAAGCTGTAGCAGCATCCTCGACAGCCTCTTTGTTAAGAATACTCGTAACTTCGAGCTTTTCTCAAGAAACGATGTCGGTCTTCAAAAGGCCGGCACGGGCAGGCTGCTCGAATCTCGATCGGGACTTCTGGAATTCGAGTATGCCGTCACGTCAGGCGCCGTTCGCCCGCAGGGAAGGGTGCGCGTCCAGCATTTAAAAGCATGCCGCTACAGGTTAACCGTGACCGGCGTTCCGGGAAGCGGGTCACAGAGCGAAGAGGTGGAGGCCGATGCGCTTTTTGTTAAAGGCGGGATGCTTCACTTTTACTTTGATCGCCGCCGACGCTTCTTTCAGATCGATCGCAAAGAAAACGAGACTCGCATGGTAACCGAATACGGGCCGGTGATTTTCAAACCCGTCGCTCCATAGAAACCGCACCGGACTCACAAAAAAACCCGGTCGAAGCCGGGTCTTTTTGTGAGTGGGCGACGCCGCAGTAAAGGGCGTCGAAACGTTTTCAATGGCTGAGGCTGACGAAAAGCTGATGATCAGCCTTTCAGAGCGGCGGCAACGTCGGTGCGTTCCCAGGTGAACGTTTCACCCTGGCGACCGAAGTGACCGTAAGAGGCCGTGTCAAGATACGTGCGACCTGCTTCGCGCATCTTCAGCGATGCTTCGATTCCGGCCGGAGTCAGCTTGAAGTTAGCCAGTACGCGCTTCGAGATCTCTGCATCCGAGATCTTGCCCGTTCCGAACGTATCGACCAGAACCGATGTCGGCTCGGGAAATCCGATGGCATACGAGAGTTGAACCTCGCACTTCTCGGCCAGGCCCGAGGCGACGATGTTTTTCGCGATATAGCGGCCCATGTAGGCGGCCGATCGGTCGACCTTCGACGGATCTTTGCCCGAGAAGGCGCCGCCACCATGACGACCATAACCGCCATAGGTATCGACGATGATCTTGCGACCGGTAAGGCCTGCATCGCCGTGCGGACCGCCGATAACAAAGCGGCCGGTGGGGTTGATCAGATAGCGTGTGTTCTGAAGATACTGAGCGGGGATAACCTTTTTCACGACCTGCTCGATCATCATCTCTTCGAGCTGCTTGTGCTGCAGATGCTCGCGGTGCTGTGTGGAGATGACGACGGTGTCGACGCGAACGGGCTTTCCGTCACGATACTCGACGGTGACCTGCGACTTGGAGTCGGGAAGAATGTCTTTCATCTCGCCGCTGTGACGCAGCTGGGCCAGATAGTGTACGAGCTTATGGGAAAGATCGATGGGAAGAGGCATCAGATCGGGCGTTTCGTTGATGGCAAAGCCGAACATCAGACCCTGGTCGCCGGCGCCCTGCTCTTTATAGAGGCCTTCGCCGGTAACGCCCTGAGCGATGTCGGGGGATTGCGAGTGCAGCTTCACAAGCACTTCGGCCTTATCGGCGTCGAAGCCGATATCGTCATGCACGTAGCCGATTTTGCGCATCACATCTCTTGCAATCGATTCGACGTTTACGTTTGCTTCGGAAGCGACTTCACCAGCGATGCACACGAAATCCGTCGTAACAAGCGTTTCGCAAGCGACTCGCGAACGTGGGTCTTTCTTTAAAAAGGCGTCGAGTACGGCATCGGAGATCTGGTCGCAGATCTTATCGGGGTGTCCTTCCGACACAGATTCTGAGGTAAACGTAAAGTCTTTTAAAGCCATTCTTTTCCTTCCTCTGGCGGGTTGCCGGCGGGGTTTCAGTCGGTTTTTCGTACGGAAGGTTCGGGTCAATAGAATTTGAAGAAAGGACCCAGTAGTGCTGTAGCTGAAAAAGCCTCGTCTCTCTGCACTTTTCCTTAATTATCGCTCCATCCCTCTCTGACGAGGTTCTTCTGAGGTCTTTTTGAGCTCCATCCCGAGGTTATTTCTATGAAGCGTTTGGCTCCACTGCTACTATTCTTATCCATCTCCTGCACTGCCGGAGCTCCTCTGTATCTGGTCGAGCAGGGGCTCGGGCAGGCAGGCATCCTCTGGGACCGTCGGTCCGTCGATGAGGTGCTTGAAGATCCTTCCCTTTCTGCCGAGCACCGGGAGAAGCTGCTCTTCATGCGTGAGGTGCGGCTTTATGCAAAGGAGCGTCTGAATCTGAGGGACACCGAGTCCTTTCAGTCCTACGTCAGAGTACCCGGGGAGGCTGTCTCGTATCTTGTGATGGCTGCTCCCGAACTTGAGCTGCGTTCGGAGCGCTGGTGGTTCCCCATCGTGGGTGAGGTTCCCTATCTTGGCTTTTTTGATCCGGCCGATGCCGAAGCCTTCGAACAGTATCTCAAAAAGCGGGGATGGGACACGCATCGAGGGCAGGCAGCGGCCTATTCCACGCTTGGCTGGTTTTCTGATCCGGTTTTCTCTTCGCAGCTGAACTACTCAAAGGCCTACCTGGCCGGCCTTGTCATTCACGAGATGGTCCACTCGACGGTCTGGGTGAAGGGGCATCCGGAATTCAATGAAGGGCTGGCCTCGTTTATCGAAGAGAAGGGAAGGCAGCAGTATTTCTATGAGACGGAGGGTGAGAAGAGTCCGACGCTGGAACGCCTCTCTCTCTTTAAAAAGGAGGAGCAGCGCCTCAACGCTTTGCTGGATGAAACAGCGGCAGAGCTGAAGGCGCTCTATCTGTCCTCCATCCCGGATTCCGAGAAGCGGACTCGAAAAGGAGAGATTCTCGCCGCCTTGAAAGAGCGACTGCGAGCGGCTCAGGGCTTCCGGCTGATCAATATGGCAAAGCTGGCCGACGAAGAGTGGAACAATGCTCGTTTTGCCGCCCGATCGGTCTATAAATCGGACTGGCCTGTTTTCGAACGGGAATTTGAGCTCTGTAAACACGATCTGCCCTGTTTTATCGAGAAATACCGGGTCTGGGCTGAGAATCCGGACGAGAATGCCGATCGATTGTCCTTATATTGAGGCCCGGTATAGAAATAGTTAAAAAAAATAACAATTTCTCCGAAATAACGTGGACGTCAGGTATATCTGCCGTCTATACTACATAGAAGTCTGAAATGTTTAAGGAAAAAGTTATTTTTCTTTAGATTTGAGTTGACGAATTGAACGTCGTTCAGTATTCTCGGAGGAGTTATGAGCACCAATCTGATTCTCAACATGGGTACGGCATTCCGTGGGTCCATGGACATCATCCGTGAGGGGATGAGCAAAAACGAAAAAATATCTACACTGGCACTCTCTATTCTGATCCATATCGACCAGAATCCCGACATCTCACAGGGGCAGCTCGGGCGTGTACTGCGTCGTGACCCGATGACGATGAGTCAGGCGGTCCGGGCCCTGCAGACGGCCGGTCTGGTCACAAGCGAGCAGGACAGTCATGACCGTCGTATCAAGCGTCTGGCCATCACGAAGAAGGGCAAGGCTATGGCCGAAAGCCTGCGTGAGAGCGAAAACCGCCTGATCAACTCTCTGACCAGGAAATGGGGCAAGTCAAGGGTCAATCAGTTCACACGCGACGTCATTGAGTTCAACGACTTTCTCTCTACGGGCGAGTAAAAGCCGGTCCCAAACCGGCTCTTCAAGCTCAGCCCTCTAACGTCAACGGCTTCCAGATATAGACGGTACGCCCGGCATACCTGATCTTACCCATCAGGTCCGGGTGCTGTACCGGCGACAGTGGCGCCGGCTCAAAGAACGAAGGCAGCGAGGTGACGGCGTTTGCATAGATGGCCACGCGCTCTTTTTTATCCGTTTCAAGCACGGTAAGATAGAGGCCGCCTTTTCTCCATATGTCCGTTTCTGGAAAGACTCTCAGAGGAAAGGGAGCCTTGATCGCTTTGCGGCCGCCGACCTTCTGATAGCGTAGAATGCGACCATTTACCGCTATATGAATCGTGCCGACGGTGAAGAGAAACCAGTGCTCCCCTTTCCATTCCGCCGGTAGTCGGCTTTCGGCATCGACGGCATCTTTCAGTATTCGGTTCATCCGGCGTTGCAGCCCTGCTCCGAAATGGTCGAGCACGTCCGTATTCTGAAGCCTTGTGACGATGCGTTGAAGCAAGTTCCACTGCCTTTCTTCGTCTGCACTGAGGGCTTCAAGGCTGTCCAGAACGGCCAGGAAGCGCTGCAGACGTTTGCGGATATACGGAGACCGCTGCTCGGCATAAACAGAGGCAGCCTCGCCTCGAAACTCCGCAAGCACCTTGCGACGATCGGCGGATAGCTGTAGAAGCTCAAGGGCCTTCAGCTCGATCCTTTGAAAGGCACCGACCATGAGGCCATGTTCTGTGAGGGCGCGCTTCACGAAGCGATTATCGGCAGAGGCAGGGCATGGATTCAGGGTCAGTTCGCATGTTTGCGCTGATGAATGTTGAGCAAGATGCCCACCGCCGTCATACACATGAGCAGGTGCGACCCTCCGTAGCTCATAAAGCTGAGCGGAAGGCCCGTGACGGGCATCAATCCGAGCTCGATTCCTACGTTAAAGACGATATGATACAGGAAGACGAACGAGATGCCCGTGGCAAGCAGTGAACCGAATTTGTCGCGCGCATCGAGCCCGATCTGAAATCCGCGTATGGGAATGAGAAGCAGCAATATGAGTAAAAGCGCCGAGCCGATAAAGCCCGTTCGCTCGGCCCATGCGGTGAAGATGAAGTCGGTAAAGGCCTCGGGAACGACGGGGTTTTCGCCGACGGTCATCTCACCGGTGAACATGCCTTTCCCGACCACCTGCCCGGAACCGATGGCCGCCTTTGAGGCTCGAATCTGATAGGCGAGGTCGCGCGGAAAACGATCCGGATTGATAAACGCCGTTACGCGAACGATCTGATGATACTTGAACGAAAAGGTGCTGTGAATGGCGAAGGCAGAGAGAAGCGAAAGGCCGATCACGCCCAGAGGAATATAATATTTGCGAAGATAACGCCAGCTTCCGCCCTGCGTCATTCGCCATATAAACATGCCGCCAGCTGCCAGCGTCATTGCCGAGCCGAGCAGCACGATGAACCAGTCTGCGTCGAGGATGCGCAGAAGGAACCCGCCCGATTCATAGCGCAGGGCGCGAGCGATCTCCTGAAATTCGATGAACAGCGTGGGGTTGTCTCTTACGCGCGTCAGGTAGTCGAGGTCCGTTCCTGATAGAGCGGCCGGAATATTTCCGTTTTCGAGAAACTTCCAGATATCGGATCTGAGAATGCGCACCGAAGGCAGAAGGCCCTCTTTACCGAGATCAAGCAGACGGTTAAGAAGCCCGTCGACGAGCATGATATTGTTGTACTCGATATAGAGCGGGATAGACATCGAGATACTGAAGAAAAGAAGAATAGAACTGATATGATAGATGTCCATGCCGGCGACGAAAAGCATCGAGAGCAGAATGGGCGCGAGGATGACCGCTCCACCGAGGTCAGGTTGGATAACGATGAGAAGCATCGGCAATAGAAAGATCGAAAACGGAATGATAAGAGACGTGATTTGTTCCATATCTTTCTCTTTCAGTTCGAGATACTTTGCAAGCAGGATGACGGCGGCGAGCTTGGCAAACTCCGATGTCTGGAATCCAAAGGGCCCGATACGAATCCAGGAGCGGGCTCCTTTGATCTCTGATCCGATAAAAAAAGTTACGATGAGAAGCAGAATCGCAAATCCGTAGATCGGTAGCGAGACGTTACCGAGCGCCTGATAGTTCGTCTTGCGCAGAACGAGCATGATGATGAAGCCGATGACGAAGAAGCTGAGCTGCTTCATCCAGCGATACGACGGATTGGCGGCGTCGATGTCCTGCGTGTACAGCGTGAAAATACCGGCCAGGCTGACGAGCGTGACGGCGAGAACAAGGACGAGATCTATGCGAGCTTTTCTGAACATTGTGAGTTATTCCGTCGGAGGAAGCAGAGGGTCGGCGACGGTCGGCGAAACGGTCGTCGCACCGGTTGGATTCATCGGGTTAGCCGGCAGAGCGGCGGGTTCTTCTTTCCAGCCCGGGAAGGCGGCCTTCCAGACGTCGGCGGCGATAGGAACGGCCGATGCCGAACCGGCACGACCGTGTTCGACGAAGACGACGACTACGACTCTGTCTTTTGCGTGCATATCGTCAAAAGGAGCGTAGCCTGCAAACCAGGCGTGATCGACGCCCTTTCGTCCGCTGCGCGTCTGCACGGTTCCCGTTTTACCGGCAGCCGGCACGAGGCCTTTTTGATTCAGGTAACGACCCGTTCCCGTATGTACCACGGCGCGAAGGCCTTCCTGAACGGTGCGCAGGTGTTCTCGCGAAAGGTTAAGCGTCTGCACGATCTGCGGATCGATGCGACGCAGGAGTCGGCCTGTTTCAGGATCGCGTACCTCGCGAAGCAGATGCGGCTTCACGATCTTACCGTTGTTGGCCAGAGCGGCGTAGAGCACGGCCAGCTCCATCGGCGTCACTTCAAGAAAGCCCTGGCCGATGGCCGTATTCACCGTATCGCCGTCATACCAGCGACTCGACCATCGAATCTGTTTCCAGCGCTGATCGGGCACAAAGCCCTTCTGTTCGCCCGGAAGGTCGATTCCTGTTTCGCGATCGAGCCCGAACATGCGCGAGTAGTCGATGATAGGAGACGGCCCGATTTTATAGCCGAGATTATAAAAGTATACGTTGCAGCTTTCGGCGATGGCATGCACCATGTCGAGCGTACCGTGGCCGGCCTTGTTATGGCAGTAGAAGACGGAATCCGGAACGCTTTCCATCGACGACTTCAGCTTCCAGCTTCCTGGGCAGGTGAATTTCAGATCTCTGTTGATCTCCAGAGGATTACCGCGCTCAAGGGCGGCAAGGGCGACCAGAGGCTTGAACGTCGACGCCGGAGGAAAGCGAGCCTGTATTGCAAGGTTCAGGAATCCGCGATGACGGCTAACCTCTTCGTAATGCGTGTTTCGTCGACTTCCTTCGACTGAAGAAAGGATGTTCGGATCAAAGGCCGGTGTGGAAACAAGGGCCAGGATCTCGCCCGTCTCTGCCTTCATGGCGACGACCGTGCCGCGTTTGCCCGAGTTCACAAGCGATCTGTAGGCTGCGGCCTGCACGTTCTGATCGATGTTGAGAACGATATGATTGCCCTGACGTGATCGCGAAAGGCGTTCGCGCGAATCGAAGATCTTGTTCTGTATGACGACACCATCGCGTCCGCGAAGCTCGCTATCGTAGAAGGCTTCGAGGCCGTCCTTTCCGAGGATCTGGTACGGCAGGGCAAGCTTCTGTTCAAGCTCTCTTCGTGAAGGAAGGCCCGTATAGCCGCTGACATGCGCCATCGCCGGGCCCATGCGATAATAACGCAGATACTCGGTTTCAAAGGAGCCGTAACGCAGGTCGAGCTGAAACGAGGCCAGACGCTCCTGTTCTTCGCGACTGACCCGGTGAATCAGAATCACCTTCTCGTTGCGGCGGGTCAGACGTTTCCAGTTGTCGGGCTCTATTATCGGCTCGAATTCAGAGAAAGGACGCCCCATCAGGCGAGCGAAGTTTTGTAGATAGTCGAGGGCGGCCTTGCGATTCGGGAACCGGGCAGGGAAGATGGCGTAGTCGATGTAGTTGATGTTATACACAAGCGGATCATCTACGTTCAGATTGCGATCGAAGATAAATCCGCGCGGAGCGACCTTGAATTCCTGACGACTGACGAATTTCTTCGCAAGCAGTCGGTTATCACGCCCCTGAAGAATCTGCAGATTGAAAAGCTGCAACAGAAAGACAATGGCGATGATGAACAGCGTGACCGTCAGGAAGTAGAGCCGGCTCTGAAAGCGCTGTTCAAGCCGGAATCCTGTAGACGATCCATTGGTCATCGATTCCCTCCGCCCAGTCTGTAGGTCCAGCCGAGCAGGGCGAACCAGATCGGGCCGATGGCCGCCGTATACAGCGCCGTACTGAGAAAAGAATACGAAGAATAGAACTGATTGACCATACCCATCAGCAGCCAGACGAGAAGGCGCGTCGCAAGCGTCGCCGAGAAAACGACGATGAGAATGGTCGACGTATTCTCGCGGTCGATCATGCGGTTCATCTTGCCGAGCGTGAATCCGAGTATGGTGTAGGCGAACGAGTGCAGGCCCAGGATGCTCGTGAACGGATCGGTTCCGTCAGAGAATCGCAGAATGGTCGAATCTTCAAGCAGGCCGGCGAAAAAGCCGATCCAGAGTCCTGAGAATTCTCCCCGATTAAGAGCGAAGAAGATCACGAAGATCAAAAGAAAATCGGGATAGATGACGCCCGTATTCAGGATGTCGAACTGCAGGCTCAGGAAGTTCACGTCTTTCAGAAAGTAAGAGACGATCATTCCGAGAAGGATGACGGCATATTCAAGCAGCATGAATCATTGTCCCTGAGGTTGCAGATTTTTCAGCCGTCGACCCGGAGTATCAGCGGGAGGCTGTTCGGGTTTCTCGGTCTTTTCCTCTTCGGGCTTTTCGGCTCGTTGAGGACGTTCGGGCTTTTTCTTCTCTTCGGGTAGATCGGGGTACTCGGGTTTACCGAACTCCGTGCTGAGGTTATCCACAAGAGAATAATCCTTCTGAATACGCTCGCTCCAGTCGTCGGGCTTTTTGCGCATAACGATGACGTAGTCAAGCCGATCGAGATCGGCATATGGACGCACGTAGGCCGTAAGGAAGCCGCCGCTTTCTTCGTCGATCTCTCCTTTCTGGATGATCTGCCCGACCGGAATACCCGGAGGAAAGATGCCGCCGCCTCCGCTGGTGATGATCGTCGATTTTTCGACGTCGGGCAGAGGATCTTTGAACACCGTGCTATCGGGCGCTGCATCACGCGTAATATAGCGAAGCTTCAGTCGGCGCAGGTTTTCGGAGTCGCCTTCAAGCATGGCCCACTGTCCGGTCGAAACGATGCGTACGCCGAGCCGCATATCGGGATGCTGTAGCGGCTGCACGATGGACGTGGAGCGATCGACGACGGCGATGATACCGACGACGCTGCGAATGAGGTTCTTATTCTCGTCGGTCGTATAAGTGTAGACGGGCATAAACGGCTCGATGCCCTGATCGGAGCCTCGGTTAATCAGAATGCGCGGAGTGATGGAATTCAGGCGGATGCCAAGAACCTCGGCCTTGACCTCCGTATATTCGCTGTGCGGAGGGAAGGCAAGGGCGGCGCGAAGACGATCGTTCTCCTGCTTCAGCTGCTCGTATTTATCGATGTTATTGCGGTTCTCTTCGAGCTGAGTAAGGGCGCGATCGTATTTGGCCTGTAGATCGGTGTACTGGCTGATGCGCTTGAAGGCGTCTCCGGGTAGAGAAACGCCGGAGTTAATCGCGCCGCTCATGCGGTCGGCAAGCTTACCGAAAAAGCCCACGGCTCCGGTCAGAGGATTCGACTGCCAGATCATTCCCGTAATGGAAAAGAGCAGGCAGAAGCTCAGACTGAAGGTGTTCTTGTTACGCCAGAGGATATCCCAGAGCATCGGTTAAATCAGGGTTTAAAACCCGGCCGGATGTTCTTCAGCTCTTCGAGATACCGGCCTGTTCCCAGAGCGACGCAGATGAGCGGGTTTTCGGCGCGGAAGACCGGCACGCCGGTTTCTTTGCTGACGTATTTATCAAGGCCTTTCAGGAGCGAGCCGCCGCCGGTCATGACGATACCGCGTTCGACGATATCGGCGGCCAGTTCGGGCGGAGTCTTCTCGAGAGAGGACTTGATGCCTTCAAGGATGATATCGGTCGTTTCTTTCAGCGCTTTGCGGATCTCATTCGAATCGACTTCGAGTGTTCTCGGCAGACCGCTGATGGCGTCACGTCCTCGCAGCTCCATAACCTCGACGTTCTTCTCGGGGAAGGCGTTGCCCAGGGTGAGCTTCACGTCTTCGGCCATGCGTTCGCCGATGATCAGGTTATACTGCGTTCTCAGGTAACGGATGATGGCCTCGTCGAATTCGTCGCCGCCGACGCGGATCGAATCGGAGATCACCATACCGCCCAGGGAGATAACGGCGATTTCTGTCGTACCACCGCCAATATCGACGACCATCGAGCCGGCCGGCTCGTGAATGGGAACGTTCGCACCGATGGCGGCTGCCAGGGCCTCTTCAACGAGGAAGATCTCGCGGGCGCCTGCCTGTTCGGCCGATTCTCGTACCGCACGCTTCTCCACTTCGGTGATGCCCGAGGGAACACCGATGACCAGACGGGGCTTCACGAGCGTCGTGCGCTTATGCACTTTCTGAATAAAATAGCGGATCATTTTTTCGACGGTTTCGAAGTCGGCGATCACGCCGTCTTTCATCGGTCGAATGGCCATAATGTCGCCCGGTGTACGGCCCAGCATACGTTTAGCTTCGTGGCCTACGGCGAGCACCTTGCCCGTGGAGGATTGCACTGCGACGACGGAGGGTTCGGCAAGAACGATGCCCTGGCCTTTAACGTAGACCAGCGTATTCGCCGTTCCGAGGTCAATCCCCATATCGTTGGAAAACATGTTATAAACGCGATCGATAATCATAGCCGGCGCTCGGTTCCCTTAGTTGTTCTCTTTGAAGGCCTGAAAGGGCCTCTGGCATTACTTTTTCCCGTTATCCTCTGTCAATCAATACCATCAAAAAGCCGGAAATTCAAAATACATCATGCCTCAAAGCATGTCTAAGGCCCGGCCTGCCATTGCTGAATCAGTTCGTCGAGAAATGGATCGGCATGTAACTCCCGCGCCTGATACAGATACGGAAGCCCTGCAGCCGCACCGCTTTGAATACGGAAGATCTCGCCCATCATACGTGCGGCCTCAGAGCGAAGCGCTGGCTCCGCCTGAGCATCAGCCATAAGAGTGCGGGCGAGTTGCATCGCCTGGATATAGTCCCGCGCATGAAAGAGGGCGTAGATGCGAAGCATCTGTGACATGCCCGATTTAGAATCAACGTCGAGAATTTCGTTCAGCCGTTCTCGGTTTCCCGAACGCGCGAAAAGAGCAAGGGAGGCAAAGGCGTATGTCGGTTTCAGGCCAGGCGCGATTTTATCCCGGTTGATGCGGATGAGCTGATCGAACAGGTGCGGATCGGTCCGTTCGTTGTAGAGCAGATCAGAGACCGCTTCGATAAGGCGCAGATCGTCTGCTCGTCGTTGCCCCGGATCCATAGCAAGGGACTTCCGGGAAAGAAGCAGGGAGGAGCGGGCTTTTTCCCGGAAGGTCTCGGCGTTGATTCCGGTCAGAGAAGGAAGGAAGCCGCGACCGGCCAGATCCAGAACGCTTCTTTCGTTGAGCTGCACGTAGAGTAGCAGCTCATAGAATTGAAAGAGGGCGGCGCTTGCCTGGAGTGCCGCGCCCGTTTCGGTCGAACCTTCGTAAAAGCTCAGAATGCGCCGGGAATCCTTCAGGTAGGCGACGATCTGTTCGCGTTCCTCTTCAGAGAAGAGAGTATAACCCGGCAACGCTCCGTCATCTGACCGGATAGAATGGGCGATTAGCTGCTCTTCGACATGCGAGGAGCGTGATTCGAGAAGCTGCAGGTTTTCGGGTAAGAAACGCTGTCGGATGGCGAGATACGTCCCTTCGCCGTAGCGATATGCAAGAAAGCCGATCAGGCCGATCAAAGGAATAAGAAACCAGATTTTGCGGCTGCGCCGTCGGCGGACTCGAGTGGATTCAATACGAGGAGGTAACATCACGATCTCGAAGAGAGAAATTCGCGGATCGCCTGCGTATCAACCGTAAAAAAATAAACGAGCGGAAGATCGGAGCTTCCGGGAACAAAGACCGTTCCGCCATCAGAGAAACGCACCTCGCGCATCTTTCCTTCTGGAATGACAAGCAATCCGTCGCCATGATCGAAGTAATAGGAGTCGCGACGGAAGCGAAGCGTCGCCGGTCCGAGTCGCTTCATAGAAGCCGTCAGTTCACCCTCGACCCGTTCCGGGTGTTCCAGCAGAGCCGTTTTACCGGCAGTATCGGTGTAAAGATATCCCGTTGCGTAGAGTTCCTTTTCGGGGGCCGGATCAATGACGCTGACGGCCTTGCGATTCATGCTCTCTGAGGCCCGACGAGAGGAAGGTTCTATTCTGGGCTGCGAGGCAATCGGAGCTGCCTTTTCGGAAAAGAATGCGGGCTCAGGCACTGGCTGCGCTGTTACCGTAACGGTCGAGGCGGCGGGCACGACGGGGCCGGCGGGCGAGGCATCCGGTACCACAGAAGTGGTAGAAACGGTCGCCGCGAAGCGCAGCACGAAGTAGTACAGCATCAGCGCCAGGCCGGCAAAAATAAGGATAAAGCCAAGAATGTACATATCCGTTTTTAGCATCGGCGGTCTTCTTTCTTCGGCTCTGCATTTTTCGACTGGAAAAACCAAGGAAGGGGAAAAAAAAGGGTCTGTGAATCAGATACTGGAATCTTTGAAAAAAATCGGAGCAACGCTGATCGTCATCGCGTTGATCCTCATCATGGGCATCTCCTTTTCGAGCCAGGACATGAGCGAAATCCTGACCATCCTGAGCGGGGGCAGCAAGATCGGCTCCTACAGAGGAGAAGAGATTCGTCCCGAGGTCTATGGATACGCCGAAGATTCCTGTAAGAATCGGTATCAGGTTTATGGTGAGATTCCTCAGGTATTTATCGATCAGTGCGCCTCAGATGCCGTTCGCGATATGATGGTCATGCCCGCCATTGTCGCCGACCTTGGGCTTGACGTATCTGAAAAACAGATCCAGGATCAGATCATTTCGGTACTGCGTACCGAAGTGGAGATGCAGAATCAAAGCCGTCTGGCCGACGACCGCCTGAGCCTCGAGCAGATGGTGCAACGTGAGATGTCGCGATTCCCGATGTCGCTGCGCATGCGTTTGACGCGTGTGGGACTCTTTCAAGATAGCGTCGCCGCTCCTTTTCCGGTCAGCACGGTTGAGACGCAGTCCTTCAGCCGCGCAAAAGACTCGGCTTTTGAGCTGAATGTCGTCGCCTTTACCAATGCCGATCTGCTAAATTCCTTTTCTGCCGAGGCCTCTGAGGCCGAGATGAAAGATCTCTATGAGAAAGATAAAAAAGAGGCAGAGATCCGCGCCAAAAAAGAGAAGAAAGAAGGGCCGTTCACCTATCCATCTTTTGAAGAAAGAAAGGAATTCTTGAAGGATCGTGTCCTGACCGAGAAAAAGAAAAAGCAGCTTGAAGAACTCAAGGCATCGCTCGGTCAGAAAAAAGACGCCAGCCTGGCCACCGTCTCTGAAAAAACGGGATACAAGGCCGAACGAGCGACGGTGAAGTTCAGCGCATTGAATG
Organism: Leptonema illini DSM 21528; assembly: GCF_000243335.1. Lineage (NCBI taxonomy): Bacteria > Pseudomonadati > Spirochaetota > Leptospiria > Leptospirales > Leptospiraceae > Leptonema > Leptonema illini. Next base: position 2,152,131 of record NZ_JH597773.1, on the reverse strand, counting down.
CCGTCTCGCTTGCTTCGGGAAAGACGATCAACCTGACCGGAGATCGCTTCCTTTCTGACGTAGCCGCTTCACGCGATGGCCTGAAAGGGCCCTATCAGGACGGCGAAACGACGATCTACCTTACGATCGAACAGGTGAAGCTTGCTCCGCCATCCGAAAAGTTAGATCCGGAGTTCTCGCAGAACCGTGCAATGTATCTGTCCTATGCCTTTGCCAATCAGATCGTGAAGGAATACGCCGAAACGGGAAAATTTCGTCTGACGCAAAAATCGCTGGATTCCGGAAAGCCGGAATGACATACTGAGTTCGTTCATGAAGGCAGAATACGTAAACCCCTTTCTGCAGGCAGCGTCGCTGGTCTTCAACCAGCTCTTGCAGGTTGATCTGATTCGCGGAAAGACGGTCGTGAAGAACTCGCTCGCCCCGGGGCAGGAGATTGCGATCTATATCGACGTCACGGGGCCTGTCAACGGTCGCGTCATCTACTCGATGACGTCTGACGGCGCTCGCAAGATCTTTGAGAAGCTCGGCGGCACTCCCGAATCCTTCGATCAGGAATACAGAGACGTGCTGGGCGAGATTGCGAACATGATCACAGGTAACGCTCTCAATATCTTTCTTTCGCGTAACGAATTCCTGGACGTATCGGTTCCAGTCGTCGTCGATACGCGAACGACGCCCTTTCCGGCGAAGAACGATACGACTCTCGGGCTGAACATGTACAGCCCGCTGGGCATGATCGATATCAATATCTCACTACGCGAAGCCGCCTGATTTTTTTACGCGGAGTTCATTCGGAGTTACCGATACGTACAGTATCATTCGTGTAACTCCGTCAGGGGGCCGGTCGGCCCCCTGCTTTTTCCCCGAAGTCGCATACGTGTATCGGCATATAGAAACTGTTCGAGCTTTCTGTAATCGTCGTCAGCTCCGTCTACAAAGCGCAGAGCAAGATGATATCTCGTCCCCTCGCTGAACATTCGCGTGATTTCGCCGCGAAACGACAGGTATTCGTTCGTTAAAGGAATCTTCAACTTCAACAGATCATGATCGATCAGATAGTCGTAAATGGTCGATGAAGAGACGCGAAAGAGAACGCCGGCCATAGACAGGTTCATGATCTCGGCGATGGGCTTCGCGAAATACGAACGGGCGATTACGGTTTTTGTCATGCCATAGGACAGTAGATCGGCAAGGATGCCGACTCGCATGGCGTCGTCGGCGAAGATGCGTTTTCGGTGAATCAGGTCGGTCTCGATATAAATGTGTCCGATCACTTTCCCGAAAAGATGCAGCGGAGCGCAAACATATGAATAAATATGCCTGCGCATCTCGGAAAGCTGAAGCTCCTTGAAATACTTTACGGCCTCTTCTTCTGATGAAGCGCCGGCCATCGTCTTGAATTCCCGATTGTAGGCCACAAGCAGGTTCGTTTCGGGTTTGTAGATGTAAGAATTGATATCTTCGGTGCTTGCGATGAAAAGCGTCTTGTCCTCGCCCGAAATGGTCGTCTCCATCAGCGATTTTTTCTGCTCTGCTTTATAGAATTGTAGCTGATAATCGCCTGCAATGCTGACGAGGTCGTCTGCGATGATGCGCAGCATGAGGGAGAGATCGGGAAAATCTTTCTTGAGTTCGGCGATAAGATGTCTGTGTTTCTCTTCGACGATCTGCCCGATGCCGCGTGTGCCGAAGATGGGACGATAGACCGTATTGAAAAGAAGATAGGCGCGTTGCAGAGGGTGTCGCGGATATTTACGTCTGGTAGCCGATTGAATATAAAAAGGCAGCTGAAACGTAACCTCTTCGCCGCGCACCCGACTGAGAATCACCTCGAACTGATAGAAGGTGTTCATCATCGAGAAACGAAGTTTGATACGTCGAAAGGCCGTTTCTTCAAAACCCGGAACGCTGAGCGTCGCCAGGGTATCTTCGACGCTCAGCACCTGGGCGGAGTAGCTTTCGAGCTGATACTGTACCTGAACCGGGGCCCGGTTCATACGCAGATAGTAGAAAATATGGCGGATTTCGTTTATATCAGAGCCGAGAATCGTGAATCGACCGGCTTCTTCGGGACGGCCGCCCAGAAGCTCCAGGATGCGCTTCTGTAGGTACTCTTCGACCTCCTGCTGAATCCTGAGAAGACTCATAATAGAGAATCGTCACAGGATGCACCGGAATCAAGGCCGGTCAGAACGGGAATTTCAGCCCGTAACGGACGATTTCATGTAAGACTTCGCCTCTTCAATACTGCCTTTAATATCAAAGAGCAGATCAAGCTTGGACAGCTTCAGCAGCGCGAGTAGAGAACGCGAGAGGTTGCAGAGCACGAGATGACCGCCGTAGGCCCGGATGTCTTTCAAAAAGGCCACAAGAGCTCCGAGGGCGGAACTGTCGAAATAGCTCGCCCGTGTGAGGTCGAGGATGATCTGCCGCGGATGCTCCTTGATCTGTTCGGCCAGCATTTCGCGAAACCGCCTGGCGATGACCATATCGACGCGCTGTTCTTCGACCTGTATGACCAGGATGTTGCCTTCCATCTCTGCCTTTACCATGATTTTCTTATATCGCGAACCCGGACACGGTGTCAAATCCAATTGCGCACCGCGCCTGTTCGCGCTCCTTTTTCAAGCTATCATGCAGCCTTCTGCGGATTCTGGAATAGGAAGGCTCACACATATCATTGCGGATCGGACTTCCATCTACAAAAAAGAGACGCAAAACGAAGAAAAAAACAAAAAAATATTGTGGTTCTCTGTGTATTCCAGGACGCTTTATCCTGGAAGCTGCAGGATTGTGCAGGAAAAAAAAAGCAGAGGAGTTCTCATCATGGACATAGTCTTTTTCGGCAACGGCATATCAGAAGATCCGAATCCCGACAAGATTCGGCTCGGGGGTAAAGGATCCAATCTCTGTCGAATGGCCGCACTCGGTATTCCGGTTCCGCCCGGCATCGTGCTGCCGACAACTCTGTGCCGTGACTATATGGAACGCGGACATCTGCCGCCCGAGCTGATGCCCTCCGTACATGAGAAGCTGAAAAAGGTGGAGGAGGCGACCGGAAGGCATTTCGCTAATCCGCATAAACCGCTTCTCGTTTCGGTTCGTTCGGGCGCTCCGGTCAGTATGCCCGGCATGATGGATACGATCCTCAACCTTGGCCTGAACGCCGATACGTTGAAGGGTATGGTGCTTGAGACGGGCGATGAAAGGTTCGTGCTCGATTCCTATCGGCGCTTTATCCAGATGTTCGGCGACGTCGTTCTCGGTATTCCGCATCACAGCTTTGAAGAGATACTCAATCATCATAAAAAGAAGTCCGACGCCGTGCAGGACACCGATCTGAAACCGGCAGCTCTGCGCGATATCATTGACGACTACCGGAATCTTGTACAAAAAGGCACGGGACAGCCCTTTCCCGATGATCCGTTTATGCAGTTGCGCATGGCGGTCGAGGCCGTCTTTCGCAGCTGGAATAACGAAAGGGCGATCTATTATCGTCGTCTGAACCATATTCCTGAGAGCTATGGCACCGCCGTAAACGTTCAGTCCATGGTCTTCGGGAATATGGGCAACACGTCGGGAACAGGCGTGTGTTTTACGCGAAACCCGTCCACCGGCGAAAGGAAGTTTTACGGTGAATTCCTGATTAACGCACAGGGCGAAGATGTTGTCGCCGGCATTCGCACGCCACAGAAGATCGAAGAACTCGAACGCGAGATGCCCGACGTTTACAGGGAACTTCTGCGAATCCAGGCCCTTCTTGAATCGCATTATCGCGATATGCAGGACATCGAGTTTACGGTACAGCAGGGGAAGCTCTATCTGCTTCAAACGCGTAACGGCAAGCGCACGTCGGCGGCCTCTTTGAAAATCGCCTGTGATATGGTCGATGAAAAGCTCATCGATCCGCGCACCGCTCTTCTACGTATTGAGGCGGAGGGATTACCCGCTCTGCTTGCGCCGATCTTTGATCCGACCGAGGTCAACGCCGCCCGAAGCGAGAAACGCGTGCTTGCGAAGGGATTAAACGCGGGCCCTGGCGCTGCGTCGGGCTATGCGGTTTTCCAGAGCGCGCATGCCGTCGAGATGGCAGCGAAAGGTAAGACGCCGCTTCTTGTGCGCATGGAAACAAGCCCCGACGATATCAAGGGCATGCAGCACTCCTCGGGAATCCTTACCGCTCGCGGGGGAATGACGTCTCATGCCGCCGTCGTCGCCCGCGGAATGAACAAGCCCTGCGTCGTCGGATGCTCGGCTCTCATCGTTCATGAAGAGCACGGATATGCAGACATCGTCACAGAAGAAGGCCGCCATGTACGTATCAATGAAGGCGATGAGGTCTCTATCGACGGTACGTCGGGAGAGGTCTTTGTCGGGCGCATGCAAACGGTCGATTCCGACATTCAAAGAGCGATGCGAGGCGAGATTGATCCGGCATCTTCATGGATGGCGCGAGATTTCTTTCAGGTGATGAAATGGGCCGACGAGGTCAGACGTCTGCGCGTACGGGCGAACGCTGATACTCCGCAAGACGCTAACGTCGCACGATCGTTCGGCGCCGAAGGCATCGGCCTCTGCCGCACCGAGCATATGTTCTTCGGGCCGGAGCGTCTGCCGTTCATGCAGCAGATGATTCTCGCCCGAACGCAGGAAGAACGAGAGCTTGCCTTAAAGAGGCTGCTTCCCTTTCAGCGTGAGGACTTCGAGCGCCTGTTTGAGGCGATGGCGGGTTATCCGGTGACCATCCGATTGCTCGATCCTCCTCTTCATGAGTTCCTGCCGCATACCGACGAACAGATCGCCGAGCTCTCACAGAAGATCGGCGTCACCGAAGAGCACATTCGGGAGCGGGCATCGACGCTGAAAGAGTCGAATCCGATGCTCGGCCATCGCGGCTGTCGTCTCGGTATTACCTATCCGGAGATTACGCGCATGCAGGTGAGGGCTATCCTCGAAGCGGCCTGCAAATCTCGAAAGAAAAACATTCACGTTCACCCCGAGATCATGGTTCCGCTTGTCGGACACAGGAAAGAACTCTCGCTGCAGAAGGAGCTTCTCGAAGTGGAGGCGAAACGCCTGCTCGCTGAATTCGACTGTCATGTGGATTATAAAATCGGCACGATGATCGAGGTGCCGCGTGCGGCCCTGACCGCCGATCAGATCGCAATTGATGCAAGCTTCTTCAGCTTCGGAACAAACGACCTGACGCAGATGACGCTTGGCTTCTCGAGAGATGACTCCGAGCCCTTCTTGAGAGAGTATTTACGACTTGGCGTGTACGAACGCAATCCGTTCGCCACCGTTGATGAAAGCGGCGTGGGCGAGATGATCCGCATTGCTCTGCAAAAAGGCAAGTCGGCGCGGCACGATCTGAAAACGGGCGTCTGTGGAGAGCAGGGGGGCGATCCGACCAGTATTCGCTTTTTTAACAGGGTGGGCCTCGATTATGTAAGCTGTTCACCTTACAGGGTGCCGGTGGCGCGCCTGGCCGCCGCCCAGGCCGTATTGGCCTCAGAGTAGCGAGGCGAGCAGGAGCGACTGTCGAAAAAATCCCCGGGCCGTCTTGATCCGGGGAATTTTTTTCCGATAGTGGAAGGGAGGACTTCTGTCGTAGTGCTTCTTCCTGCGAGTTGCGGGTAGACGTCTACGGTGAGCCAGCCGGAAGGCCTCAGGAGGAAAGTATGGATGTTAGCGCAGCAGGCATGGATCAGGTTCAACGTTCCGTCGAGGCGATGAATCAGGTGCTTCAGCAGGCCACCGATTCCGGTCAGGAGATGAGTGAAAAACTCATCCGTGTGAATGCAGAGCAAAAAGCCGCAGATTTAAAGGCCGAAGGCGTAGGAAGAGCGTTGAATCTTCTTGCTTGAGCGGGCCGCTGCAGTAGCAGTAGCCCATGATCGAAGAGAAGAAAATCCTGATCGTCGACGACTCCTCGATGATGCGCGCCATCATCAGAGGGGCCTTCGAGAAGATCGGTCTTCGCAATATCGTCGAGTCTTCTGATGGGGTCGACGCGCTCAAAAAGCTGCTCGGGCAGGATTTTGATCTCATCATCACAGATCGAAATATGCCGGGAATGGACGGAGTGACGCTCGTCGAAACCGTCCGCTCCCATTCGCGTTATGCGAATATTCCGATTCTGATGGTTACGACCGAAAGCGAGAAAGAGACGGTTATCAGAGCGCTTCAGAAAGGCGTCAACGGCTACATCGTAAAACCCTTTACTCCTGAAATCCTCTGGGAAAAGGCGCTGCCTTTGCTCAGAGGCGGATGAATCCATCCGCCTGAGAAAAACAGATTCAGGTTCACAGGCAACGAAACGGGGAATCCCTTCAGCCGTCAACGACGCCGCAACGGCTGAAATCCCTGGATAACCCCTTATTCGCCTTCGTGCTCGGCGGCCATCTTGCGGCCACGGGCTTCGTTTACGTAGAACGAAACGATCATGCCCAGAATAAAAAGAACGACGGTGAAGAGAATCGCCTTCTGCAATCCTATCATATTCTGGAGTAGACCGGTGCCGAGAACACCGACGATAGCCGATAGCTTGCTCGACTGGCCCCAGAAACCGAAAAACTCACCCGATTTCGACTCGGGCGAGAAGATGCCGACGATGGCACGGCCGGCCGATTGCGTGGCGCCGAGGCCCAGACCGGCAAGACAGCCGATAAAGAGAAAGACGCTTTCGGCCTTATAGTCTTTTGCAAAGGTCTCGTTGATCCACACCGTCAGATCGTTCGTTCCGTAGATGAGCGCCACGGCGACGATCCACAGAACAAGCGTCATCATGTATGTGCGAATCGAGCCGATACGGTCTTGCAGAAGCCCGAATAGAATCGCGCCACCCGCTGCTGTGAACTGGGTGATGATGAACATCATGGCCATTGCACCGGCGCTCCAGTGGATCACCTGCGCTCCATAGATGAAGGCGAAGCTGATCACGACATACAGGCCGGCCTGGCTGAAGAAAAGGGATGCAAGGAAGATGGTGAGGTCGCGAAAATCACCGATCTCTTTCAATGTGGCAAAGAGTCTGTGAAAGCCGATCTTGAACATCGTCTCGCCGGCAGGCAGCGTCTGCGCCGTTCCTCTCTCTTTCAGGAGCAGAAAGGTGGGAATGCCGGCCAGCAGAAAGAAGGCCGCCGTCACAGGGCCGATGAAAGGCAGCGAGGGGTTATCCGGATTGGTAGGTCCGCCACCCGGTTCGATCAATGCCAGAACGAGTGCGGTGGAAACGAGGCCGCCGAAATAGCCGATACCCCAGGCGAATCCCGAGATCTTGCCCAGGTCTTCTGGAGGGCCGAGATCGGGCAGAAAGGCGCCGGCAAAGGATTCGCCTGCGGCGAAGCCGTAGTTCGAAAGCACAAGCAGCGTTACGCCAAGCCAGACGTCGCCGGGACGCACAAAGAAAAGGGCGGCCGTTAACAGAATCGTGAACAGATAACTGGCGAAGAGGAACTTCTTTTTGGAGGCCGAGAAGTCCATGATGGCGCCGAGGATCGGAGCTGTGGCGACGACGATCACGTAGCTGAGGGACAGGCCGATACTCCACAGCAGGTTGCCCATTCGGTATTCTGGAGCGTCGCCGACGATGATCTGCGGAAAGACGATCGCGTAAACGACGGTTACGATGACGGTGGTGTACGAGGAGTTGGCGAAGTCGAACATCGCCCACCCGAATATCTCGCGTTTGGGTGCTCTTTCTTTTTGCATAGACCGGATGGATATAAGCCACGGTCAGATGAAGGCAAGTATTTTTTATAGTCCGAAATGGAAAGGACATACTGGCTTTTCCAATGTTACAGATCAGCGTCAGAAGTTGTGCTGCATGTATAAACCGGTTCAGGTAGCCGATTCGGGCGCTTGCAACAGCAGCAAATGCGCCCTTCAGCCTTCCACCCTTGTTTCCTCTTCGCGGGGCAGGATTACATGGCCCAGGGCGGGATGAAGGCTTGGCCATCGGGAAGAACGGCCTGGCCTCCGACGGGAAGACAGCAGATTGCGCGAAGGCTTTCTGTTCCGATAACGGAAATGGAAAAGTCCGTATCAACGGGCACAACGATGCAGTCGCCCGGCATTGCCGTCGTCTCTGTGTCTGCTATACAGACCCTGGCCGTTCCGGAAAGAATGACGAAAACCTCTTCAGCGGTCAGACGATGCGGGCGAGCGGGCGTTCCCGGACTGATTTCGACTTCCCAGACGCTTGTGCTTGTCGCGCCGCTGGTTGGCGTAGCAAGCGATGTGAAACGAGTGCCCGAAAGCTCATGTGTGGGGAGGGCAGGTCTTGTAATTACGGGCATAGGTAGCTCCAGATGAATATGTTACTTATGCAACAAAGTACATCTTTCGGGACTGGCAATGATGTTTTGCTGAAAAGTTAGATTTCGCGGCTGAGGTTGGTTTCTATGATGTCGAGGATGCGCCTCATGGCGCTCATGTCTTTAGCGTTGAGCCCGGCATAGACCCGTCGCCGTGCCTTTTCGATGGCCGGATTCAGGCTCTGCACTACCTGTAATCCTCGATCAGTCAGAAAGACACGGTTCTTTCGTCGATCGCGGTCATCGGACCTGCGCTCGACGAGTCCGGCCTTCTCGAGGACGTCCAGTCCGCGCTTCATGTTCGCTCTATCGTTCAATTCGGCGGACAGATCGCTCTGAGACTGACCGGGACGATGATAGAGTTTATTCAGAACGAAATACTGCTCGGGCGTGAGCTCGTGGCCGGCTTCGCGCGTGATGTGAATGAAATCCACGCGCAGCATGCGGTAGGTTCGGTTTATGTAATAAGCGAAGGCATCTTCCAGTGAAACGATTCGGCCCATAGGCTTTACTGTGAAGGGAGGCCGGTCTGGAAAGCGGAAGATCGACGATCAGGAAAAAATGCGGAGAGGGGGGGATTCGAACCCCCGGTGAGTTGCCCCACACATGCTTTCCAAGCATGCACCTTAAACCGCTCGGACACCTCTCCGGTCGGTTCAGGAAAAAGTCGATGGCTCTGTGGTCAACGGAAAAACGTCAGCCCTGACGCTTCTGCTTGAAGAAGCGTTCGAGCAGAAGGGCAGAACGCTCGGCCATGGAATCGACGGGCAGGATTTCGGGATGGTGATTGGATGAGCCGGCCTTTTCGCCGCGAGCCTTATGGGTAAGCGACAGGTCCATCGCATCGCACAGCCGTATGCCTTTATCGGATCTGGCGAAATAATAAACGGCATCGATCCTTGTAAGAAGCAAAGCACCCGTACAATAAAGACAGGGTTCAAGCGTGCTTACGAGAACGAAGCCGTTCAGGTATTCAAGGTTAAGACCGCGCCGCGCCTCGTCGATGACAAGCATCTCGGCATGCGCCAGCGGATCCTTTCGCGTAATCGTAGCGTTTGCCGCTACGCTGATCTCCTGCCAGGAAGCATCACCGTCGTAGCGATACAGCCCGGCCGCTATGGGGATTTCGTCGTTTTGAGCGGCCCGCTCCGCCTCGAGAAGAAGCCTCTCGCAGATCCAGTCCGGAGGCGAAGCAGGATACTCAATCTTGCTCATCTGAGCAGCTAAATCAGGACGGGATCAGAGACCAAGCCCTTTCCCGGCGATGATCTCGCGCATGATCTCGGACGTGCCGGCATAGATCGTCTGTACGCGAGCGTCGAGATAGGCGCGTGCAATCGGATACTCGGTCATGTATCCGAATCCTCCGAAAAACTGAAGGCATCGGTCGACATGATTCTTGAGCATCTCAGAGCAGAGCAGCTTCACCTGCGACGCCTCAACGGTCACCTTCTTACCGGCCATGTATTCCATGACGACCTGATCGAGAAAGACGCGAGCCGCACACTGTTCCGTATGCATATCGGCCAGGGCGAACTGCGTGTTCTGGAACTTGCCGACGGATTTGCCGAAGGCCTTTCGCGTTTTTACGTAGTCGATCGTCATGTCGAGTACGGCCTCGGCGGTTCTGATATTAGAGGCGGCAAGAACAAGACGCTCGGTGGCCAGCTCGCTCATCAGATAGCGGAAGCCATAGCCCTCTTTGCCGATCAGATTCTTCTTGGGAACCTTCACGTCGGTAAAGAAAAGCTCGGCCGTATCCTGCGCATGCAGCCCGATCTTCTCGAGCTTGCGTCCACGCTCGAAGCCTTCCATTCCGCGCTCCACCATGAGAAGGGATATGCCGTTCATGCCTTTCGCTGTATCGGTTTTGGCCACAGTGATGACAAGGTCAGAAAGGTATCCGTTTGAGATAAAGGTCTTGGATCCGTTCAGCAGATAATGATCGCCTTTATCTATGGCCGTCGACTGGATGCCGGCAAGGTCTGAGCCTGCGTTAGGCTCGGTCATGGCAATGGCGAGGATCTTCTTACCGGCGATAACGTCGGGAAGCCAGGCCTGTTTCTGTTCTTCAGATGCATGATGCAGAATATACGGGGCGATGACGTCGCCGTGCAGACTGAGGAAGAGTCCGGTGGCGCCGACGCGGGCCAGCTCTTCAATGACGATGAGGTTGTAGAGGAAGTCCGTGCCCGAACCGCCGTACTGCTCGGGAAAGTTCGGGCAGATCATGCCCAGCGAGCCGGCCTTCTCCCAGGCCTCGCGCGGAACCATCTTTTCCTTCTCCCATTTTTCATGCTGAGGGGCGACCTCGTTATCGACAAAGTCGGCGACCATAGCACGGAAATCGTCATGCTCGGCCGTGAAGGGCAGGATTCGTTTTAAACGCTTCATTCTATTCTCCTGTATTGGACAGGTTGGAGCAGGAGCCTCCGCAGAAGGCGCTTGCTGCACTCTGTTCTGGCCACGCTGGAAATATTGACTGAAATGTCAATCGCCGAACGTGGGAAGGATGTCACCGGCAAGAGGATCCTGGTTTATGAGTTAAGAAATAAGAGCCGGTCCCAAAACCGGCTCTTCAAGGTCAGGATGACCTTGCGCCGCGAAATTTTCGACAGAAAATTGAGCAAAGGCCTGTTATAAGTAGAGTTGGAAATTTGAGAATCATTGGATTCATTCGCTGTCAGCTCTCCGCGCCCTCTGAGTTCTCCGTGGTTCAACGACTTCGGTCTGCTATGAACGGCGCATAGCGCTCAGTTCTCTTCGTTCATGTTGAAGAGCAGATCGGGGAAGAAGCGCCGGAAGATCTCATAGCGTCGCACGCCGAAGATGCGATGGCGATGCCTGCGCAGCCAGTCGTCGAAGGTGCGGTACGAGGCGCCGGGTTCTTCCTGCCGGCGGATGTCTCGCGCCCTCTCGAATACAAGCAGGAATTCGCTTCGCAGGGTTTCGAGGTTGCGGGAGTAGCTCAGATACGAGTCCACCGCTTCGATATCGAGATCTTCGAAACGTTCGATCCACCAGTCGATGAGCAGCTTCTGTAAAACGAATTCAGGAAGCATGCGCACGATCTGGCTGTTGCTATTTACGTAGAAGATGTCGCCGATATGCAGAGTGCGCAGCGCATTCAGCAGAATAAAGCAGAAGGTGCGCGGACCGATATGATAGAGGAATACCTCTTGATGTGGAATTCCGGGAAAGTCCTCATCAAGCAGGCGATCGGCCGTTTCATCGAGAATGCCGATGATCCGTTCGGTGTATTCAGAGAGGCGTGTCGCTCCGGATCCTTTATTGGCGACGAGGGAGTTCAGCTGGACGACCTTCTCCATATCATCACGCGATAGAATGATATGAAAGGCATCTTCGAAAAAACGCCTCTCTTCTTCGTAGTCGATCATACCGATTTCAAGACTGTAATGCGGAGAACGGTTCCAGTCACGACTTCCGAGAAGTGGAACGGCGAAATAGCTGGAATGATGAAAGCGTCTTGATCTCGATTCAAGAACGATGTTGCGGGCGATGGAGGCGATCGGCGATTGTTCTTCCTCTTCGTCCTCATCGCTTTCGGGCGCTCTTTTCAGTAACTCTTCAAGGCCTCCTTCTTCACTGCGCAGGGCCGCCTCAACGGTATAGCGGATCTTCGGATCATAGACCATGCGTACGGTGAGGTTACCCGTAATGGCATCGTTGCTCTGGTCTTCGATCTTCGCATATTCTTTCAGATGAAGCAGAAAGAGGGCCGTCCTTCGCAGAAGAGAGTTGACTTCGGGCAGATAGCGATCGGGAAGATCTTTTACGAGATGCCGCGTCTCATTGATGATGCTGAACGTATCAATGAGCTTCTGAACGTCGTTCCAGTGCTCGTCGACGATATCCTGAAAAGAACGGATCTTTTCATAGAATCTTTTCAGCTTGATGAAATCCTTCTGGTTTTCGTTGGGGTTATCCTGAAAGAAGCGCTTCACAAGCCGGGCCGCCTCTTTTTCGAGCAGATCTTCGGACGAGGTTTCGACGAAGACTCGATAGTAGCGGCGTATCTCTTCGAGCTTCTCGACGAGGTCTGAGCCATACCTCTCGATAACCGTCATCGTCTCAGGATGCGTTCTCGCCTGATAGATGCGCGTCAGTATAATCTGCGCCACCGACGCATGTGGTCGCAGCACGAGTTCGATGGGGCGATGGAATATTTCCGTAGAGAAATCAGAGAGAACTTCAGAAAGCGCGGCGGAGTTTGCCGGCGTTCGTTCGGGCTGCGCCTGCGTCGTCGGAGTAAACGACGAAGGCCCCTCGCGATCCAGAACTTCATGGAAGGGATCGAGAAGGGCCTGTTCGATGATCTCGTCGAGACGATCGGTTTTCATGTGGCCGGTGCCGGTTCAGCTCCCCCCTCGAATTCCGGCGGCTTCGCATCATGCGAGAAGGCACGCTTCTGCTTGTCTGAGATGTCGGAGCCCATGATATCGTTCAGCTCTTCGCCGCCGATGCTTTCTCGTTCAAGAAGAGCCTTGGCGATGCGTTCCAGTTTCTCGCGATGATTTGTCAGCAGCTCGCGGCCGCGATCAAGCTGTTCCTGAACGAAGCGCTTCACCTCGCCGTCGATCATGGCCGCCGTCTCTTCGCTGTAGTGGCGCGAAGAGCTGATCTCACGGCCGAGAAATACGTTGCCGTTATCCTGACTGTAGCTGATCGTTCCCAGTTTTTCAGACATCCCCCATTCACAGACCATACGGCGTGCGATGTTCGTCGCCACCTGAATGTCGTTAGAGGCGCCCGTCGACGTATCGTTGAAGATGATGCCTTCGGCAAGATAGCCGCCCATCAAGACGCAGATGCGGTCCAGCCAGTATTTTTTCGGCTGAATGTGGCGATCGTCTTCGGGAAGCTGCTGGGTTAACCCGAGCGCTCTTCCGCGGGGGATGATCGTCACTTTATGGACGGGCTCGGAGTAGGGAAGAAGCGTGCCGAGCAGAGCATGACCGCCTTCATGATAGGCGATGACCTCTTTTTCTTTTTCGGTAATGAGGATGGAGCGACGCTCCGGACCCATGATAACCTTATCTTTCGCCTCTTCGAGCTCTTCCTGGGTAACGCGTTTCTTGTTTTTTCGCGCCGCAAGCAGGGCCGCTTCGTTGATGAGGTTCGCAAGATCGGCGCCCGTGAAGCCCGGAGTTCCGCGAGCGATGCGCGAGAGCGACACATCGGAGGTCATCGGAACCTTACGCGCATGGATACGCAGAATCTCTTCGCGTCCTTTTACGTCAGGGGCGTCGACGACGACCTGTCGGTCAAAGCGACCCGGACGAAGTAGCGCCGGATCAAGCACGTCGGGACGGTTTGTGGCGGCGACGACGATGACGCCTTCGTTTTCTTCAAAGCCGTCCATCTCAACAAGCAACTGGTTCAACGTCTGTTCACGCTCGTCATGCCCGCCGCCAAGGCCGGCGCCGCGAAGGCGACCGACGGCGTCGATCTCGTCGATAAAGATGATGCAGGGAGCGTTTTTCTTGGCCTGCTCGAAAAGGTCGCGCACGCGGGAGGCGCCGACGCCGACGAACATCTCGACAAAATCCGAGCCTGAAATCGAGTAGAAGGGCACTCCGGCCTCGCCGGCAACGGCGCGCGCAAGAAGCGTCTTACCCGTTCCCGGAGGGCCGACAAGCAGCACGCCGCGAGGGATGCGAGCGCCGATCGTCTGGAATTTGCGCGGATCTTTAAGAAAGTCCACAACCTCAACAAGCTCTTCTTTAGCCTCATCACATCCGGCAACGTCGGTAAAGGTGACGCGGGTCTTACCCTCGGGGTTAAGCTTCGCCTTGCTTTTACCGAAGGCCATCGCCTTGTTACCGGTGCTCTGAATCTGGCGGATCATAAACATCCAGAGCAGAGCGACGATGATGATGAAAGGCAGCATCTGTAAGATGGTACCGAGCATCCCGCCTTCATCGGGATTCTCAAAACGATAGTGGACGCGGTTCTTATCGAGCTGGTCTATGAGAGCTTCGTTAATCAGCTCGGGCATGCTCTCGACCACGAATGGAACGGTTTTACTTTTGATGACTTCTACATCGTCCGTGGGTTCGATGCGCTGGCCTTTCTTCACATAGCGGCCTTCGATCTTTTTGGGACCTATACGCAGCAGAAAAGGATTTGTCTCGGAGTTCGCCCCGGCCATCGCCTCTTTCGTGTAGATGTTACCGATCGCCTGATCGTTGTAGGGATCGATCATCTTCCGGAACTCAGAAAACGTGAGCTTCTCCTCTTTTTCCATTGCCAGGGGCGAGCAGCGCCCGGCCGTCTGTGCCATGGTCAAAAGAACGACGACACCGGTGAAAATGAGCAGTAAAAACTTGAAATTCTTATTCATGTGAACCCTGAGGGAAATATAATCGAAGGTAACTCTGTCGTCAACCTGAGTTGAAATCAGAGAAGGGCGTCTTCCCGACCGCATCCTGTATTCGGTTTTTTGAGATAACTCTTTGAGAAGAGTTCGTAACGCTTTGAGCCAGCAGGGCTCAGCGCTTCTGATGTCGTTATTCCGAGAACTTCTCCATGACATCCCGTATGTCGCGGCTGTGAGCGATCTCGCGGATGGCCGATTCGGCGTCGTTGATGATGTTAATCAGGCGAAAGCTTTCGGATGGCTCAAATTCCTGATTCAGGTATTCCTCTTTCGGAACCTTAGACACTCTGTCGCCAGCCACTCCGACCCGGACGCGAATAAAATCGGGCGATTTCAGCGCATCGGCCAGGTTCTTGATGCCCGGATGAGTATGCTCTGTACCGCCCTGATTCACGACGATCTTGCCCAGCGTGAGCGTGATGTCGTCCATGATGACGATGATGTCGCGAGGACGGATGCGCAGAAAGGAGGCGATATAAAGGGCAGCCTCGCCGGCCAGATCGCTGTAGGTCTGCGGCTTGAGCAGGACGATCTCTTCTTCTTCGATATGGCCGCGACCGATCAGCGATTTCTTCTTCTTGGTGCGGATATCGATGTTGTTATTATTCGCGATGATGTCGAGGATCTTGAAGCCGATGTTCGATCTACGGTTTGCGTACTTCTCACCAGGGTTCCCCAATCCAATGACGAGCTTCATCGAGCTGACAGTGTAAGACACCTTCCGCCAATGTCAAGTACAATAGTAGGAATGCGATTCATTGGAAGCGCGCACGGGCATAAACGGAAAAGCCCCTCATCGGGCATCAGGTGCTCGAACGCACCAGACCGCCGGAAGAGGGGCTTCGCTGACAACGGGAGTCAGGCTTTTATTTTCAGCCTTCTTTGCCGTCGCTCGCTGCCTTCAGCGTCATACGGGACTGCGCTACACGGCAGACTACCGGATCGCCCGTAAGGCGGGTTTCCCATTCAGAGGGCAGGTTAAGCTGGCTCAGGTGTACCGCTTCACCGACGCCGAGATCGGTGATGTCGACCTCGATCTTCTCGATGATCTTCTCGGGAACGGTCACGACCTTCAGCTGACGGATGTAATGCTCAAGCGCTCCGCCGGCCTTTACGCCTTTAGCCGAGCCAGTCAGTTCGACGGCGATGGCGACGCGGAACTTGTGGCCGGGGTTTACCTTGTAGAAGTCCACATGGAAAATACGGCCGCTGACCGGATGGCGATGAATCTCTTTAGCCAGCACTTCTTGCTCGGCGCCGTTCAGCTTCAGCTTGAACTTGCTGCTTGAACGAAGTCCGCCGGCGATCAGTTTCTCGAACTCACGGTCGTCGATTTCGATCGGCGTGGAATTGCCCCGGTCCAGAAGGTTTGCGGGAATACGGCCGGCTGCGCGCAGTCGACGGGATTCGTTCTTTCCTCTTGCACTGCGGGTCGAGGCTTCAATCGTGCGGTTCATCGCTGTCATACTCCTATCGGTAAAAGGCCAGATTTTCTGGCCGAATCAGAAAGCAAACTCATTTTTATGAACGCTTTATCTCAAACGAAGAGCGAACTGACCGACTCTTCGTTATGGATGCGTCGGATGGCCTCGCCGACCAGCTGGGCCACCGAAAGCCGACGGATCTTATCGGTCTGCTTCTCGGGCGGAAGCTGAATCGTATTCGAAAAGACAACCTCGTCGAGCACGGACTCCGTAAGCTTCTCGATGGCGGAGCCCGAAAGCACCGCATGTGTGGCGCAGGCGATGACGCTTTTCGCACCGTTTGCCTTCAGAGCCGAGGCTGCCTTCGTAATCGTTCCGCCCGTATCGATCATATCGTCGTAGAGGATGCAGTTCTTGTCTTTCACGTCGCCGATGACGTGCATGATCTCGGCTACGTTCGCCTTCGGACGGCGCTTGTCGATAATGGCCAGACCGGCGTTAATATGGCGGGCCAGGAATCGAGCGCGCTCCACTCCGCCAGTATCGGGAGAGACGACGACGGCGTCGTTCGCGCGGGTTTCGCGCAAATATTTGATAAAGACCGGAGCGGCGTAGAGGTTATCGACCGGAATATGAAAGAAGCCCTGGATCTGATCTGCATGCAGATCCATCGTCAGGATGCGATCGGGGGCGACGGCCTCGATCAGGTCGGCGACGACGCGCGCCGAGATGGGCACGCGAGGCTCGGATTTGCGATCCTGGCGTCCGTAGCCGTAGTAGGGCACGACGGCCGTAATGCGCTTGGCCGAGGCACGACGCACTGCGTCGATGATGAGCAGAAGCTCCATCAAGTTGTCGTTAGCCGGAGCCGAGGTGGGCTGAACGATGAAGACGTCTTTGCCGCGGATGTTCTCGTTGATCTTCACCGAAATCTCGCCATCCGAGAATTTCTTGAGATCGACGCCGGCCAGGCGAACGCCGAGATAGTCGGCGATTTCGCGAGCAAGCGGCTCGTTGGCATTACCCGAAAGAAGAAGCAGTTCGTAGTTCATAGATCCTTCATCTGACTGTGGATTTGTTCAAGCTGGACGAGGTCTTCACGAGTGTTGGCGCCCATCGACTCTCTGTAGTCGTCGAGCAGGACGCAGCGGAACTGGTCTCCGCGTTCTCTGTAGAGTTTCACGGCATCGGGCAGGTAGTATTCGTTCTGTTTGTTGTTGCTGTCGATCTGTTTGAGCACGGCAAAGATCTCGGGAATGCGAAACACATAACAGCCGGTGTTCACTTCCTGGATGGCCTTCGTCGGTTCATCGGCGTCTTTCTCCTCAACGATGCGGTTCAGGTTACCCGAAGCATCGCGCACCATGCGCCCGTAGCCTTTTGGATTCTCAAGATGGGCGGAGAGCACGGCGCCCGCTCCGTTTGAGGCCGCCTCAGAAAAGAGCCTGTCTATGGAGCGAGTGCGAAGAAGCGGCATATCGCCGGCCGTCACAAGGGCCAGCCCGCTTTTGCCTGTAAGGGCCGGCTCTGCCTGTAAGAAGGCATGCGCCGTTCCCTTCTGTTCTTCTTGCAGGGCAAAGCGAATCTCGGGCGCTGTCGGATGATCCTTCTTCCAGGTATGGGCCAGCTCTTCAACGACGTCGCGTCGGTAGCCGACGACAAGCGTAAGCGTATCAAGTTTGAGCGGAGCAAGGCGATCGAGAACGTGCTGGATCATCGGCCTGCCGTTTAACGGCATGGCGACTTTAGGCAGATCGCTCTGCATGCGAGTTCCCTTTCCGGCAGCCAGGACGACGGCATGGCGGGCGCTTGAAGCAGAGTCGGTCATGTTATGAATCCGGGTTATTCAGAGTTGCTGTGGCTGGGCCGGGAGGATTCGAACCTCCGGATGGCGATACCAAAAACCGCTGCCTTACCGCTTGGCGACGGCCCAATTACAGGAAAAAGCCGAACGGAACCGCTCGATATGCGGGAAACCTCTGCCGGAGAAAGGCAAGCCTTTCGTCCTCTTGCATTCGATCATACAGACCGAAGATGGCAGAACCTGAACCCGACATCGATGCGTAAAAGGCGCCACAATCAAGAAGCGCATCCTTTACGCCTGCAAGCTCCGGATGAAGTCGAAAGACAACCTCTTCAAAATCGTTCCCGATCTGAGAAAGCACCTTCGCATCACCTTCGAGAAGAGCCTGATAGGCTCGCCCCGGGCTGGAGCCAGCCTTTGACTGAGAGGTCGGCTGTAAAGGCCTTTTCAGTTCAGAGTATGCATTTTTTGTAGGAACAACGACGTCCGAGAGCATCAGCACTCCGCGAATGCTTTTCAGACGTGCACGATCCTTTTCTTGCGAGATCGGCTCTATGATTTCGCCGATGCCCGTCACCGCAGAGGGACGCGCATCGAGAAAGAAGGGGATGTCGGCGCCGTGGCTTCGCGCAAGCTCGAAGGCATGAGAGCGATCCAGCAATCCGACTTCTATAAGATAACGCAGAAGTATGCCGGCGTTTGAGCTGCCTCCGCCCAGTCCCGCTCCAGAAGGGATGCGTTTGCGCAGAAACAGCTCAAAGCGCAGAGGCTCAGCGCGACCTCGATTGATCGCCGCCATAAGGCGCATCAGAAGATTCTTCTCGGGATCTCCGCGCTCAGAAACGGCCTCAAAATCGGACCGCGTCGATAGCTCGATCAGATTCTCGGTGCGCAGATGAAGGGAAGCGGCAGGGGTAACGGTCAGCTCGTCGCAGAAGTCGATCGGAAGAAAGAGGCTTTCGATCTCATGATAGCCGTCGGGCCGTCTAAAGGGAACGGCAAGGCCAAGGTTGATCTTGGCCGGGCACAGAAGCGTCTTCGAAGAAGACATCGAGGATTATTTCGAGACTTTCTTCTCGACGAATTTCACGTATTTCTTCGCCTTCGGATCAAACTTGTTGATCTCGAATTTCGCCGTATGCTTCTTCTTGTTCTTCGTCGTCGTGTAGAAAAAACCGGTTCCTGCAGTCGACTCAAGCTTGATGATTTCTCGCATATTGTCCCTCGTAATCGGGCCGGATGGTCCGAAAGACCGATATCTAAGCCATAACCGACCCGTCGAGTTTTTTTTGGATCGGGCAGGGAGTGGGCGCGGATGCGGAAAGACTCTTCGCCCGGTGTCGGCTCTATTCTGTTGTGCATAAATTATGGGTTGACTGTTGTGTTCACAGGCGAGACGTATAAGAGGAGGCAGTGAGTTCAGAATACGATGGAATGGACCACATTCGCAATGAACGGAAGGCTGATAACTTTGCCCTGTGTGGTAGCAGCGCTACTGATCGCTGTTGTCGGCTGTCCTTCGCCATGTGAGACCTGTGAATGGTACGAGACCCCCGGAGACTGAGCAGGAAGGAAAGGTCTTCGCGAATCAAGAAGAAGCGAAGCCACAGTTATCCGGGCTGTCTCTCGCCGGCGGAATTAGAGACTGAGGAAGTGGCCCGATGGGGGGCGAAAGATTTGGTACGGTTCACGAGCTGAAGATGCTGGGTGAGGTAGCCGCACGGAGACGGTAGAAATTCCTATGAATGAAATAGAGATAGGTAAAGAACTCCGGACGGCAATTAAGGCTGGCGACGTAGAACGGGTTGTTGAGTTGATTGGTGATTCAAAAGATCGCCTAATGCAAATAACTCCCTTCGGGACATGGTTGCATGTGGCTGCTACCAGTGGACAGCTGCAGGTTGTCAAGCGATTGCTTGCAATGGGTAGCGATCCCAATGTAAGGGGAGGTCCATTCAAGGGAGTAGCTCTCAATCATGCAGCCTCTGAAGGTCACATGGCGGTTGTAAGAGAGCTTCTCGATGCTGGGTCCGAATTGGATATCAGTGAGCCTGAGAGGAACCCATTGTTTGGTGCTATTTATGGCGGCCATATCGAGATTGTGAAACTTCTCTTGAATGCAGGTATCGACCCCAGCATAAAGTATACCGGGGAATTTATGAAGGATATGGACGCTGCGGCGTTTGCTCGTGAGCGGGGGCAGACTGCAATTGTAGCCTATCTGGAGAGTTTGCGAAAATAAAGCTTCGCTGACGAAGTCCCCCTCGGACTCGCGGAACGGCGATCAACGGTTGATCCGGCGGCATTTCTGTCCTGGGTCGGCTGTGGGGTAAATCTCTTCCACTGGGCAACCGGCAAAATTGTAATCATGAGAACCCAAAAAAAATCCTGTCAGAGTGTGGGATGTGTGGCTTCAGGATCGATCGTTTATAGACAAGAAGCTGATGCCGCAGTTTCAGTCTGCGGCTACGAGATGGCGGGAGATGGAGAGCTGTAGAAGAAGTAGAAGAGCGCACACAGATATACTGTTTTTATCAGTTTTCAATATGGTGATATTGAGCTTCAGGTATACTTTTAGTGGTTTTGTATGGATCATCGTAGCTGTGCCAGCACTTCATCCTTGCTCTTTCCTTCGAGAATAGCCCGGCTTGCTGCTTCGATGAGATCTCTATTGGAACAGGCCCGGATGGCATCATTATCCTGTTTCAAGAGACTGCCGAATCTCCACTCCATCAGTTTGATGAGTAGCTTCTGCTCTCCTTTAAGGAGACCCTGTTGCATGCCCTGTGCAAATCCTTCTTCTCTGAGTTTTTGAGCAGCAGTCATGGCTTCCTTCTCCAGTCGTTTCGAGACCGAGGAAAGGACAGCGACGACTTTCTCGTGCGGCACCTCTCCTCGGGTGAGAACATAAAAGATCAATTTTCTGAGTTTCTCAAGCTTTTTTTTGCTCTGAGAAAAAGATCTCAGAGAGTTCGAAAATGTCTCTGAGATTGTCATCAAGACGATCCGTATCAATAGAGCGGATGATCTGCAGAAGCATTTTGACGTAGAGTGTAATAGTGAGCGTCTCAACATCCTGATCACCGAGGTCAAACAGCTCAAATCGGAAATCGGGTAGATAGGGCGCAAAGATCTGTCTCTCCCTATCCGTGAGCTTGAAGTGGGCTGTGAAATCGGTTCCGAGATCCCATGCTTTCTTCCCGTGATAGAAGACGAAGGGAATGACGGGAACGGGCTTATCCTGTCGTTCATAGATACGTGCGAGGTAGGAAAGCAGCTGTGTGAAGATGCGCGGATCTCTTTGCGATTTATGCTCGAATAGCAGATAGATCTCCGCTGGCGATCCACTGGCGGTTTGAATACGGAAGAGGACGTCCGTGCGGTATTCCTTCATGGATTCATCGATGAAGGTTCCCTGTTCTACTTCAAGAGTATCAAGATCAAGGGCAGCGAGCAGCCCGGACGGCAGAGTGGATCGGAAGAAAGGAATGGCTTCTTCTCTATCAGAGAACGTATCACGAATGATCCTGTCAGGCGTCGGGTCCACGAAAGGAACTTGGACTGACAGCAAGCGAAGTCAAGAGAAAATAACGACCGGACGGGCGACTCCGGCGTCTCTGCGTTAAGCGGGCAGACTGGATCGGCGAAACTGAATACCGGCGATACCAGCGCATCTCCCGTCTAACCCAATCCGGCTGCATCGCTCCCTCCCGACAGCGGAGCCCATCTAACCAATCCCGTCAGATGCGCACCCACCCGAATCCCCGCCTGGTATGGCCCGCCCGCACCCCCTGCGTGCGACGAGGTGACGCGATCGACCCGCAGGGCCCAGGGTGCGTCAATCGTCGCCGCTCCGCACTCCTGCTCCAGCAGGGGGAGCGGGCAGGCTGGCTATCGCTATTAGAATTTTTTTAGCCGGTAGCGGCCTGGTTCTTACGGTCTACTGTCTGATCGCCGTAACCAAGCAGGAGGCCTCTGACGCTAATATCTTCGTCGATCTCATCCCAGTGCAGCCCGGTACCGCCACCGCTTATCGTAAGGTTTGCGCGTTGTTCTGCTGTTGCATGCAGTAGCCGTGGAAAGAACGAAAGTGGAACGGAAAGCTGACGGCCATCGTAAAGGAGAAGCCATAGATTCTCTTCATCAAACCATACTTTGCGGGTCCTTGCTTCAACCTCTAAAGAATTCATGCCATTTCTCCTCAATAAGACTGGCGTTTTCTGCAACCTGTTCTCCGATCCAGCGGAGTTCCATCGAAGAGAAGCCCGAATTACTGGCCAGCGTTACTGCCGGTCTGACCCAGAATTTAGCAACGTTTCCCGCTTTGCGAACATGGATATGCAATGGCTCTCGGGGATTCCCTTCGTTTGCTCATCCGTTGAAATCCAGACGGTCCGTTGAAGGATCGAGAATTAAATGCTTCTTGTCTGCAGTGATAAAGAGCCTGCCATCATCGCTTTCTTCGACCGAAGGATAGTCCTGCGAATAGAAAGACCCAATGATAATGGTTTTTTCCGGATCTGGTTTCAGATCTTCCGGATCCGATTCTTCGAATTCCTCTTTGTAGTAGTCATGAATGTGTCTGGCCGTTGCTCTGGTGCGATAGATCGTAACCATGTCGGTTTTTATATCTTTATGAAATAGATACGATTTATTTAAATAATGGTATTCCAGAAGGCTGTTGCAGGTTCCAGGGCAATGGGGTGTATAGATTCCGGAGAGAAAGACTTTCTTGCAATTTCTCCAATCATAAACATAGCTGCGATAACCGGGATCGGCTGCACCATACCACAGGCTGAATACCGTGAAGACAATTTCATCTTTTTCAGTCCAGCGTTTGAATCCTAGTACAACCTCAGCGTTGTTGACATCACAATTGGGCGCCGGTCCAGGCAGAGTCTGCGCTGTTAATCCATCAACCCATGAATAGGCGAATACTGGTTTTCCAGATTGAAGATCGCTGATTGTATAGCCACAAGCAAAGGGACCGGAATTCGGATCGACGCTCATGAATAAGCCTATCATGGGCATCTGCCTTGTACATTTTTCATATTCGGTTGATTGGATGATAGAAAACCTGTAGTGACCGGACGGACTCTCAAAGTGCGATCGTGGTTTAGCCTCTGAAGGCGGGTTCTTGCAGCCAATGGCGTTGAAGAAGAGGACACAGCTGGAAAGGAGCAGAATGAACTTATTCATAAAGATGGAATAATCCTCCAACGGTTCGTAAAAAAAGAACCCTGACATATGCAGTCTTCTTCATCGGTCTTTTCTTCCGGAAATTTGAATCAGACAGGAGATCAAGTCAACCGATCTCCCGTCTAACCAATCCCGTCAGATGCGCACCCACCCGAATCCCCGCCTGGTGCTCAACCATTCAACAGAGCACCACCCGCGGGGTGAGGGCTGAGGTGCGCATCTGATTTAGCAGCCCCCCTGGATCTTCTTCTGAACCTTGGGCTTGCGATTGGCCTTCGCCTTGTATTCCGTCATCATGACGGGCAGCTGCGTGCCGGCCCTTTCGCGAAAGCGTTTTGTGTCGGCGTTTGCCTTTTCGATGCCTTCGTGTTTCAGTATCACCGCTTCGAACCCTTTCATGCCGCCGTCGAGGACGCGTATGTTTTCGAATCCCAGTCGATCGGCGATGCGATAGGCGGCCTCGGCCTTTTCGATATCGTCGGCAAGGAAGACCTTAACGACATGGCGCCGTGACAGAAGAGGAAGGAGCTCTTTGCCGAATAGATCGCGCAGCGTCGCCGATACGGAGCCCGGCAGCGGTGATTCTTTAAAGGCGTCAGAGGAGCGCAGGTCGATGATGGCCAGCTTCGGATCTCTATCAAGCAGTCGAAAGGCGAATTCATCGACGTCCATCGTCTGCACCGGATGCTTCGCTTTATATTCGGTCTTCTGCACCATCTCCATCGTGCCTGTCTTGCGATCGGGCAGGAAGAGCAGCAAGACGCCGGCTACAAGCAGAGCGGCCATCGCATAGCGATGCTCTTTAACCGGAAAACGGAAGGCCGGAGCCTCTTTGCTGATGCGTTTTTCAAGATAGCTTGTTCCAATGAAGGCGGCGACGGCAACGACGATCAGAAGCAGGGCGAAGACGCCGGCAGGCATGCCAAGCGTTTCGTAGATCTTAAGCGGCCCGAGAGCGCTTGATTCATGAAACTCGCTGTATAACGAGAAGAACTCCCCATACAGAAGGATTCCAAGAAAGCCTCCACCCACGAACCACATGGCATCGATCTTACCGATGGCGACGGCGCAGACGCTTGTGCCCGGACAGTAGCCGCCAAGCACGAAGCCCAGGCCCATGATCAATCCGCCGACGACGGCCGGCCAGAGCCAGGTCGGGTTCACATAGATCAGATCGAGATCGAGCAATCCGGCCCAGCCAAGGATCAGGACGCCTGTCATGGCCGTAACGCCGGCCGTGAAGAAGACGCGAAGCACGGTGAAGTCGTAACCGTAGAATTGTCCGGCAAGTCGACGCGAAGACGAGAAGCCGGCCTGTTCGAGCACGAATCCGAAGGCGATACCGACGACGAAGGCGACGATCAGATTCAGTTCGTTTGATATGAATTCAGGAACAAAGGGACCCATACAATCCTCCTAAAGAGTCGGTTCTAAATCCACAGACGGCGGGCGAAGTAGGCGAATATATATCCGCCGCCGAAGATCGCCATCGTCGTTAGGAATCCCGCCGTCGAGAGCACGGCCATGCCTGTTAACGCGGCGCCGGACGTACATCCGCGGGCGAGCTGGGCGCCGATGCCGAAAAGAGCGCCGCCGATGACGGCAAAGACCCATCGCTTACGGTCGCTGATGCCGGGCCCTTTTTCTGTCGTGAATTTCAGGCGATTCGAGATCAGGCCTGAGATGAAGCCGCCGGCGATGACGCCGAGCACCTCAAAGACAAGCCATGTCTTCATCGGATGACCGTCGCTTGATTCCACGGCATGCTGAAAGAACGGTCGGTTCTGCACATGCTCGGGCGATACGATATCGACGCTGGCGACGACGGCGCTTTTAATCGCGCCGCTGGCTCCGAGGCCGCGGCCGGTCAAGAAGACCGTCGCCAGAACGACCAGGCCGAGAAAGAATCCGGCCAGATACGGATTCATGTATTTCGATTGAGTTCCCATACGATTCTCCTGAATGTTCTCCTGTTAGCTGCGACCCTTTTTGTTTTTTTTGGGGCTCTCTTCTCGTTTCGAGTCGGATTCCGTTTCTTCTTCAAGCTCTTCGTATCCGGTGATCATCGCCTTGAGATTCGACGTAATCGTATCGCCCGTCGTGATCAGGTAGATATGGGCAATGATGAAGGCGATGAGGGCGAAGGCGCCGAGCGTATGCAGCACGGCGATCGTGCGCAGCCCGTCGACGTTCAGAAGCATCACCTCGTTTTTCTGCGGATAACGATAGAACATATACAGAAGTCCCGTCGTGACCATGCCAGGAATAACGAGCAGCTTCAGGCCGGCATAGACCATCTTCTGCAGCGGATTGAGCTTGGAAAGCACCGTCTTCTTCGTCGGATGCGGGGCCTCCCGGAAGATGCCGACGACGTAGTATTCGGCCTGCGCCTTCAGCATGCTCAGCGTCGGCACATACTGCTTCCATTCTCCGGTGCTGAAATGCCAGAATATGGCAAACGAAATGAGCACCAGGAACAGGATGGCGGCGACGCTGTGATAATTCACCGCGTTTTCGTAGCCGAAGAAGGTGAACGATCCGTGGATCTCGAATCCGGTCAGGGTAAGAAAGATGATGAGAGCGGCCTGTGTCCAGTGCCAGAATCTTTCAAACCGACCGTAGACAAGAACGAGCCTTGATTTCGTTTTGCCGCTCATGATCTGTCTCCTTTTTCGCGTTCATGCCTTTTTGCGACGACGATGCGCAGCGCTCCGTGCAGAAGCACTCCGGCTAACGTGAGGAATACCATCAGCTTGCCAAGAAATTCGACGGGCGTGCTGCGATCCCGGCCCGGTAGATAAAAGTCGGTTAAATGTTGCAGCCGGCTGTTGTCGCGAGTATGACACTCGGTGCAGTTCACCGTCTTCTCTTTCGTCGAAACCATGTGGTTGATCGGCCAGTACATCTCGGTTTTTACGAAGCCGTACTGTCCGCTGTAGGGCAGGCCGATATCTTTCATACCCAGCTCGGCGGCTCGATTCCAGTTGAATTCCTTCCAGAAACCGCCGTCACCGGAATGCCCGGAATAGGTCTTCGGCTGTATCAGATACAGATGCTCTTTATCGTAGATCTGATTTCCGCGGTGGATTTTGACGGGAATGATCTTGGCGTCGGGATCATCGTAGCTGCCGTGCAGTTCGTTCACTTTAACGACGGAATCCGGGTCGATCTTATCGCCGACCAGATAATGCGACGCCGTGCCGTTGAACCAGACGTATTCAGGTTCGATCTCTTTGCCCCAGGTGAACGATCCTTTAATCGACATATAAGAATCGGTGCCGTCTTCGGCATGCTCCGTGTAAGGCTTACCGTCTTTCAATTTGCCGGCCGTCGACCAATCCCAC
Source organism: Leptonema illini DSM 21528 (assembly GCF_000243335.1). Classification (NCBI taxonomy): domain Bacteria; kingdom Pseudomonadati; phylum Spirochaetota; class Leptospiria; order Leptospirales; family Leptospiraceae; genus Leptonema; species Leptonema illini. Next base: position 2,125,639 of record NZ_JH597773.1, on the reverse strand, counting down.
GAAAGCTTCGTCGGGTTAACCTTCGCATACACGGGAATATGGCAGCTCTGGCAGGCCACCTTCAGCGTATGTTCGTTGATCACGTCGCTTTCATGCGGTGTCTCTGTGTGGCAGGATTCACAGGTCGAGCGGTCTCTATTCATAGAAGAAAGGGAGTACACCTTGCCCTTCATCTTATGATTTTCCGTTACATGGCAGTCGACGCATTGTAGATTCGCTCCCTCTGACGCCATGTGCACGTCGACGGCGCGGGTGGGATCAAAGAGCGAGGAGTCGAGGTCGCCGTGCTTCACGTTATTACCGCCGCCACCAAAGAAATGGCAGGTGCCGCAGTTCGCGCGCTCCGGTCGGCCGACGCTCTGAGCGACGACGTTCAGGTTTACGGAGGGATCGGGCATACCGGCTCCGCCCGAGGCCTTCACATAGGTATTGCTGTTGTCGTGGCAGGCCAGACAGTCGACGTTGCGCGGATCGTTGAAGTTGAACTTATCGTCGCGCCATCCGTAACCGGTATGGCATTTGTTGCAGCTCTCTTCGTTCGTTTGAATGCCGATACAGAAGTTGTTCAGTATGTTCTTTTTACCGACAAATCGGATTCCCTTACCGGCGACGTATTCTTCACGCCCCCAGTTCCAGTGAGAGGAGGCCATCACCTCTTTATGGCGCTCGTTATGACAGCCGATGCAGGCGGCCGTAATCTCCTGTGGAGCGGCAAAGGCGCGCTGCAGCTGCGGGAACTTCGAATGGTCGACGGATTTTTTATGCGGTTCGGAGTATTTCGCTCTGAGCACCGCCAGTGCAGGAGTTTCGCGGCTCTTGCGCGTAATCGTCGAAGCAATGAGGATTGTTCCGAGGATCAGGGCAAAGGCCAGTAGAGCAAGCGAGGCACGTTTCATGGTAGTCTGCCTTCTTTAAATCATGTTTTTTTCGATTCTGATTCAAGCGAGCTTTCTGACCGGCTCTTCTCTTGTTTTGAGCTGAGTTCGGGCAGGGCCTGTTCGGCGATTCATGCTGGAATAACTGAACGTTGATCAGATACCCTATGCCCGTATCTTCGCGCTGAGGCAATAAAAATGCAAGGAGAAATTCAGGCAGTGGCGAAAAAGCGCAAAAAAGAAACGCAGCTCGCTCTGAGCCGTTCAATTCGGAGCGCTTCCGGCTGGAGATATTCTGCCCGTAGCCGTTTTGTTCGCAGCCGGTTATGGATTCAGCGCACGATCATCTTGCGCAGCAGATCGAGTTCTTCGGCGGAAAAAAACTCTTCGCGCTCTTTGAGGATTCGCCTCGCCAGCTCGTCACTGATGTAGTCGATGGTGCGCGTGTAGGGCCTTCCGTTGTAGGGCTCATACCACTGAAAGATGAATCCGCCTTCGAGCTCCCAGATATCGGCGCCGCGCTTCGTCTCGGGCTTCACCGTCGAGCGCGTTCTCGGTCCGTAGGCGACTTCGAGTTTTTTTGAAATGGAGTCCGAGGCGATAAAGGGCTGGATGATCTTCACCTGATAGAGGACGGCTTCGGCCTCTTCCCACTGTTCTTTCTGAAGATCGTGGTTCGTGAGCTTCAGCACCTCGTAGGGTGTTTTGTAGAAATTGTAGCGATACAGTACGTCGTTGCGTTTGATCAGGATGTATTGATTGCGCACGGCCATCAGGATCTCGATACGATCGACTGACGCGGCCGATTCTGAAAGCGCGCTGAAGCGATCCTTCACCTGCGTGTATTCGCTCATCCACGGCGTTTCGGCAAAGCCGGCAAGGCGGCGGCCACCGGGATCCTGCGCTGGCTGATTCATATCGGCCGGCTTCGTTTCTGGAGCCTGGGCAGCCAGATGAGAAACGACAATCAGGGCAGCGATGACAGTTAACAGGCTCGCAGAGCGTACAGAGAAGAACACGTTCAATCGTTTCATTGCTTTTATCATCGGTCGGTTTTCCAGAAACCCTGATCGGCAGAATGCGACCGTATCGTCAGAATTCGACCTCATCCTTCGAGGAGCGGCTTTCAGACGAAGAAAAGTCATCCTCTCTCGGGTCATCATCGTCGAAATCACGGTACGGACCGGATTCAGGCTCTCGCTCCCGGCTCAGGTTAAGACGGTAGCCGGCATACACAAGCAAGAGCAGGCCGTTGATCAGAACAAAGAAAAAGCTGATACGGTGCTCAACTCCCCATGCGGTCAGGTTGAAGGCGGCAAGAGCGACCGACATCCCCCAGAAAAAGGCATCTTCCTGTTCGAGGAAGGTGCGCAGAAAGGACGGCGCAAAAGAGTCCTCGGCGATGGTACGAAAGGACGGCCAGGCAAGATGAAAGATCAGAACGGAAAGCGCCGATTGAAAGAAGTAGTTCGGCATCTGAGAGGCCGTCCAGTCGGGTTCCGGGCCTGTGTCAGGGCTGAGCAGTCCGCCAAGCAAGGTCAGAAGCATGGCAAGGCCCACGCCGCCGGCCGCGGCAAGGAAGCCTGAGATGCCGTCGGGTGAGAGGGCATTCGCCTCGCGAAGCAGAATAGACGGGAAGTCAATGAGCTCATCTCTGTGGTATGAATCCTTTTCACGCATCAGGCTGATCCAGTAACGCACCACGAGAACGCAACCCGCCATCGTGAAGAAAAGAATGATCCAGACTATCCACTCTATCATTGAAATACTTCCTGTTTCAGAACGAGTCAGGGCGGCGAGGCTGCCTCATCCGCAGACGCTATTTTTCAGCTGACGGATTTTTGAGCTAAGCCCAAAAATCCTCACAAAATGGCCTTTTGGGTAAAAGGCCATTTTGGCAAAACATCCTATTTTGCCTTAGCAGGCTGCTTTTTCAGCAGCCTGCTAAGGCGTCGTATTCTGTCGTTCTCTGAACTCATTCCAGACAAGGCAGAGGCCGTCGATGATATTCTGAACCGGGATGGTCTGAATACCCGACGGCGTCCGGATGTGAAGCTGCATCTTGCCGTCGACGGAGGCCTGGAGTTCGGGAATCTGATGCAGTGTATCTGCGAGCAACTCGACGGCCATTTTCTCAGTCAGCCTTTCGTCTTCGAGGGTGAGGGCGGCCAGGCGTCGCCTGAGTTCATGAAAGAGCAACAGCTGTAGCTTCTGTTCGTTTACCGCACGCATTTCACGTATTTTACGTCGGTCTTCTGCCTTCCGTATTCCTGCCCGAAAGAAAGGCCGGCAAAGGACATGGCGCGAGCAAGGTTCGCGTCGCTTTCATCCTGCGAGGAGGACCAGAACTCTTTGTCGTCGGGCGTTTGCGGAAAGATCCAGAGCATCGTCGGGCGGTCCATGCCCTGACCGATATTGCCGAGCTCATATTTTGTCGGAAGGCGCCATCCCGTCAGACCGCCGACGGTGATCGTGTTACAGGCGTCGAAGGCCGGTCCGGAGTCGGCGAGAAGAGTGACGGCGTTAGTGCACAGGCCCTCTACTTCGCAGTATTTCACGCTTCGGGCTCCAAACGTTGTTCCACCGCCTGTACCCGTGCAGGCGTTCCACGCCGGATCCCAGACCTGACCGTAGGCGCATTTCATCCATAAGAGGCCGTCCGGAGCTGTGACCGTGCCGTTTCCGTTATCGTGATAGCTCATGATCACGAAGGCCGATGAGGCCGAATCCAGCTTTTTTTCTTTATCTTTGGGATTCAGACAGCTGAAAACAGAAAAGACCGCGACCAGGATTGTGAGGAGAGATATACTTCGAATCATGACGCACCTGCCTGATGATAAGACAACGGTTCTGCCCATTTTGCACTGCTTTTTTAGCATGCAGCAAAAAAATGCCTATGTCTTTTCTGTAAGATCGGCAGGTTTTCCGTCGGCTTGCAGCAGGAAATCCAGGGCATCGCCGGCATGGTACGACGACCGAACAAGCGGACCGGCCTCCACATAGACAAATCCCTGTTTCAGGGCGAAGGATTTAAGCTCTTCGAAGGTTTCCGGGGCGATGTAGGCCTTTAAAGGGGCATGGTCGGATGTCGGCTGCAGGTACTGGCCGATGGTGAGCAGCTTTACTCCGGCCGTGCGCGCATCGGCGATCACCTCTTTTACCTCGTCGATCGTTTCACCGAGGCCGAGGATGAGCCCGGTCTTTGCCATAAAACCCGCCTCGGCCGAGCGCCGGAGCACTTCAAGCGAATGGGCGTAGTTCGATTGCGGGCAGATTTCTCTATAGAGGGAAGGGACGGTTTCGATGTTATGGTTGATGATATGCGGAGCGGCGTCAAAGATCCGCTGTAAGGATTCGGGCTTTGCCTTGAAATCGGGCATCAGGACCTCGACGGAGGTTTCAGGGTTCAGGCGCTTTGTTTCGGTGATGCAGGCGGCGAAGTGAGTCGAGCCGCAATCGGGCAGCTCGTCGCGATCGACTGAGGTGATGACGACATGACGCAGCTTCATACTGCGCACCGTTTCAGCAAGGCGCAGCGGCTCTGTCGGATCAAGCGGCAGGGGACGGGCCGTCGAAATATCGCAGAATCCGCAGCGTCGCGTACATCGATCGCCCATGACGAGGAAGGTCGCCGTTCCGCGGCTCCAGCAGTGGCCGAGGTTGGGGCAGCTTGCCTCTTCGCATACCGTGTGCAGTCCCGAGCCGGTCACCTTTTCCCGAACGTCGGCCGCCGTTGTAGGCGCTTCGGTGGCGAATTTGAGGCGGACTTTCATCCATTCCGGCGGGGCCGGCGGCGTGCTCGAAGAATACTTCACATTTACATGGAATTATGGAAAGAGGCCGCTTCAAGCCTTTTTTACTTTACGGAGAGCGGCGATCCGACTTGTTAAACACCGACGTGTTCTAAGAGCAACTGAAGAGCGTTCATGAAAGAAGAAAGAAGAGAAGAAAAAAAGGTGAAAAAGATCGCACTGTATCCGGGATCATTCGATCCGTTTACGAATGGGCATCTTGACATCGTAGATCGCGCCTGTGAGATCTTTGACGAACTTGTTCTGGCCATCGCCCACAATTCAAAGAAGACGACGCTTTTCTCGCTTGAAGAGCGCAGAGAGATCCTTGAAGAGGTGATGTCGGATCGTCCTCGCGTACGCGTGGCCGAATTCGAAGGATTAACGACGACGTATGCGCGAACCGTCGGCGCCACGGCCATCGTGCGCGGCATCCGCGCCGTTACGGACTTCGATTATGAATATGCGATCTATCAGGTGAACCGCGATCTCGAACCCGAGATCGATACGGTCTTTCTTCTGGCCAGTCGGGATTACTCCTTTCTATCGAGCACGATTATCAAAGAGGTCGCCCGTTATGGAAAGACCTTTCCTGAATATGCGCCCGATGCCGTGAACAGAGCGCTGCTTCGCAAATTCGGCTATGGGAATCTCGATCTATGAAGAACGGTTCCATTGATACGGCTCTGCGATTACAGTTGCCATGGCCGAGTGATTTGCAGATCATTCCCGCCGGGCCGTTCCTGAGATTCTTTGCTTTGTTGATCGATCATGTCGTAATGTTCTTCGCTTTTATTGTTCTGTCGCTTGTCGCCGTTTTTGCAAGCATCCCGCTCGACGTTGAGACGGCAAAGGGCTTCATCGTGTTTCTTTATCTCGTTGCTATATTCATTATATACAACGGATATTTCTTTCTGTCAGAATGGTTGATGAAAGGACAGACTCCGGGCAAGATGGTCTGCGGCTTGCGCGTACTCCAGCTTGACGGTTCTGAAGCCGACATCTGGGCTTTACTCATTCGTAATCTATTGCGACCGGGCGATATGTTTCCGTATCTGGCCGGAGCCTGGGTGTTCTATGTTCCCACGTATCTGCTTGCCGGCGTAACGTCGGTCGTTGTGCCGCACTTCAGACGGCTCGGCGATTTAGCTGCCGGCACGGTCGTCGTTTATGATCGCTCGCCTTTATTAAACCTTCGTCGTCGTACGGCCGCCATCGTTCCGGCCAGCGCGACGAAGATCTATTCGCTTCGCCGTGTGGACCCGACGTTATACGAAGCCGTTGCGCGGTTTATGGCCCGCCGTGATTCCATCTCGCAGGCCCGTCGCGAAGAGATTGCCGGTAGCTGTTACGATGATCTCAAACGGATTTTCGCGTGGACGGGCCCTGATCCGACTCCCGAAGAGCTGATAGAGCGGATTCATCATTTCCGCATGCAGGGCGGATAGGAGAGGAATGGGTTAACCACAGAGGGCGCCGAGGCCTCAGAGGAAAACCAGACGAGTTGAAACCACGGAGGCAAGGGTGCGCCAGGATAAGCCTGTGTGAGCCACCAGGGTGAAACGTCCCTGGACCGCTAATTGATTGTTCGGCGGTTAAGGAACCGTGCGGTCATAGGGCAACCGAAAGGCCGAAGCCACGGGAAATGAACATGCGAGCCGTAGCGAAAGCGAACCTATTCAGCCTCGTTACTCAACTGATAGCGGCCAACCTGTCCGTGATGGTGAAGCCTGCCATCCGTGAGCGGTCAACAATCGCACACCGCCACGGAGCTATCCGGGGTCTTGGAGGACAGCGCGCATGTAAGGCGAACGCGAGGAACCTGGGAGATCCCTCCTGATGCGCCAGCAAACGTCCGGCGGGAATGAATAACCGTCGGGCGGTCAGGAAGGGAAGTCGGAGAGCTTCATAGTAGCGTCGAAGTCGGGTAACTCCGATGGAGCGAAGGAGGCTTGACGAATACAAGCTGATTCAGATGAGGAGAAAGACCGATTGGAAACTACTACGGAAAATGCAGACTACTGCCCGCTAAACCAGTGGGGACTCTCTGCGGACCTCTCTCTTTTGAGAACGAAGCTCTTTCACAAAGCAAAAGCGGAAGCAAAGTTTCGATTCTACTCGCTGTACGGCCATGTGCTCAGGAAGGACACCCTTGAATCTGCGTGGAAACGAGTAAGGGCCAATAAGGGTGCGCCGGGCATCGACGGAATCAGCTTTGAGGACATTGAAAAGAGAAAAGACGGTGTGGATGGATTTCTTGAGGGACTGTTAATCAGCCTGAAAGAATCAACGTATCGTCCGGACCCTGTTAAACGCGTGTACATTCCGAAGAAGGATGGTCGGAAAAGACCCCTTGGAATCCCCACCATCAAAGACCGCGTTATCCAGATGGCCGTCCTCCTGATCATCGAACCGATCTTCGAGGCGGATTTTCTGGACACCTCTTACGGTTTCCGACCGGGTCGTTCGGCACATGATGCCGTTGAAGCGATACGGTCTGAACTGAAAGGAGGCAAGCGTGTTGTCTATGACGCGGATCTGAAGGGTTATTTCGATACCATCCCGCATGACAATCTCATGAAGGCAGTCGAGAGAAGAATCGTTGATCGATCCGTTTTGAAGCTGCTTCGTATGTGGTTGAAAGCGACGATAGTGGATGTCGATGAGAATGGAAAGAAGAAATGGCACAAAAGCACGATAGGCACGCCTCAGGGAGGCGTCATCTCGCCGCTTCTCGCCAACATCTACCTCCATCACTTCGAGAAATACTTCCATGCCATGACTACGAGCAGGAAGATTCAGGCATCCATTGTACGCTATGCGGATGACTTCGTGATCTTGATGAAGGAACCGATGAAAGAGATGATCCATCATCTTGAGGATCTACTTGAAACACGATTCCGTCTGACGATAAACAGAGAGAAAACAAGGTGGGTCGATCTGCGAACGACAGGCCCGATTCTTGATTTCCTCGGCTTCTCCTTCCGGTACGAAAAAGGAATCCATCACAGGAACTATCTGTGCCTGAATGTTTATCCGTCAAAGAAATCCGTCAAGAACCTGAAAGGGAAAATACACGAATTCCTCTCCTACAGGAACTCCTATAAACCGGTGGAACAGGCCATCGCAGAGCTGAATCGCACTCTCAGAGGATGGGATAACTACTTCGCAGTGGGGTATCGCAAGAAAGCCTACAGCGAAGTAAACTACTATCTCCATCTGAAATTCTGGAAATTCCTCACGAGGAAAAGCCAGCGTAAGACGAAGCTCCCGGAGGGTGACACCTGGAATTCCTATTTGAGGAAACAGGGGCTGCAATTCCTATCCTATGCTTAACGCAGTGAAACAGGTATTCGTGAAAGCCGGATGCGGGAAATCTGCACGTCCGGTTTGACGAGGGGGAGGGCTGTCGGGGGCTTCCGGCACCCTCTCTACTCTACAGGAAGACAGAGAAAAAAGGAAGAGTTGTTTGATCGCTAAATAGCGAAAAGCGCGAAAGCAATCCCGGGCGGAGAGGAGTTGGTCCGTACCATTCTCAATGCCTTTATGAGCCATCCGGTTCGCGACGGGTTGGAGGTGGGGATTCGAATTTCGCGTCTTTCTCGGGCTCTAACGCTTTGCCTGTGCTGTAAACTCCCGTAAGAGAAAGGTCAGCTCGGTTCGCGCAAGAGTGAAACCCGGCTAACAATCCATAAATTTCTTCCTCCGTGTCCTCAGTGCTCTCCGTGGTTTATCCCTCTTCTCTCTGTCTTCCTCCGTGTCCTCTGTGTTCTCTGTGGTAGCCATTCTTCTGCCTTCCCGGGCTTAAAAAAACGCTTGTCATTTCAGGGGCGATGTCGCACATTCACGCCATGCGTCTGATTACCGTATCTGTATTAATGCTCAGTCTGTCTCTCAGCCAGTGTGTGGTTTTTGAGGCCCTGGGCTCCGTATCGAGTTCCGTCGACTCGGCATCCGATCTTCTCGAAAGCGTATCTGATTCGCTTAAATCTATCTCCAGTTCACTTGAATCTTCAAGCGGCGATGATGAGAAAGCGAGCGGAATCTATCATCGCGAAGTGCGTTCTCTGACCGTTCTTGCCGTGAAAGAGAAGATGGATTCGCCGACCTTTCTTCGCGAAGTGGGCCGCATCGCCCGCAGTCATGGCATCGTTGACTGGGCTGGAACGCCCGTTACCGTGCAGGCGATCGGCGAGGGCCTGAAAGAGGCCGGAGTTTCTTCTGGCGACTATGCAGCGATCCGACAGTCTCTTGTATCAGGCGGGAAGTCCCGTACTGTCGCCGCGCTGGACAGCGGCTATTCTGGAATGTGATTTCGTCCTTTCGATGGAGCTACCTGTGCCTGGCACCGGTAGCTCTCGCTATGTTAACTGCCGGCAGGCTCTCGGCTTCCACTCCAGAACAGACGATAGAGAGCCGCATATATGTCGGGGCCCCTGATCGTAACGATGTCTCATACATCTATGTAGACGGAAATGAGGCCGGTGCGGCGGGCGGGCATACCGCTATCAGGGCAGGCGATTCCGTTTATCACTTTCAACGAGTTCCCGAGGGCTTTTTTATCGTCGAGCGGACGCCGTGGGACGGTTTTCTCTTTTCATACAGTCGCCTGCAAAACCGAAATATCCATGAGACGCCTCTGAATATAAGCGCAGAGGACAGACAGAAAATAGTGTCCCGGTTAACGGATCTGCAAATCAGACATCGCTGGTTGCTACAGCGCAGATCTGCATTGCTCGATCGCATCGAACGTTTGCAGGAGCTGCTCGAACAGGGGCGAGTTACCGTTTCGTATCCAGTGCTCGGTTATTTTCGTCCAGGCCGATCGAAGCTCTGGAGCATGCATCGCCATCTGCGTTTTCAGGCCTCTGAAATCGGAAACGTATCGACGATGCCGGGAGATGAAAGCGAGATTGAAAGCCGCCTTGAGAACGCTCTACATCTCTTTCTGAAAGATGGTTTCGATTTTTACGACGAGACGTTCATCGTCACCGATATTCCGTTACCCGCGGTTTCGCTGAATCCGCTGGAGAGTGTGCTTGCCGAAAGTCTGCGATCCGCAGTGCAATCCGAAACCGATGTCAGGCCCGATCGCGCCCGCACTGCTCTTGAGATCCTCGTTCTCATGGAAGCTCTGCGACGTTCGCAGGAATTGGGCGTCTGGGTCGTGCCGCGTATGGCGCTGACGACCGAACCCGATATCGACGACGGACCGATCCTTTCTGTGGATAACCCCGAGGTGCAGATTTTTGCGTCGATGTTTCGCAGCCGTAGCGACGCTCTGATCGCCTCGCTACGGGCCGGCGACGCTCCTTCCCGATTGCTGACTTCCTTTAATCGAACGCTTCAATCGGCATCGATACTTGATCTTGCGCGACGCAGAGGAGCCTCGGTCGTTCTCTCAGCCGGGGCGGTGATGACGACTCCGTCGCTGTCTCTTATTGAAGAACGAGCCTACGATGATCGCGACCGTCTTGCAAGCGAGCTGAGTCGAGCCGAAATGCTCTATGCGGCTCTGGAATCCGAGATGCGCGACGAACTGAGCTATGCGCTCTTTACGAAAAACTGCGTCACCGAGTTGCTTGCAGAGCTACAGCAAATCAGCGGAGCCGACCTGCCGGTTGAGAGTCCGACGCTGTCCGGACTCTTTATTCCTTTTGTCTCGGAGCGTTATGTGGCCGATGCGCTCGGTAACGGCGAGCGAATTCTCTATCGTTCGTATCGAAACGAGCTGTTGCTCATCGAACATGATCCTGTGGCGGAGACGTCGACGATCAGTTCACGATACTATGTATGGAATGAGCGCGATTCCTGGTTTCTTTTTTTTAGCGAAGATCGACCTCTTGCAAGACCTCTTTTCGGTGTCGTGAATCTTTTTCTGGGAGGAGCGCAGACCGTTATCGGGCTGCCTTCAGCGCCTTTTGACCGGGGGCAGAGGCTATCACGTGGGATTCGAGGCATGGCCTTCAGCCTGTCAGAGGTTGCCTTTATTTCAGTAAGAAAAGGCACGTTCAGGGGAGGACATCCGATCTTTTACAGCTTTCCTTCTCCTGCCACAGAGAAAAAAAAGGTCACGAACCGATGAGCGACGAGAAACGAATCGAGCAGGCGCGGCAGCTGCAACTCCTGTTAAAGAAGCCGCCAGATCAAAGAACAGAGAACGACCTGCTTCAAGTCGCCTCTCTGTACCGAAACCTCAGCGCCGTTCTTCCTGACCTCCGGTCCGAGGCGTTGCGTAATGAGATAGAACGGCCGGTTCTTGAGGCCCATCGCTATCTCAGCGCACGCAACTCACAGACATCGCGCGCCGTCGACTATCTCTTTCGCGTGTTGCCCGTCTCTGTCTTTCGGTCTCCTTATGTGAGATTCTGCACGGCGCTTTTCTACATCTCCTTTTTCGCGGCATCGTTAGGCGGTTATTATTCGCGCCCCTATGCCGCTTCCGTCCTCGGCGAGGCCACTCTGTCTGAATACGAAGAGATGCACAGCAGCACCGAAAGGAACTTCACCACAGCGATGGGGTTTACGGGAACAGGCTACTATATCGTAAACAACGTCACGCTTGATCTTCTCGCTTATGGCACGGGACTCCTTGCAGGCATAGGATCGGTATTTTTTGCGATCTATAACGGAGTCTTTCTTGGTACGACGATCGGCTATCTGCTACAGAGCGGCGCACGGGACGGCATATTGAGCTGGATTTTCGGTCATGCTCCGTTTGAGCTTACGGCTATCGGCATGAGCGCCGGCGCCGGATTACAGACGGGCCTGGCCTTTCTGCGGCCGGGCAATCGAAGCCGCCTGCATGCGATGAGTCGAGAAGGGCGTCGCGCTCTGCCCGCTCTTCTTGCCGCTCTTATGCTGACCTTTCTTGCCGCGTTTATCGAAGGCTTTATCGCTCCGCTTGGAATTCCCGTCGTCTTCAAGATCGCAGTCGGAGCGCTCTGCGCGCTCTTTATGGTTCTTTATTTTATCGTGCCGTCCTTGCGAACAGGGGGAGAGCTTGAACTACGCTGAAATCCGTCTGTCTCTGCGTCCCCGGACCATATTCGAGATCCTGGATCTTGCGTTAGTCGTCTTTCGACGCGGCTTCGTGAATCTCTGGCCGGTTTATGTCTTGATCGGCCTGATCTGGGCCGCCACCCTTGCTGGAGTTGCGCAGATCCCCGAAGATCCGGATCGATGGTTGATAGTTCTCGCGATCCTGGGACCGCTGGCCCTTTTCCTCAGATTCTTTTTGCAGATGGTCATCGTTGTGTTCTGCGGGCGCTGGATCTTTTCGGAGCAGGTTACCCTGCGTTCCATCTTTGCCGATATCAGGCAGGTAGGTGTTGCGCGTATGCTCGGCCGCGGGCTGGTCCGTTTTATTAAATGGGCCAGCGGTTTCGCTCTGCTTGTGCCGCTCTGGCTTGTGCTCGTTCATCGATTCTTTGACTACGAACACTGGCTGCTGGAACGTATCAGCGGACGCGATCTGCGTCGCCGCCTGCGCAACTTTCATTCGGGCCGTGTATTTGCCTTCCGTGTTCTGCATGCCTGCGTCCAGATCCTTTACGTCTATCTGGCGTCTTTCGGCGTAAGAATGCTTCTCGAATCGGCGACGAGGATGCCGCGCGAACAGGGTCTGTCGATTGAGCTTGTGATGACGCTGCTTCTTATGTATGAGCCGTTTTTCCTGATCAGCCGCTTCCTGCTATATATTCAAACCCGCATTGATACCGAGGCCTGGGATATCGGATTGATGCTTCGCGAAGGCATACGCAGAACGCTTTCTTCGCGAATCGCTTCTCTGCTACTGCTTGCACTGGTGGTATCCGTTCCACTGCGCGCCGATGAGCCCGATCCGTATATTACGGCGCCGGCAGATCGCCCCTGTTCCGATGCGATGGAAGATCAGCCCTACGTGAAATGCGATCCGGCGCAGTATAGAGTTTATACCGCAGAAGAGATCGAGAAAACGATTCCGAAAGAGCGCGAGAAGCGAGACAGGAACTCAGGGGTGATCAGTCCGGCACTGCTTGAGATGATCGCCTACGGCGTCGTCATCGCCGCTCTCGCAGCTCTGCTTTTTTTTCTGTGGAATCGCTACAGAAGCAGGTTACCCGATGCTCCGCCTGAAGCCCCTGAGCGAAAGGCCGATGTGCGGGAGTTTGAAGTTCTGAAGAAAGAGGACCGAATGGCTCTAATACGGGACGCCCTTCAACGTGAGGCATATAAAACCGCGTTAGGCCACTGCTACCTTCTCATCATGGAGAAGAACGAGACTGCCGGCTCGAAAATGGTAGCGCTCACTCCCGAAGAACTGCTATTGAAACTGCGCTCCATGCGTACCGATCACGACGGGGCCGGCGTGGATGAATTGCTTCTGAAATATGAAGAGGTCTTCTATGCCGATTCTGATCCCGCTTCGGCTCGTGATACCATCATGCGATTCCTGAAAGCGGGAGTCAGAGAATGAACAAAGCGATCATAGGCGTCTTTATTCTACTACTCGGGTGCCAGGAGCCGCTCGTAAACGAGAGCTATGGAAGCATAAACTATGAGAGCATCAACGGCTTTGATCTGATGCGAGAGCATCTTGCATCTGAGTACGATGTTCAGAACTCATCCTTTCTCGATGCTAAGAAGATGTCGCAGTACGATCTGATTATCTACTTTCACACGGAGCTGGCTCCGTATGACTATATGATCGAGCTGGATCGGCAGATTGCCGAGATGGTGCGGCCCGAAGGCGTCCTTCCATTGGAACCGACATCTAACTCCTCTTCAGAAGAACCCGAAGAGGAGTCAGAAGAAGATTCCGAAGAAGAGGCAGAAGGACAAGAGACTGCGTCAGAAACGGCGGCGGACGATTCCGATGAAGACATTCAGGAACTCGATACGCAGGGCGACGCGAGCGGATCCTTTAACAGCGGAGAACGTCCTGTTGCGCTTCTGATTCTTCAACGAGGCACGACGGCGTCGACCCCCTTCTGGTCGCTACAATGGACGGGCCTTTCTCCCGAGAAAGAACGTGCCCGCGATTTTGTCGCCGATCGCATTCGTGCGGACGGTATGCCGGAGTGGTTACCCGAATCGTCTTTTTTCTTCGAAAGACGATTGCTTGATAAGAAACCGTTTGAGAAGCGCATCTATTATAATGGAGCGGAGCAGGCTGCCTATCAGGGGAGGCCGCTACCGGCGCGCATCCCGGCGGGCCTGGCCATTTTGCCGGATGAACCTGAGCACATTCCAGTTGTTTACCGCCGCTCTCTTGCCGCCTTTTCCACAGGCTCATACTTTGTCGAAGCCACAATACCGGGAGCGTATCTTTTTCTCGTCTCGGACTCCGCTCCTTTTCTGAATTATCATATGATGCGCGAAGGCAACGTTGCGCTCCTGGATTTTGTCGTCGCCCGATCGATGAAATATCGTCCACGCGACAGCGAGGGAAAGCCGAAGATCCTGATTCTGGATCGTCTGCTGACTCGCGAAGAACGCATGCAGGAGGAGCGATCTCTCTTTTCTGTTTTCCTGCAGCCGCCCTGGAGTCTTCCGGCGGCGCTTCTGCTTCTGCTTTTTATTCTGTTCGTCTGGTCGCGGCTGCTGCGGGATCGACCGGTGACCGAGATCGAGCCCGAAAGCAGAGAAGGAGATCTGATGAGGCATTTTGATGGCGTCGGCCGACGCATAGCCGCCGTCTCTTATCGAAATCGTAAGCGCGAGTTAAAGAAATGAGCGGAGCTTCTGGAGCGGCAGAGGCAAGTTATAGTGTGCTACACAGGGAGAAAACAGGATGGAATCTATGAATCAGATGCTACAGGGACAGGAGATCGAATCTGCGCTTCAGAGGCTGCAGGATTTGCGATCCGAGACGGCGAAGCTGTTCATCGGGCAGCAGGAGCTTGTAACCGGAGTCATCTGCGGTATTCTTTCGGGCGGCCACGTGCTTATCGAAGGCGTTCCCGGTCTTGGAAAGACCCTGCTTGCAAAAAGCCTTGCAACGGCTCTTGGCTGTCAGTTTAACCGAATTCAGTTTACGCCCGATCTCATGCCCGCCGATATAACGGGAACTCATATCTATCATACCGAAAAGCAGAAGTTCCTCTTTTATAAAGGACCTGTTTTCACGAATATGCTTCTTGCCGACGAGATCAACCGCGCTCCGGCAAAAACACACTCGGCACTGCTCGAAATCATGCAGGAGCGATCGGTTACCCTTGACGGCAAACAATACGGCGTCGACGAACCGTTTTTCGTAATCGCCACGCAGAATCCTATTGAGTCCGAGGGAACGTACGGGTTACCCGAAGCGCAGCTGGACCGTTTCATGCTCAAGTTGAACGTCGAGTATCCGCAGAAAGAAGAAGAGATCGGCGTATATCGCATGCACCTTTCGGGAGGAGAGCCCGATCCGCAGAAGCTGCGACCCGTTCTCGATGCAGCCGGCATCCTGTCTTTACGCCAGGTGGCCGATCGAGTATTTGTTTCTGATAGCATACTGCACTATGTGCATCGCTTGATCGATGGCACGCGAAAGCGCCGGGATCTTGCCGTCGCCTGTTCGCCCCGGGCCGCACTTGCCGTGTTGCGAGCCTCGCGGGTGCGGGCCTTGATGAAAGGCCGCGGCTACGTTCTACCTGACGATATCAAGGAGATGGCGCCGGCCGCCTTCCGCCACCGGTTACGTTTGCAGCCCGAGGCGTACCTTGAAGGCATCCGCCCCGACGACATCATCGCCGATCTGCTCTCGGTGACGGAGGTTCCTGAGAAGGATTTCGGCGCATGATCATCCCCTCAAAACGCAGCATCTGGATTCAATCGGTTCTTGCGCTGTCAGGCATGGCGGCTGCTCCGCTTACGTTTGGAACGCCGTTCTTTACAGCGGTCGTTCTGGGCGCTGTGATCGCAGAGAGTATACTGATAGCTCTGATCCTGCTTGATGGGTTGTTCCTTCCCGGCCCGAAGTCGCTAGCGGTGAGACGAAGTCTTCAGGGACGCTTTCAGGAGAACCGGACCCTTTCCATAGAATTGCAGCTTGAGCCGATCGATGCGCGCGGCAAACGCCGGCTGCGTTATACGATCTACGACGATACCGGGCCGTATTTTCGGGTCGATGCCTTCCCGCTTTATTGCGCGGGGCGTGCTCCCTTTGCCGTCTCTTACTCGGCTACGGGGCTTCGCCGCGGCGTCTTCCGTTTTGCAGAGGTCTATGTGACGGTGCGGTCCGTTCTGGGTCTTGCGCTGCGTCGATTCCGCCTGTCCTGTGAAGATGATATTGCCGTACATTCCGAGCTTCCGCCGGTGAACGGCGAATTTATCGCCGCACAGAAACGCATCCATTCGGTCTCTGGATGGCAGAGACGCGCAGCTCCTGGCGGGGAGCGTGAATTTTATCGTATGCGCGACTATCAGCCCGGTGATGAGCCGCGTCGCATTGACTGGAAGGCGTCGGCGCGGTCTGGTAAGCTCATCACACGCGAATACGAAAAAGAGCAGAAGCAAACGCTCTTTCTCGTAGTCGACATGAGTCGATGGATGGCGCTGCGCAGCGGCCAGCGTTCTTTACTTGATGAAGCGTTATCGGCGGCTCTGATGCTTGCGGGCGTCGCCTCTTCGCGGGGGGATTCCGTCGGACTGCTTGCCTATGGCTCCGAGCCGCACCTCTTTTATCCACCGGCGCGCCGCGAAACGGCGGCTCTTTCTGCGGCCGTTTGCTCTCTGACGCCAGAAGACAGATCGCTTCATCTGGATGGCCTGGCATCCTTTCTGGGAGGAGTCCTGCGAAATGAAACCATCCTTGTGCTTTTTACCTCCGTTCCGCATGAAGAAGGCATAGAAGACTGGGTGAGATTTTCAAAAAGGCTTTCGGGTTCGCACAGACCCCTTCTCGTTCTTCTGGAAAACGATGAAACCCTGGAGATTCTAAAAGAGAGTCCTCTCGAAGAGATTCGACGGCTCAGTCGGCGTAACAATCTTTTTCCGTTGCCCGATATTCCCGACCTGAGCGCCGATCGGGCTGGAGCGCAGCAGCTGGCCACCTTTCATTACCTGAAAGAAAAGGAGCGTCGCCTGCGCTTCATTGCCGGGCCGCGGGCCGGCATTGTAACGGCCACCCGAAAGGGGTTGAACCTTTCCGTGCTGTCTGAATATTTGAAGATACGTTTTGCATCGACGTTCTGAAAAGTACTGGCCAACCTTACAGGAAGAGAGACTGTCACATTGAAGCGAGGGCTGAGGAGTCAATGTATGGGGATGAGACGCATTCTTAAAGACTCAAAATTTCAGGCGTAGCTTCAGAAGTGGCGGCTCAAAAACCAACACGGAAGTAGGTTAGCTTATCGTTGTTCCTTCTTTAACTGTTCTTATGGAAGCGTTTTTGATCACAGGTTTTCTTTCGTTTTCTGTCGGAGCCGCAGGTGCCCTGATTCTGTCGCGTCTTTTGAAGACCGAGGTCCATTCGCCGAACAGCGAACGGCAAACGGCCCGGGCAGGCGAAGAGGCCAATCTCGAAGATCGACTCGAACATTCCGAACAGGCAAGGGCGCAGCTGCAGCGTTCTATAAGGCGAACGATCGCCCTGAACCGTCTGCTTCGCAAATTCAACGAGGATCTCAATATTGAGCGCATTGCCGGCGAGATGGCGGAATTCCTTGTCGAACAATTCGGCATCAGGTACTATGTTCTCTTTCGTCGCGAGTTGGAAGGAGGCTTTACTTTTTTTCATTCGAATGCCGAAGAGCCGTATCTTTCGGTGCTGAAGCAGACGTCGATCCCTGCCGGTGAAACCAGCCTGCATGAAGCTGTATGCCGCCGGCGAAAGCGTCTTTACTGGCGCGACGTTCCGCGAAAGTCCCTTTCTTCGGCGGAGCATGATGTGCAGCAATCCATTCCGATCCGAACGCTGCTGGTCTTTCCTCTTGTGTCGGCCGATCAGGTCATGGGCACGCTCGATCTGTCGCACCCAAGCGAGACGATCGACCTGACCCCCGAAGACCTGACCGACCTCGAAGTTTTCGTCGAACATCTGGCCGTGACGCTGCGAAACAGTCTTCTGGTCGGCGCTCTTGAAGATCAGGGATTGCAGCTTCTTGCCATCAATCAGCGCCTGGAAACCGAAGGCATGCAGATCGCCTCTTTGAATCAGCTGCTGCGAAACATGAACGAGGCGCTCGATCTCGATCTTGTTCTGAACCTCATGCTCGAATATGTGAAAAGCTCTTTCGATATTCACTACTATGTCGTCTATCTGATAGATCAGGTGAACGGAGTGTTAACCTACCATCGCTCTAATATCGAAAGCTTTTTACCCGGTCAGTCCATGCAGGAATTCACCGATCGCAAGCTGCCTCTCTTTCCCGTGAACGGAATGCACGCCCTGGCATGCGAACGAAAGCGCTACATCTATCTGCCGATGATTCGCGGCCGGTCGGATTCCGAATTCGAGAATGCCAACCTCGAACTGACCGGCATGAAGTCTCTTCTCATCTTTCCGCTTATTACGGGCAACAGGATTATCGGCGTTCTTGATTTTTCGATGATGCACGATCGCATGCGTCTTTCGCGCGCCGACCTTGCACGGCTTTCAATCTTCAGCGAGCAGTTTGCCGTCGTTCTGAATAACTCCCTGCTCATCGAGGAGCTGGAAAGGCAGCAGCTGGCCCTTGAAAAATCGGTGTATGAGATCGAGACGACGCGAAATCAGATCGAGCAACTGAACGAATTTACGCGAAAGATGAATGAGCAGACGGATTTCAAGTTTATCGCCAGCGAGATTTTTCGCTATCTTGAAGAGAATTTCGGGCTTGAATTTTCGTGGTTGATGCTTGTGAATCGAGAGAAACAGACGCTTTTCACCTCGATGTATTCGCGTCCTCTCGGGTTAACGCCGGCGATGCTTTCGTTTCTCGATTCCTTTGAGATTTCTCTGGAGAAGGCCTCAGGAACTCTTTATCGAACCGCCTTTAAAAGGAAGCCTTACTATCTTCCGCGAATCCCCGAAGGCTTTCAGGGAAGTCCCGTCGACGAGGCGATCAAGAATTCGTTGAATCTCAAATGGTTCCTGCATGTGCCGCTTGTGATCCGCGGCGAGACGGCCGGAATTCTTGCCTTCACGAATCTGGATCGAATGCTTCACCTGAAAAGTAGAGACGTGCATCGTATTCAATCCTTTGCCGATCAAATCGCCGGGGCGCTGAACAACGCCTTTCTGCATAATCAGGTGCAACAGGAGAAGACGCGCGCCGACGAACTTCTTCGAAACATCCTGCCCGTCTCTGTCGCCGACGAGTTACAGGATACGGGTCAGGTCATCACGCGTGTTCATGACGATACGACGATCGTCTTCGCCGACTTTGCGGGTTTCACGGCCGTCGCAAGAGGCATGTCGGCCGAGGATCTCATTCGCGAGCTGGACGGCTACTTCTATCAGTTCGACGAAATCATCCGACATAACCGGCTAACCAAACTGAAGACGATCGGCGATTCCTATATGTTCGCCGGCGGCCTGCCCGAGGCCCGTCGCTCGCATGCCATTGATGCCTGCCTGGCCGCTCTTGAGATCCAGGCCTTCATGCATCAACAGCGCAACGTAAAGGCAAGTCTCGGTATTCCATTCTGGGAACTGCGCATCGGCATCAACACCGGTCCCGTCGCCGCCGGTGTCATCGGCAAAGACCGGTTCACTTACGACGTCTGGGGCGACACCGTAAACGTCTCTTCGCGAATGGAGTCTGACGGCGAACCCGGCCGCATCAACATCTCGGCCGCCACATACAATCTGGTGAAATACTTCTTTGAATGCGAGTATCGCGGATTCCGCCCTGTTAAGAATCACGGCGAGATGGAGATGTACTTCCTGAACCGCATACATCCGAAGCTGTCGATGCAGGGCATGGGACATCTGCCCAACGATCGCTTTATGGATCTGTATCGCACGGTTCTAAGAGGTAAGCGCATCGCCTACCGCAGCGAAATCGAGAAGAAAACCGCCCCGGCTTGACGTTGCAGTCCATCTGCATTTCAATGGATGATCATGAAGAAGAATCGACTGGGCGCATCGCCGCTTGTTGTCACCGATATCTGCATGGGAACGATGACGTTCGGATCCTTTGCCGATGAAAAAGAAAGCCTTCGCATACTCGACGCAGCCTTTGAGAGAGGCGTGAACTTCCTCGATACGGCTGAGATCTATCCCGTTCCGCCCGAAGAGAAGTGGGTGCACCGTACCGAAGAGATCGTCGGTCGCTGGTTGAAGCAGCGTCGCCGCGATAGCGTCATCGTCGCCTCTAAGGTGGCCGGGCCGGCACATGGATGGTTTGTACCGCCGCTTCGAAGCGGCATGACAGCCCTGGACGCTCATCAGATTCGTACCGCCATCGAAGGATCGCTGCGTCGCCTGCAAACGGATTATATCGATCTTTATCAAACGCACTGGCCCGATCCGGGAGCGAACGCCTCCACGCATCAGGAGGTCATGGAGGCGCTTGACGATCTGAAGCGCGAAGGCAAGATCAGAGTGGCCGGATGTTCGAATGAAACGCCCTGGGGATTGATGAAGGCGTTGCATCAGAGTGAGATGAACGGCCTGATCCGCTATGAAACGATTCAGAACAACTTTTCGATTTTAAATCGCCGCTTTGAAGACAGCCTTGCAGAAGTGTGTCGCAAAGAGAACGTAAGTCTGCTTCCTTATTCGCCTCTGGCCGGAGGCGTGGCGACGGGAAAGTATAACGTCGAGCCGCCTCCGGAGAATGCCCGCTTCTCTCGTTATGCGAAAGAAGGCGTGCGACAGCAGAAGCAGCGCAATCGTTTTCTTAACGAGAAGACGCTTGATACGACCGCCGAATTGATGACGTTAGCCGCCGAGCTGAATATGAGTGTGACCACGCTTGCCGTCGCCTGGTCGAAACAGCATGATTTCGTCGCCTCAACGATCATAGGCGCCTCGTCGGCCGATCAGCTTGAAGACAGCCTGAAGGCCGCCGATGTCGTGCTTACAGACGAGACGCTGAAACGGATCGACGAGATTACGGGGCGGATTCTGTATCCGATGGGATGAGGCACAGGCTTGCGGCGCGGCGCAGTCGGTCGTTGATCGCACGGCCGATGTCTTCGTCGGCGACAGAGAACGTCAGGATCACCGACGCCGTGCGGCTCATCTCATCCAGCGTGCGATAGAGCCTCGCTGCAAAAGCGGCGAGATCTTCCTTCTGGAATTGATACGAACTCCGTTCGGTTGTCTGGCCCCGCTCCTGATCCGGGTGCTGAGCCCGGTCCTCGCCGGAGTCAGCATCGGAGCGCAGCACAGCCGGATGGCTGCAATCGATACGCCCTATGTCGATGCGCTGCTCCGCTATGTGAAACAGACCTGACTCTCCGTTCAGATAGCGGTGCAGGCGATCGAGCAATTCGGGCGTATAACCTCGATCGACAAGGATTAAGGGCACGGACGGCGCATAGTGTACGGGAAGGCGTCCGGGTGAGAGAAGTCCCCGGCCGTCGATCTCGGGCGCGCCATTTCGCGCAACTGTATAACCCAGAGCTTCGAACTGAGCCTCGGTGATCGCTCCCGGTCTGAGGATGCGCACGCTTCGGTCGCCCTCTCGTAAAACGACCGTCGATTCGATGCCGACGCTGCACGGACCGCCGTCGACGACGCCCGGGATGCGCCCTTCGAGAGATGTCTCGACCATCTCTGCCGTAACGGGGCTTGTTTCGCCGGAGCGATTGGCCGAAGGGGCGGCCAGCGGCACTCCGGTTTTCTGAATGGCATCAAGAAAGAGCGCATGCGCCGGCATACGAAAGGCGCAGAGATGCGACCCCGCCGTGACGACATCGGGGAGGTCACGCTTCGGCAGAAGAATCGTAAACGGACCGGGCCATAGAGAGAGCAGAGCACGATCGTCTTCAGCGACGACGGCGTAGCGCTCCAGCATCTCAACGGAACCGATGTGGCAGATAAGCGGATTCTCGGCCGGCCGGCCTTTGGCCTCGAAGATCTTGCGCACGCTTTCTTCGGAATCGGCCCGGCCTGCAAGGCCGTAAACCGTCTCGGTCGGTAAGGCGACGATCTCGCCCGAGCGAAGAAGCGTCACCGCCTCGTCCATCGTCAGGCGTTTCATCAGTCTTCTTCTTCGTCGTCGGAATCGATCGCGTCGGGAAGAAGAACGGCGCGCAGGCGCGGCCCCGAAAAGGTGCGCTGCGCAGCTTCGCGAATGTCTTCGATCGTTACCTCTTCGAGTTCGCGAAGCGCCTTCTGTAGCGGATCTTCGGTCTCGCCGCGAAGAACGGGAAGGGCGATCATAGAGGCCATGCCCTTGCTCGTTTCGCTGCGCGAAGCAAGCGCCGTGCGAATGGAGGCTCTGGCCCGTTTCAGGTGATGCTCTTCGATGCGTTCATCGCAGATCTTCATTATGATGCGCTGGATCTCGGTTTCGAGGATACCGATCTCAAGCGGATCGATACCGCAGCTGATATTCAGATTATTGAAAGGCTCGTTGCGCGAGATCATCGAGTAGATGCCGTAGCACGACAGCCCCAGCTCTTCGCGAATCCGTTCGAAAAGAAGGGACGAATCGCTGCCGCCGAGAATGAAGTTCATGAGATCTTCATGATGTCGCTTCGGATGCTCTTGCGGAAGCGCCGGATAATAAAGATTGAAGTATGCTTCCTGAATGCCGCTTCGCGTCAGCTCCATATCGGCGGACGTCGCCTGAAGCCGCTGAAACTCGGGGGCCAGCGCCTTCGGCAGGTCAGAGAAATGCTGCTGGACGGCCTTCATCATGCGGTCTTCTTCGACGCCGCCGACGATCACGATCAGCACATTGCCGGCTCCATAATAGCGTTTCTTGAACGCATGCATATCGACCGTAGTCGCGGCGAGAATGGACTGCTCTGTTCCGATGATGGGGTGATAGCCCGCTCCGTAATAGCGTTCCATCGCCCGTTCGTTGATGAAATCGTCGGGATCGTCGTCGCGCTCGCGAAACTCGCTGAGAATGGGATTGAGCTCTTTGCGAAACTCCTCCTCGGGAAAGAGAGGATTGCGAAACATATCACTGAGAATGTCGAAGCCTTCTTCAAACGAGTCGTTCAGAACCGTAATATAATAGGCCGTATGATCGTAGGTCGTGTAGGCGTTCATATTCGCGCCGATGTCGTTGGCAGCGCGGGGAATGCTTGTTCCGCCGGGGCGCTTGCTCGACCCCTTGAAGAACATGTGTTCGAGAATATGTGCGATGCCGTATTCGCCCGTCTTTTCCACCGACGAGCCCACACGTGTGAAGATCTGTGCCGTCGTCAGGTAGCTGTCATTTTTCAGATAGGCGAGTCGAACGAAACCGAGATCAAAGATCTGCAGGCGATGACGCAGAAGCGAGGAAACGTCAGACATTGCTGGCAAGAAAACCGGCCCTGTGAAATCGGGCGATCCTTTTCCTGGTCAGGATTTTCGAGATCGACTCGCCGTCTTCGCTCGTTTCGAGCTTTTTCGTGAACCGGCCCGGCCGTTCTGCTCTGCGACGTCGACATTCGTCGCCGCTCCTGCCGCTATTTCATGAAATAGATCGAGGTAGGCCGGATGGAATCCCCGCGTCAGAAAGCCGTTATGCCCGCCGCGATCCGAAATGATGATCCGTAATAGAGGATGCGGATCAATTTTCAGAAAATCCTCTTCGGTGATGATCGGATCGTCGGCCGACGTATAAATCGTCGTCGGTACCTGAAGATTCTTGAAAAAAGGGCCCGTCGTTGTATAACGCGCGAAATAGTCCTTCACATGCCTGTAGGGTGTGAACAGCGGAATTCCTATCGATGTCAGCTCCATGACGCTTCGCGAAGACGTAGCGTAGCGGAAGTCATGCAGATAGGGAAAGAGCTGCTGCTTCTTCATCAGAGACTGCGACCATTTGTTCAGGAAGTAAGGGCCGAGAATACGATCCTCATCGATGCGGATGGTGGCCATCTCGGGATCGACGGCAGGCGATACGGCAAGTATATGACGCACGTTTTTCAGCTTCGCCTTTCGCGTCGAATGTGCGATAGCGGCGCGCAGGACGAAATTGCCGCCGAGCGAAAATCCCATCAGGAAGAGAGGCATGTTGTCGGCAAGCTCTGAGATCTGACACATCGCCTCGTAGACCTCGTCGATCATCGTTCCATTGAAAGCCTCTTCGTTCAGATGATGCGTATCTCCGTGGTCGCGAAGATTCAGTCTGAAGATGTTGTAGCCCTGTCTGAAAAGATGCTCGCCCGACCTCAGAATGTAGGTCGATTCGATGCCGCCTTCCCAGCCGTGCAAGAGTAGCACCAGTCCTTTCGCCCCGGCCTGTTCGGCATAAGAACCAAGAAGACGCGTGCCGGATGAGGTGGTGATAAGCTTGAAAGTGGATTTCTCTCTCAGATAGGCTCCGCTGACGCGAAACTTCAAAGAGGCAAAGGCCGTCTGTAAAAAGGGATGACGCAGGTAAAAAGGGGCGTTCAGGGTTCGCCGCTCGATCATATCTCTGTTTTTTTGAACTGACATCTGTGTCAATCGGGAGCATCTACCTGTTCTTATCAAAATTTCTTGCCGCTGCGGCCCGGTGCAGATTTATTACTTTTAAGTATTTAATGGAGTCTGTATGCATCTGCTGAGCGATTTAAGCGTAAGTCCGTATCGCATGTTTTTTCCCATCGGTATTGTGGGGTTATTATATGCTCTGACCCGTATGATTCTGCCTTTTTCGGGAGAAGGCGTTTACTGGCATAGAGAGGCGATGATCGGCCTGTTCTTGCTGCCTGTGGCCGTCGGCTTTCTTTTTACGGCAGGTCCAAAGTTCTTCGCTTCTTTTCTGCCACATGCCGTGGAGCTTGTAGGCGGCTTTGCTCTTTTCCTGAGCATGTTCGTTTTCAGTCTTCTGGATCTGCGCCTTCCTTTTCATATCGCAAAGATCACACTGCTGCTTCTTCTGCTTAACTTTCTGGCCATCCGTTTTATCAAACGCAGATCGGGGAATCCTGTATTCTCTTCGTTTGTATTTCTCGGCCCGCTGGCCGGCCTGCTCGGTAGCATCGCCGCCCTGATCTCGCTTTTCAGTTCGCAGAGCATCTTCTATGAATGGAGCCGCTCGCTTTACTTTCATGGCATGTTCTGGATTCTCTTTTTCGGAGTAGGCGTGAAGTTCTTTCCCATGATCACGCTGACAACGCGCGGGCTTCGCGATCTGACGCCTTATGAAAAGTTCGTTTCTTCGTCGCATGCGCTGTGGACGGCGATTGCCGTTATACTTCTTGGTTCATTTATCATCGAAGGAGCGGGCTTTGTAAAGACGGCGATGTGGGTGCGAGCCTTAGCCCTCTTTTTCATGGCGAAAGAAGGATGGCTTCTTTTTATCAAAAGCCCGCGTAAAGGCGTGTTTACATTCTTCTTGAAGGCGGGCCTCTGGACGACGCTTCTCGCTCATTTCGTTTTTCCCTTCTTTCCCGAGCAGCGCGTGCATCTGTATCATCTCGTGTTTACGGGCGGCTTCATGATGGGCACGCTGCTTGTGATGGGCCGCGTCAGCCTGGCGCATGAGCGACTTCCTCTTGATACCGAGGTGAAATCAAAGGTCGCCGCCGCAGCCTTCTTTCTGATCTATATGGCGACATGGGTCAGGGCTACGGCTCATCTTGTGCCGACATATCTGCCGCATCTGCAATATGCGGCCGCGATGGCCGCTCTCGGCGTCGTACTACTGGCCGGATTGTACTTCTGGCTTTATAAAAAAGAACACGGAAACGGCTGAGGTCCGTCATTCGGAGCCGGTTCCGGGACACGTTCCGAATGTACAGGCGGTCGGCGTTTGGTTAACGAAAGTGACCGATCGGCTGACCGAGCCGTACCTTATCGCCTTCGCTACGATCGGCATCGAATTCCATCGTTCCCTTCTCGAAAAGAAGGATGACGGTCGAGCCCATCTCAAAACGGCCGATCTCTTCGGCTCGTTGCATCTTCGGCGGATTCTCATACAGATGAGCTCGACGTTTGCGAAACCACGTATTCGTTTTGATGCTGTCGTAGGTGACGCGAATACGGCCGACGTTCGTCGCACCGACCTTGATCATGGCGATATGCCCGTGTTTTGTACGCAGAATGCTCGTCAGGCGTTCGTTTTTCGGGAACAGGCCTGTCAGTCCTTCGACGGCGATCTTATTAACTGGAAAGAGACGGCCAGGCGAATACGTGTAGCCGACAACATCGCATTCAAAGGGCGTATGCATGCGGTGGTAATCCTGTGGCGAGAGATACAGAACGCAGTAGTGGCCGTCTTCGAAATACGAAACGAACTGCGGATCTCCGAGCAGGTCTTTGAGAGTATAATAGATGCCTTTAGCCTGAATCAGGAGCCCTTCCTGGATCACTCCCATTCGGGAGAGCTTTGCGTCGACGGGTGATACGATGGTTTTCTTGCCTTTATCGATCGGACGCACGCCGGGCTTCAACGCTCGCGTGAAAAAGGCGTTCAGACTCGGGTACTGTTCGATCGGCTTCTCGGCTTCTTCAAGATTAATGTCGTAGGCGCGGGCGAAGGCCTTGAGCGCCATCGTCTGGATCGGTCGCGGAAGGCGTAACAGCGAGAGCGCTCCGAAAAAACGCGAGATGAGATTGGCGGGCAGAAGAGAGAGTAGCATTAAATAGAGATCTCTTGAAACGTCCTGCTTACCCTCTCGAGAGTTCTGATAACGCACAAGCTCCTGCCGCGAATGTTTCGCGAACAGGAAGGCGAGCAAGATACCGAAGACGGCGCTGAAAAGGGCGAATCCCACATATGATGTGAAAAAGACCGAGGCCTGGAACGATCCTGACTCAGTCGCATAACCCGTATAGAGAGCAAGAAGCACGCCAAGAGCGGGAAATACGTTCGGGATGCGGCTTCCCGTCAGATGCCTGAAGGTCATGCTGCCCGTATAAAGCCATGTAACAGTAGAAAGGATAACGAAGAGAGCAAAGACGGCGACGAGCAGATAGGTGAACGGAGCGAGAATGTCGTCGCTATGAATCAAAAGCACGGTGGAGAAGACCTGGTCAAGAGCGCCGGCCGCTCCGTCGACGACGGCACGCGCTCCATCGGGCTTCACGATCGATTGCACCGAGAACCGCTCGAAAAGTAGGGCGCCGACGACAAACGACAGAAGAATCTGCGCCGCCGGGAAAAGCTGCGCCACAAGGCCCTGTTTCGCCGGATGATCGGTGCGTACAAGGCCTGAGATGACGGCCAGTCGGCCGCCTGCGAATTCGGCTAACGCAAAGTAGACGGCGACGCTGAGCATCGTCATCGGAAGCTGCTCGGGCCTGTAAGGCAGAAGCGGATCGGCCAGCAGGGCTTCGATAAATCGAGCCGTATGCGTGAGCGGGCTGAACGAAATCGAAAAAAGGGCGGCGACGATGAGCAGAATACCGGCATAGGCCGTAAACTTCCCGAAGAGACCGATACGGCGAATGCCGCCGGCGATGATGAGGATCACGGCGAAGAGAAAGGCGACGGCAAGGCCCATAGCACCCGGAGACGGCAGCGCCGAGCGCACACCGCGCGTCACCGTATGCAGCAGATAGACGTTAAGAATCGAACCGGCCAGAAGAGCGGCGCCGATAAAGAAGATCGCATGCAACAAACCGGCCCAGCGGACGCGTGTCAGCTTGGTGGCGGCGAGCAGAAGCGATGATTCCATAAAGCCTTTCCGCCCGCGGTTGCGCGTGCGAAGCGTCGCCGTCGAGAGAATATACTCGGTGGCCGCCTGAAAAAAATGGATGAGCCAGAGCAGCGGAAAGATCGCAGGGCCCGAGAAAAGAAGGGCAAAGGCCGTACCGGCAAAGGTTCCGGGAATGAGGCTGCCCAGAGAACCGGCGAAGTAGGCCTGTCCTGGAGTGATCTTGCCTCGTGAGCCTTTCCAGTCGAGGGCGCCGGCCAGGATTTTCAAACTGAGGAAGGGATAGCGCAGCTGAATCCATCCGGTGCGAACCGTAAGGAATAATCCGCCAAGCAGCAGGATGAGGAAGATGGGGTAAGAGGAGCTTGAAAGAACGATATCGGTTTTCATAGTTGCCGTCAGATGAGGGAACACAATATTGCACGCAACCTGCGATGAAAAGAACTTATTTGGTCTTAAAGCTGCTTCTTATTCTTGCCGCTCCTGTTACGGGAAGGCTACATGCCGATGAGTTTGAGTTCGGTTTTACATACGGATTGCTATCTCATAACGAAGACTCTTTCAGCGGCGGGGTCTATCGCTTTCGTCCGGGCCTGTACAACGCCTTCCAGCGCGGCATCGTCTATGATCCGTTCCCGGTCTATGGCACGGGAGAGGTCTTTTTTCGATTCAGCGGGCCCATCGGCGACAATCATAGCTTTGGAATCGCCTACGGGCAGGAAGAGGCCGGCGGAGCAAGCACGACCGAGATTCGTACAAGCTATTTTACAAACGTGAAACATACCTTTGATTTCCGTTATCTTCTATTCACATATCATTATGCCATCCCGATACGCAGCTACTTTCGCAATATCAGTCTTGAGGTCGGCGGCGGGCTCGGTCTGCTTCCTCTGACGCGCTGGCACATTAAGGGCTATCAGACCGATCTCGGCAGTTTCAATCGCAGCTATGAGGCCTTGCTGGAAAGCAATTCGGGCTTTCAGTATCGCATGGAGCTTGTACTTGTAAAAAAGTGGAGGGCGGCCGTTTTCCGCTTCGGAGCTCGCATCGACTACAGGCTGGCCGGCGATTTCACAGGCCTTGCCGGAGGCTCTGAAGTCCGGCCGTTTACGCTCACCGATGGAACGCATGCGCTGACACCCGATCTGCTTGACCTTGTGGAGCTACAGCAGGCGGCGCAGAACCAGTATCTTGATCCGTCACTTCGCTTCGAGGGACTTGTCAGAGGCGAGACCGAAATGACCTGGGGAACGACCGGGCTTTTTGCCTCCGTTGGTGTGCGCTTTTAAAGCAGATGATCCGTATCGAGGTTTCGCCGCCTGAAGCCCTGCGCCGCTCTGCGGAAATCCCCGCAGGGAAAAGAATTTTGTGGCTTTTTTGCAAGGTGGCGTCAGAATCGCCCGGGAGGAAAGATGAACTCAAGCGACACCCAACTCTCTAATGCTCCGGAGGAGAAGATCCTCTCCGTTAAGGTGCGCGATCTTCACCAGTTAAAACTGGTCCTTGCCACATGGTACAGCTATTTAAGAGAAAAGTCCGCTACGCTCGACGAAGAACAATTCCGGAATGCCCTGCGCACACCGGTCGTCTACGATATCGAGAAGGACGAGATCGAGTTGCTTATTCCAGGGAGCGAGCGGTTGCTCAGCGATCTGAACGTCTTTCTGCGATCCATTTCAGGCTCCTGATGCCGATGCGATTTCTGTTACTGCTTTCCGCCTTTTTTGCCTTTCAGTGCACGACGCCCGGGGCGCCATATGCGTTACCGCCCTGGATTCCTGTTCAGGAGCGCGCAGCGGTTTCACAGGTCGTGCTTGTCGCCGACGTCGTTGCCAGCAGTAGCCGAAATCTCAATCAAACCATCGATTCAGCCGTCGTCGTTTTGAACGTTGTCAGCGTTTTAAAGAAGCCGACGGATGTCGACATCCCCGAACGCCTTGCCCTGCAGTTTGTGCTGTATCCAGGCTCTTTTGAATCGCGTATGCGCACGCCGCCTGAACCGGGGCGCTATTTTGTCTTTCTGAATACTGAAAAAACCGAGAAGAAGGACGGAGGAAATCTCATCCTTTTTCGTCTTTATGAACCGAACCCCTTTGCCTTCGATCTGTGGAGCGCGGAGGGAGAGGCAGAGCTTCGCCGGTCTCTGAATAATATATGAAAAGCGGCGTACGGGTGAACAGGAGGAATATCATGAAACAAATTAAACGAGAGCGATTCCGAAATCGGCTCTGGCACCTGCCTCTTCTGCTTCTGATCGTGGCCTCTCCGGCCTTTACAGAGCAGCCTTTTGATCCGAAGTCCGTGCAGTCGCGGGAATGCCAGGCAGGACAGTTCCAGTGCGGATTTGCGCCGCCGAGCGCCGAGCTTGATGAGTCCGTTCCTCTTGCCGATTCGGCGATGATCTCACATCGCGGCCTTCCGTCGCGCGTCGATCTCAGCGCCGATATGCCGCCTGTCGTCAATCAGGGGCAGCAGAATAGCTGCGTCGCCTTCTCGGTCGGCTATTATACGCGATCCTATCTTGAAAAGAAGGCTCGCGGTTGGAGCTATGATTCCCCTCCATATGGGGGAGCCGGTGAGCGAGTTTTTTCGCCGGCCTTCATCTATAATCAGATCAACGGCGGACAGGACAGCGGGTCGTATTTTCATCATGCGCTCGATCTTGTTACACAGAAAGGGGCCGCTCCCTGGAAGGTGATGCCGTATAACGCAAACGATTATCGTACGCAGCCTTCACAGGCCATAAAGAATGCGGCCATGCAGTACAAGGCCGCCTCTTACAAACGACTTCCGTTTGATAACGTCGAGGCGGTGAAGGCCGAGCTCGCCGGCGGGCGTCCGATCATCTTCGGCATCACGATCGACGACGCCTTCTACAAGCTCGGCACTCAGGTCTATGATCAAACCGGAGGCCGCACGTATGGCGGGCATGCGATGACGCTTGTCGGCTACGACGATTCGAAGACCTCTCCGAAGGGTGACCGCGGCGCCTTCAAGCTGATCAATTCCTGGGGAACGCAGTGGGGCGATAAAGGCTACGGCTGGATCTCTTACAAGCAGTGGATCGCCATGCGCCCGTATGCGTATGTGCTGTATCCGGCTGCGGGTACGACTACGACGCCCGATGCCCAGGAAGAGGTAACTGAAGTCGTTCAGGGCGACATCCAGCCGCCGGCAAAGGTCGAGGCCTCACAGGGAACCTATTCCGATCGTATTGAAATCAGCTGGACTCCCGTTACAGGCGCTCTTGCGTATGGAGTTACCCGTGCCGAGCCCGGCCAGGATTCCTTTCGTTTCGTCGGCTATGCAAGCAAAACGATGCATGCCGATACAAAGATCCAGGTCGGAACAAACTACCGTTATCGTATCATCGCCATCGGCGAAGAGAAGACCTCTGATGCAGGAAGCTCACCCGTAGCGTCGGGTTATGCATCGGCTTCGACGACAGAGCAGAGCCCCGCTACCGTTCCGGGAATCGAGATCGAACTGCAGGGCGGGAACGGCTCTTACAGGGTAAACGTTAGCTGGACTGCGGCTCCCGGCGCCTCTCATTATCAGATCCGTCGCTGGAATGCAGGCGGTAATCGCTGGCAGGTATGGAATCAGAAGATCACAACGACGCAGTTCACCGATGCGGGCCCCGTGAAAAACGCCGAGAACCGGTATTCGGTCCGGGCCGGCAATGCCTCGGGCTTCGGTCCGTGGAGCGATGTAGCCGCCGTCTCTGTGCCCGGTGAGGCGACGCCTCCAAATGCGCCGACCGGCCTTGTCGTTTCGAACGGTATCTATAAAGATCGCATCGCTTTGCGATGGAATGCCGCTCCTGGCGCCGAGAAGTATGCGATCTTCCGCTACAGCTATGCGACAAAGAAGTGGGAAGGGCCCATCGACGAAAGCGCCTCTGCCAGCTATGTGGATAACTCAGCCCGCGTTAAGGACGGCAGCTTCTATGCCTACACCGTCGCCGCCGTGAACGGATCGGGTGCGAGCAGCTATGCCGATCCGGCCGTCGGTCGTGCGAATCCGAACGTGCAGCGCGACGGCGAGAAGGTCGAGGCTCCGACCGATATCGTCGCCACGCTTGCACCTTCGGGACAGGTAACGATTACCTGGAAGGGCGTAAAAGGCGCCGACGAGTACTATGTGCTGCGTAAAAAGAAGGATGCCGCCGACTATACGTTTGCCGGCAACACCGACGCGAAAACGCTTCGTTTCACTGAAAAGTTTCCCGGCAAGCCGGGCGAACTGTATCTCTATACGGTACGCAGCAAGCCCATGATGGGATCGGAATCGCCTGATGGCCGACCGGCCGCCGTATTCGTAAACGCAGAGATCGAGGTTGTCTCGCATCGTTTCATGCCCGGCCAGGGCCTCGAACGCATGACGGGCGAATGGAACGGCCGCTACTGGGACGGTAAATCCGCGCCGCGCATCTTCAAGTTGAAGATTGAAGGCGACGGGAATCAGATCACTCTGCATATCTCAGATGACCGCGGAGCAAAGGCTACGGTAAAGGGTGTTTATCCGTCGATGGCCGACAGCGTACAGCTGAAAGGTGTGACGCTTGACTATCGTGAGAATCTTGACGTCTTGATCCTGCGCAGATCGGATGGCCTGCCGATTCTTGCCGGGCAGACGGTCTCTTTTACGCGCTGATCTTTGAATTCCGGAACTCACGAAAATCTTGAGTTCCGGTCAATTCCGATCAAGAAGGCCTTTCGGGTGCACGTTTCGGTTTTCGAGACGACACTCTTGAGAGGCCTTCTTTTTTTTGCGTGCCTGCCCGTCAGAGGCCGGATCGTTATTGCCAGCCTGTTTCGTTCGGCAAAATAAGCCTCAATGAATATCATTGATCAGTATAACTCGAAGAGGCTTTCTGCCGACGAGGCGATCGCTTTTGTGAAAAGCGGCCACCGCGTCTTTCTTGACGGCAACGCGGCGATGCCTATGGAACTGATTCGTTCCCTTGCGAAATGCGGGCATGAGCTCGATAGCGTGGAACTCAATCACCTGCTCACCTTCGGCGAAGACCACTTTCGCGAGATTCCCGGCATCCGTGATAATGCATGGTTTCTCGGCCCGTCCATAAGGCAGGCGGTGAACGAAAATCGTTCGGACTATATTCCCATCTTTCTTTCAGAAATCGCCACGCTTGTACGCTCGGGCGAATGGCCTATCGATGTGGCGCTGATCCATGTGTCGCCGCCCGATCGCTATGGTTATATGAGCTACGGCGTCGAAACGTCGATTACGAAGCCATGCACCGAAATGGCGAAGCTTGTGATCGCGCAGGTGAATCCGCGTATGCCGCGGGCGCTCGGCGACTGCTTCATTCACGTATCTGATGTCGACTACATCGTCGAACACGAAGAAGATATCATCGAGATTCCGGCGAAAGAATGCTCCGAGCAGGAAAAACAGATCGGCGAGAACGTAGCAAAGCTCGTTCAGGACGATGCTACACTTCAGCTCGGCATCGGCGGTATTCCAAACGCCGTTCTGGCCTGTCTTGGTAACAGGCATAACCTCGGCATTCACACTGAGATGTTTGTCGACGGCATTCTTCCGCTTGTTGAGGCGGGCGTTATTAACAATCAGAAGAAGGGCCTGCATAGAGGCAAAGTCGTATCGGGATTCTGTATGGGCTCGAAAGAACTCTATCAGGCCATCGACAACAATCCGTTCTATGATTTTCATCCGAATCATTATACGAATGATCCGGCCATTATCGCGCAGAACTATCGTATGACGGCGATTAACTCGGCTATCGAGATCGACCTGACGGGACAGGTCTGCGCCGATTCAATGGGAGAGTACATCTTCAGCGGTATCGGCGGCCAGGTGGACTTTATTCGCGGGGCTTCGCGCTGCCCGACAGGCGTTCCTATCGTCGCATTGCCGTCGACGGCAAAGTCGGGTAAGCTTTCGCGTATCGTGCCGACTCTTACGAAAGGAGCGGGAGTCGTAACAAGCCGCGGAGACGTTCACTGGGTCGTCAGCGAATTCGGCGCCGTGAATCTCTTCGGCAAAAATTTACGGCAGCGAGCCGATCTCCTGATCGGTATCTCGCATCCGGATTTCAGGGCGGAGCTGCGCAAAGAATCTAAGTGGGCTACGAAAGATCTGTAGTTCTGTTAAGCTAATCCGCGGTTTCGGGGACTGTTAATGATCTCCCGATCCGACGAGCGGGTTATCTACGCGTATGGCCCGCCGATCGCTCTTCGATGAGCCGGCGGGCCTTTTCGCGCAGGGAGCGGATGTCGGAACGATCCGATCGGTTAAGCAGAGGAATGCGCGTATGCTTTGCGAACCAATCCTCTGTCGGTTGGTGGCGAGAGGCACCCTGGCTTGAAGCGGTCAGGGCTTCGGTTATGTATCTCGCATATTGAACGGCAAACAGGAATCGTACGGCAGGCCTCGAGTTGTCTTTGCGTCGGCGCCCGGTTTTTTCATCTCTGTTTTTACGAATGCGGTCTTCAAAAACGTAGAAATCTTCGACGACCTCCCGGAACGTTCGCTCGCCGGTTCGATAGTAGATCAGGGAGTCGGGCATACAATCGTGAACGAACTGACCGAGAGCGAAGAAGAAGGCCGGTACCGTATCGGTTCGTCCTGCCGTATAGATCAGACGCAAGAGGGCGGCGTTATCCGCACCAACAGGATAGTAGAGGGAATGCGTCTGTTTGCGGTACCAGGCGCCGGTAAGCACTCCGTTTTCTTCGTCGGTCTGTACGCCCAGCTCGTCAGGACGTCGCCGATCGCCGATCACACGATTGCGATATTCCGGGAAATCTTCGCGGGCGATCTCGCGAATGGGAAAGCAGGAGCCCGGAATGAGAAAGAAGCGTAAACTTGTGAGGTCACGTCTGCCATATTTCTCTTTAAGAATGCGACCTCCGGTAAGCTCGCGTGATGCTATCTCAACGTCTACAAGGGAGGCGAGGTCGATGAGCAACTCTACGACGTCGGCCGTGTTGATCTGGCGCAAGCAGAGCGACGGCAGAGTGGGCGTCCGATCGGAGGGACTGTCAGAGGATCGCTCGATAAAAAAGGAGCTACGTTCTTTCCAGAGACGCAGAACGGGATTCAAGGTGAGAATGCCGTGACGGTGTTCGGGCCGAAGCGAATAGTCGTTTGCCGTCTGGCGCACAGGGCGTAATCGATCGACGAGAATATCTCTTGCCGCCGTAAGTACGGTAGCTTCATCGCGAATAGGATTCCATTGCGGCGGCAGCTCAGATGGCGGATAACGCTCGTCGGCTTCGAAGGGCAGAGGACTGACGTCGCCCGACCAGTGTCTGTAAAGATCGATCAATTCATCATTCAGAGCTACCAGCCTTTCGGGAATGGCATAGAGGCGGCGTAGAATCCTTGATGATTCTTCATCGGCACTGGCATCACCGCTTTCTCTGCTGAAGGCGTCAAGTCGGGGCAGGAGACGTCGTTCTTCTATCGATCGGACGTAACCGTCAAGTTCTCTTCTCGCCGCGTTGTATCGCTCGATCGCCGCCTTCAGTCGCTCTGTCGAACGGCTTTTCAAGCGCAGAAGACGAAGGGCTTCGTGTAATCGGCGGCTTTCATAGAAGCAGACTCTGCGCACGATGCGCTCCATACGAGAGGGCAGCTCTATTAAATCGAGAAGATCCAGTAGATCTATGTCGGCGGTTGGAGTTGTATTCATCGTAAGGGAGAGGATCTCCCGTCGCAGGCTCATGTTTAACTGAATTCCCGTTTGTAGCTGATGAATGGCCTGCCGGATCGTCGGCGATTCGACCTGCCGAATGCGAGTTTTCATTTCTGCGAGTAACGTTCTGCATCGGTCGTCGAGAGATTCTCTGAGGCGTAACATCGGTTCGCTCTGCAGCTTTTCTTCTATTACAGAAGCGAGTCGATCGATTTGAGATAGAAGCTCTTCCCTTTCTTCTTCTTTCTGCCAGAATCCGTGCAGCGGAGAGAGCGCCTCGCGCAGATCGTCGGTCAGTCCTTCAAGATAAGAGCTGAGCGTGAAGATCCGGTAAACGGCCGGGACGTTGCCTTCTCGGTAATCCGCCACTATTCGTTTATGCAGTTCCGTATCGACGGCGGATAACTCGACGTCTTCGGCGATGCCCGTGTCCATAAACATACTTCCGCGAAAGAAAGGAATGCGAAAGATGCGGCGGTCTCTGCCGAACAGACTTCGCGCAACAAGAACGTCGATACAGCGATACCAGAGTGCAAGAAACCGTTTTGAGGCCGCCTCGGCGTAGCGTCGCAGCTCGGCCGGGTCGGGCTCTTTGCCTGAACGTGGAGGAGGCTGGAGCGGGTCAGGAAAACGGTCCCAGCCGGAGCGCAAGAGGTCTGAGGCCGAAAACTCGATCGTCTCAAAGCGGACTCGCCTCTGGCGAAAGAAACGCCGCCCGTCTGCGTCCGTATGCAGTCCGGCCCGGCGATCGTCAAGAAGGCTCTGAAGAATAGAATCCATCGACCGAGACAGTATGCCTCAGCACTACCCTGAAATCAAGCAGGAAGCGGAGCTGGAATCGGCTCAACGGACCCTGTAGCGGTTCTTTACAAGCTTCATCAGCTCGTTAAAAAGCTCTTCATCGTAGTTCGGATCAATGGCATACACGATATGCCGGCTGTCGTCCTGCGAAAGTTCGAAGTGAGCGAAACGCGGGTCGGGCTTGAGCGTTTTCAGGTCGAAGCGAGCGAAGCGAATCTTCGGGCTCGTCTCGATGACGGGATCGACGGTGGCGATGCGGTCGATGCCCGGGCGACTCTGATAACGCGTGCTGTGTGTGATCTGACCGACCTCGAAGAACGTTCGGCCGGTTTGCGATCTCGACGCCATGACGATGAAATCGCCTTCGCGCAGAATCTTCTGGTTATCGCAGAGGCTGATGGCTACGTAATCAAGGAACTCCCGCACGATCCGATCGGGATACGTGAAGAAGGAGTTGTTGATGATCATCTGCACCGCGCGTCTCGGCGAGAAAGGCTTTCTCCAGGGAACCTGACTGGTTAACGATGCGAATTCGCTCGCCAGGCAGAGGATGGCGGCGTCCTCGTCGTACGGAATGTCCTGCTGTAAAAGCTTGAGCTGCATACGGATGTCGTCGCAGACGGACTTTTTCTCGGGAAAGCGAGAATACTGTTCGAGGATTTCGGTGAGCTTCGTCCGTATAAACTGCAGATCGGGGTAGTTGTTCGTTTTTCCGTTTCCGTCACGCATGGGGCGGTGATGAACGAGAATGTTTCGCTTGATGCGCGGATCGATGGCGCCTTCATGTGCAAGAAGCAGATACGACATGATCGGATGATTCTTGATGTAGTTCATCTCTTTCGTCGCAATGTTCGATTCAAGAGGCATCTTCATCTTAGCATAACCGATATCGCACATAAGAGCGCTCATCATGAGCACGTTTACGGAGTCGGTATGACGGGCCTGTTCGCGAAAGTTCTGCGCCAGCATTCCTCTTGTCTTCATGGCCATTGCAACGACAGTGCGCTTCGTTGCCAGTTCGACTTCATAGGCGTTATCGCCTTCTTTCATGAGTTCGATGATGTTAACCAGGCCGGTCATGGAATCGGGCTGCGTTTCAAAGTCCTGGAACACCTTTGAAAGGCGTTCGCTTGTGCGCCTTGCCTGTACGGAGGTGATCGCCGTGCGTTTCAGAGTCGAGAACAGATCCTTCGTTTCGTTGGCAAGATCACGGGCTACTTCTTGAGTGAGCAGCTTCGTATCTGTCAGCCCTTCGGGAACGTCGCGGGCCGGTTCTTTAATGCCGAGCTTTTCGCCGTCATCCTGGTCGTAATAGATGCCGAGCTGAACGAAGCGTAACAGGCGGTCGATTTCCTGTTCGGTGGCGTCTACCTTTTTGTAGATGAGAATCTGACCTTCTCTGTTGTAGAAGTGAACCGGAATCTCGCGGCTCTCGACGATCTGCTGCATGATCTCAGGAGTGAAATCAAACGGGATGTACTTTTTATCGCTCATAGTTCAGTTCTGGATTGCACGCTGCCGGCGCTTACTGCGAGACTGCTTTGCGAAAAGGGCCGGTCAATCGTTTCTTTTTTGAGATGACTGCGGGAATTGACGGGTACCCTCCTCATCTCTGCCCTATTGGGACGGAAAAAGGGTGGAAATCAGGGAAAAAAAAACAAACGTGACCCTCATGTCAGACAGACCAGAAATTGTGCCTGTTGGCACACTACCACCGGTAGGCGTTGTGCCTCAGAAGATGTATGCACAGGTGATTCGTGCGGAACGATTCGGCGAACCTGAGAAGGCGTTCCAGATTGAACAGATTCCCGTTCCGGAGCTCGGGCCCAGAGACGTGCTTGTCGGCGTTATGGCTGCAGGAGTAAACTACAACAACGTATGGGCTGCTCTTGGCTATCCCGTCAACGTCATCGCTGCTCGCAACAAGAAGGGGGAACCCGAGGACTTTCACATCGGGGGATCCGATGCGTCCGGTATCGTCTATGCCGTCGGCGCCGATGTTAAGAATGTAAAGATCGGCGACGAGGTCGTCGTTCACTGCGGAATGTGGGATGCCGAAGATCCGCATGTAAAAGCCGGAAAAGACCCCATGTTCGCCCCTTCGCAGATCATCTGGGGCTACGAAAGCAACTGGGGATCGTTCGCCCAGTTTACAAAGGTGCAGGACCATCAGTGTCTGCCCAAGCCGAAGCATCTGAGCTGGGAGTCCGCGGCCTCTTACATGCTCGTGGGAGCGACGGCGTATCGAATGCTTCATCACTGGAAACCGAACGACGTGAAATCCGATGACGTCGTCCTTGTATGGGGCGGATCGGGCGGCCTTGGAAGCATGGCCATTCAGATCGCAAAAGCCGCCGGCGCGACCGTCGTTGCCGTCGTTTCTGAAAAAGACAAGGCGGAATTCTGCAAAAAACTCGGCGCTGACGGCGTCCTGAATCGAAAGGACTTCGATCACTGGGGTCCGCTCACAAGCGAGATCAACAAACCCGAAGTATTCGTGGATTGGACGAAGCGAGCTCGTAAATTCGGCTCGGCCATCTGGGAGATCACAGGCAAACGTAACCCGACGATCGTTTTCGAGCATCCGGGTGAGAGCACGCTGCCGACGTCCACCTTTGTCTGCGAGACGGGCGGTATGGTCGTCATCTGCGCCGGAACGACGGGCTTCAACGCCACGGTCGACCTGCGTTATCTGTGGATGCGCCAGAAGCGTTTGCAGGGTTCGCATTTTGCCAATGATGAGAACTCAAAAGGCCTGAACGACCTTGTGATTGCAAAGAAGGTCGATCCCTGCCTGTCAAGAACCTACAAGTTCGAAGAGACGGGAACATGCCATCAGGTGATGATGAAGAACCAGCATCCGCCCGGCAATATGGCCATTCTCGTCGGCGCTCCGAAAGAAGGACTCGGCATCAGCTGAGGTCACATTGAAACACTTTTTTCGGCTACTTTCTTATTCGATGCAGTACCGGTCCCGTTTCTTTACGGGGCTCGGTATTGCATTCCTTGTCGCTCTCTTAAACGGCGTTTCTCTAACCGCCTTTTATCCTCTGTTTGACGCCCTTGGCGATCAGGGGGAGCGTTTTTATATTCAGCTTTCAAAACATGAGCGAAAGCTCTTGCAGAAGGCCGTTCTCATCCATTTCTATAAGGTCGAGTTACCCGAACAACTTACGGGGCAACAGCTCTCAGACCGAGACTGGAAGCTGTATCTCATTCCCGAAGTTCCCGAGAAGATCCGCGAAGAGCAGTCGAAGGCCGTGCTTGACGCTCTTAAAGATCCGCCGGCCTCTCGTTTTTCGGCCATCGATCGTTTTCATCTGATCACCATCGTTAAGTGGAAGCTGAAGATCAACGAATCGGGCTACAGCCCGCGTATGGTGATCTTTACCGCTCTGACTGTCGTCTTTCCTATCTATCTGCTGCGTCTTGTCTTTCATCTGGTGAGCGTTCGCCTGATTGCCGGAACGGGGTACATGGCCATACGTGACCTGCGTCGCGATCTTTACAGTCGGTTGCATGAGCTACCGCTGAACAATTTCTACAAAGAAAAAACCGGATACCTGATGAGCCGCATTATCCACGATGTGGAGCTTGTCGCCGCCGTCATATCGAGCAATATGCGCGATGCGATTACGAATATCTTTTTTATTCTCACGCATGTGCTTCTTCTCGTCTATCTGAACTATAAGCTGCTTTTCATCTCGATGCTCACGGTACCGATCATCCTTTCGCCTGTTTCGCTCTTCTCGCGTAAAATCAATAAGTCGACAAGACGCAGTCAGGATCTGCTGGCCGAGCTTTCTGGCGTGTTACAGGAAGACATCTCTGGAGTGCGTACGGTTCGTTCGTTCGCCGTCGAAGACTGGATGACGTCGAAGTTTCGCGCTAAGAACGAGCGTTATACGTGGAGATCGTTTAAAGAGCTCTTCTATATTCGCATGGGACCGAATCTCGTGGAGTTGATGTCGTCGCTTGTGACGATCGGCATCATCGCCCTCGGAGCCTACTTTATCGACGGCGTAAACTTTACGGGCGGCGAATTTTTCGCCTTCCTGTTAACCTTGCTTTTTATTATACGTCCGATCATCCAGCTTTCGGGCATGTTCGGTAAGATTGCGCAGGCCGAGGCGGCCGGAGAGCGCATCTTCGAGCTGCTCGATTCGAAGCCCGACGTCGTCGATCCGCCTGCGCCCCGGCCCCTTCAAAAGATGACGCAGGGAATCGAGTTTCGCGACGTCGAATTTGCCTATCCCGGTACCGATAAAAAGGTGTTAAACGGAGTTTCGTTTTCGGTAAAGGCCGGGCAGACGGTTGCTCTTGTCGGCGAAAGCGGCTCGGGTAAGTCAACGATGATGGACCTGATGGCGCGCTTCTTTGATCCGACGGCCGGGCAGATCCTGATCGACGGAGTTGATATTCGTGAGTCTCGCATACACGATCACCGCAGTCGCATCGGCATCGTGCAGCAGGAGGTCTTTCTCTTTCATGGGACCATCCGTGAGAATATCACCTACGGTCGACCCGGCTATACGGTAAAGGATGCGGAGCGTGCCGCACGCCTTGCCAGCGCTCACGACTTCATTGAGCGGTTTCCCGAAGGCTATGAAACCGTGGTCGGCGAGCGCGGCGTGATGCTTTCGGGCGGACAACGTCAGCGCATCTCTATTGCGCGGGCTCTGCTTTATAATCCCGAGATCCTCATTCTCGATGAGGCCACATCGGCCCTTGATACGGAAAGCGAGCAGCTTGTGCAGAAGGCGCTTGACCGCCTTTTCAGGAATCGAACCACGTTTGTGATCGCTCACCGGCTCTCCACTATTGAAAAAGCCGATCTTATACTCGTCGTTTCGGGCGGTTCGATCGTCGATCGCGGAACGCATGCCGATCTGATGCAGCGTGAGGGCCTGTATGCAAGGCTACAGCAGATCAGCCGTGAGGCCATGCAGGATCGCTGAAACCCGAGCACGGGATAAAAACCGGGCAGACAGATCTGCCACACCGAAAAAATAAGCCGAAAATTGATAGGACTGAGGGTATGAAACCGCTTCTTCTTGTAGATGATAATGATCGCTATGCGGCGATTCTTGATGAGTATTTTCAAGGGCTGGGCTATACAAGTGAACGCGCCCGCGACGGAGCGGAGGGCTACAGACTGTTTCAGGAGCGCGGCAAAGGGCACTACGCCGTCATCGTTACCGACATTACGATGGAATCGCAGATGGCCGGCATCCACATGCTGAAAAAGATCCATAAAGATGGCTACCGGGGCACCGTTGTCGTTGCCAGCACCGGCTTTGACTTTCCCGGTGCGACGACTTTGAGTCGCATTATGCTTTCGGGAATCGGCATCGACTACCTGATTCCAAAAACCTCTGTATTGAAAAAAGACCCGCTCTTTCTGGGAATGAAACTTTTTGACAGCGCCGCACAAAAATTTATTGAAAAGGCGCACTGATCGGCAATACAAACATTTATCGTGAACTGAAGACCGAGAACGTCGTCTCTTAATGAGAGTTCACTTTTTCTTGCGTAGTATAGCGTTTTTTTAGCTTTTGAGCCGTGTGCTTTCGAGCAGTATGAATGGAGGAATCAATGTCAGCGTATTTGATCAAGAGTTCTGGCCGACTGGCCACCACCCTCGCAGTTTCCGCATTATTTCTGACGGCGGCCTGCGGGCCGGGAATTCCGATCAAATTCCCGCAGTTCCCCGATGGAACGGCCGGAACACGCCTCAAGCAAACCCTTGATGGCAAGAAGCGTGTGGCCGTCGTCGCCAAGGAGATTCCTCCAGCGATTCAACGGAGTATGCGAGCCGGCCTTGCCGAAGAATGGTCCGACACCATTCGCGCATCGATGAAATCCGCCCTTGAAGACTACGGCTATTACACCATCCTTGACGTCGACAGCCGCAATGCTCGATACAATGAGCTTGCTCGATCGCAGACCGGCCTTACGAACTATCAGCTTTCCATCGGGCAGGAGCTCCAGGTCGATCATCTGTTCTTCGTCAATATGACCGCCCTTCCTCGTGTGGAATGTAAGACTGAGATGGTCACCGATTCCGTCGCCGCCGCTTCGGCTGCATTGCAGCTGGCTATGGCGGCAAACGGAAGAGACGTGAAGATGAGCAATCAATCGACTACGCGCCCGACGGGAGTTCTCTATCTTACCGTATTTGTTGAAGGCAAACTCGTTAACGTTGAAACCGGGCGTTCGGTTTCGACATCAACGACAGAGCCCTTCAAGCTTCAGAACCAGGCAGGCAATCCGGAGTGCCCTTCTGAGCTTCAGGCCTTCGATGGAGCCTTGAAGCAGGCTGCAAAGAAGATCGCCGATAAGCTGTCCCCGAAGGTGATGACGTTCAAACTGCC
This sequence comes from Leptonema illini DSM 21528, assembly GCF_000243335.1. Taxonomy (NCBI): domain Bacteria; kingdom Pseudomonadati; phylum Spirochaetota; class Leptospiria; order Leptospirales; family Leptospiraceae; genus Leptonema; species Leptonema illini. The sequence goes on along the minus strand of NZ_JH597773.1, from coordinate 2,083,464 downwards.
CATCGAAGATGGCGTTGACGACGTAAAAGGCGGCGATAAGAAGCTTGTGCAGCAGTATCTGGCCGACGGCATCAGCTGGGTTGAAGCCGGCGATATGGAGCAGGCCGTTAAATCCTGGGAGATGGCCGTAGATGAATCTGGCGGTTCTTCAAGCGCTGCATTCTGGAATCTTGCCATCGCAAAATTTGCCGCTGGAGAAGTTCAGGAAGCCGACCAGCTTTTTCAGCGTGCCTTTCAGGCTGGCGGTCCTAAATTCATGGATGGCTCAAAGCGAACTACGTATGCTCTCTTTAAGAAAGAGAAGCAGCGTATCGAAGAAGAGCAGTGAGTAAAAGGTGACCTGCTGAAATGAGATCCTCCCTAACAGGTTGCTGAAAAAGTCCATCCGTGGACTTTTTCAGCTGACGGATTTTTGAGCTAAGCCCAAAAATCCTTGCAAAATGGCCTTTTGGGAAAAAGGCCATTTTGGCAAAACATCCTATTTTGCCTTAGCAGGCTGCTTTTTCAGCAGCCTGCTAATCGAGAATCAGTAGAAAACACTGCAAAAAGGCTGCGTATTCGCAGCCTTTTTTATTATTATGGCTGTGAGCAATCTTTCAGAGGATAGCAAACCTCGTGAATGACGTTGCGTTTATGCTCGTCGATCTGCGAATCCTGGAATACGGCAAAGCGTCCGTCGGGCAGGGCCATGCAGTAGAGATTCGTATCGCGGTTCTGATAGTAGAGGGCGCCATACAGATCGGGGCTTTTCTTATCGTTGAAGTGCACCTGAAAGGACAAACCGTAATGCTGAACCAGTTCTCGCTCCGAGTAGACGGCTCGCACGACCTTCTGTTTCAAACCGGTCGTCGTATTGCATTCGGCGGGGATCTCTTTCGTAAACTGCACGACGCCCGATCGCCCCTCTGACGGACGAATCATGCCGCACTGCAACAGAGCTGAGAAAATGGCAATGCCTGCGAAAAGGGGCAGAATCCTTGAAATGGAAAAAAATCGAATATACATATGTCCCGGAGCCATGTCACAGTATCACTGTCCACCGAAATAAACAGTATCTGACTCTCATTGCAGCGAATATATGGAACAACTACGAAAGCCTGAACTGAATGACAATCTTGCCGCCTATGCGACATCCGATTCTGGCGGCCGTCTGCACGACGAACCCGATCAGATCTTTCGCACCCCTTTTCAGCGCGATCGTGATCGCATTATTCACTCTAAGGCCTTTCGTCGCCTGGGCTACAAAACTCAGGTCTTTGTGAATTCAGAAGGAGATAACTATCGTACTCGTCTAACGCATTCTCTTGAAGTGAGTCAGATCGCCAGGTCAGTCGCATCCACGCTTCGCCTGAATGGCGATCTTGCCGAAACGCTCGCCCTTGCGCACGACCTCGGTCATACGCCGTTCGGCCATGCCGGCCAGGATCGTCTGCATGCTCTGATGCAGGACGCCGGTGGATTCGAGCATAACCGACAGTCCATGCGCATCGTCTCTGTCCTTGAAGAAAGGTATCCATTCTGGGAAGGACTGAATCTGACAAGAGCGACTCTGAAAGGCATGATGAAGCACGGAGAGGTCTATTCCTGCGACACGCATCTGCTTGATCTTTGCAAAGAGCGTCTGTCAGGATTCCCCGCAATGGAGATGCTACTTGTCGATTGCTGTGATCGCATCGCCTATGTGCACCATGACCTCGAAGACGGGCTTGATTCGGGGTATCTGGAGTTTGAGGATTTAAAAGCGCATCCCTACTGGAGCGAGGCGATGCGATCCTGTAACGATCAATACGGCGAGGGATTCCGTGCGCTGCGCAGACCTTTACAGATCAGAACGATCATCCGGCATCTGCTGAACGTATGCATTACAGATCTTATCGTGACTTCGACGCAGAGTTTGCAGGAACTACAGCTTCTATCTGTTGAGGCGGTGCGCTCGCTCAATCCCGAGCAGAATCCGATCGGAAACTCGCCGGCCATGGCGTCATCGATTCGAAGCATCTATGAGTATCTGCATAAAAAACTCTACCGTCACCCCGATGTCATCCGTATGTCCAGGCGTGGAGAACGTATGATCGAGCTGCTTTTTCGTGAATTCACGTCGCGACCCGATATGATGCCGCGGCATGTTCAGCGACGCATTGATCGTGATGGACTCGAACGCGTCGTATCGGATTATATATCGGGCATGACCGATCGGTATGCAGAGAAGCAGTTTCTGTATTTAACCGGTGGGTAGATGCGTAAAGCTCAGGGATCAAAGAGGAAAGTATGATTCTTAAAGGTGTCCGGGCTGTTTCTGTGGTAAGTATGCTGCTGTCGTTCGCTTCGCTTGAAGCAGAGTCGGTGATGGTGGCCGTCTCGGCCAATTTTACTTCGACGATGAAAGAGCTGGCTCCTCTCTTCCAGAAAAAGACCGGCTATCGAATTCAGATGTCGTCTGGAGCAACGGGGGCGTTTTACGCTCAGATTAAGAACGGTGCTCCGTTTGAGATATTGCTTGCCGCTGATGATGTCATTCCCGAGAAGCTCATCGACGAAGGTCTGGCCACTCCAGGCAGTCGCTTTACCTATGCCATCGGGCGCCTCGTTCTCTGGAGTGCCCGAGAAGGCTTTGTCGATTCTGAGGGCAGAGTGTTGAGCGAGGGTAATTTTCGCTTCCTGGCAATCGCCAACGCTGGCGTTGCCCCTTACGGCAGAGCAGCAGAAACCGTTCTGACCGGAAAAGGATTGCTCGAAACATTGCAGTCAAAGATCGTACGGGGAGAAAGCATCACGCAGACCTACCAGTTTGTAGCGGCGGGTAACGCAGAGCTCGGTTTTGTCGCCCTGTCGCAGATAATCGGCTCCGATGGACGGTTGAAGTCAGGATCATGCTGGATTGTTCCAGCAGATATGATGCCGCCTCTCAGGCAGGAAGCCGTTCTTCTGACGAAGGGGGAGCGGAATAGGGCTGCCTCAGCTCTGCTTGAATTCATGAAGACCGGCGAAGCGCGCGAGGTTATACGACGACATGGCTATGATACCGTGCCTTCCGGTCTTCCCTGACCATTTACGGACTATGGGGTAAAATGATTCCTCTTACTTCTGAAGACTATTCCGCTATCTGGGTGACGGTACGCCTTGCATCGACCGTCACGCTCATCCTTCTTATCATCACCATTCCTCTTGCGTGGTGGCTTTCCCGTAAGGCCACCGCCTTTCGTCGCCTGATTCAGACGCTGGTGGCCCTTCCTCTGGTGCTACCGCCGACAGTGCTTGGCTTTTACCTTCTCATTCTCATGGGCCCGTCCGGCCCGGTGGGATGGTTAACAGAATCTCTCGGTATCGGGCTTCTGCCTTTCAGTTTCAAAGGCATTGTGATTGGATCACTTTTTTACTCTCTGCCATTTGCCGTTCAGCCAGTATACCACGCTTTTCAGTCGATGGGGCGTCGTCCGATGGAAGTGGCGGCCACGCTTGGTGCACGGCCGCTTTTTGCATTCTTTACGGTAGCGATGCCGCTGGCAAGAAAGGGCATCGCTACGGCGGGCATACTCACCTTCGCCCATACTGTCGGCGAATTCGGAGTTATCCTTATGCTCGGAGGAGGAATAACCGGCCAGACGAAAGTCGCCTCCGTTCAGATCTATAATCATGTTGAGGCGATGCAGTACGGAGCCGCTCACTGGCTCTCAGCAGGCATGATCCTTTTCAGCTTCGCCGTACTGCTCTTCATTAATGCAAGAGTTGAGAAGCGAGGCGAGCAAATGCCTGAGCGTACGGAGGTGGAATGAACAAACACGATACCTTCCACCCTGCCGGGTTAGCCCCAGAGTCACGAAAGAGTGACGACCCATCGGTCGCTCCGCGCGAACAGACTGAGCAGGGGATCGAGGGGATGTTTCATCACCGTCTTGGTCGCTTCACCCTGAAGGTTTCGTTCGAGATCACCGGTTCAGGTATAACCGTACTCTTCGGACCATCGGGATCGGGGAAGAGCACCTTCTTGCGCTGCCTTGCAGGCCTGGAAAGGCCGGCCTCCGCATATCTCAAGGTCAGGGATGAATTGTGGCATGATACCGCTTCAAATTTTGTTAAACCGACCTATCGGCGCTCCATAGGCATGGTTTTTCAAGAGCCCTCTCTATTCGATCATCTGACGGTGCGGCAGAATCTGAGCTACGGAAGCCTGGCGGCAGCGCCTCTTATTTCAAGGGTGCTGGCATCAGCGGCCTCTGGATTGAGAGGTTGTTTGCAAGGCGGCGAGACCGAGTCTGAAGAACTGAGAAATGTTGCAGCTTTGCTTGGAATCGAGCATCTGCTGAATCGGCGTGGCGATGCGCTTTCAGGCGGCGAAAAACAGAGAGTTGCAATCGCTCGCGCTATTCTGCGCAGGCCAGAGATGCTTTTGTTGGATGAACCTCTTGCTTCGCTTGATTTGCGCCGCAAGCAGGAGATACTTCCTTTCATCGAAGGACTTCACCGGGCGTTATCCATTCCGATTCTCTATGTGACGCATTCCGCTGAAGAGGCAATTCGTCTCGGCGATAGAATCCTTATGCTTGAAGACGGTCGCATCGTCACGCAAGGCGATCCGGCCGATATACTCCGGCATATAGCGCCGGTGTACGACGATGTGTATTCTGAGTTTGACGCTGCTCTCGTACAGGTCGAGCCGGACGGCCTGGCTCGGCTGTGTGTTGCCGGCGCTGATTTCTACGTTTATTCTTCTGTGAAGCGGCCGGGTAAAAGCCTGCGCTGCCGGATTTCAGCCGGCGATGTCAGTCTCGCCCTATCGCGAAGCGAAGATACGAGTATTCTGAATGTTATGCGCTGCCGGGTCAGCGAAATCCGCCGGTCTTCCGTGCCCGCTCATGTGATCGTATGTGTCCTGCTGGCCGACGAAAGCACCACTTTATTCGCACGAGTAACGGAGCGATCCCTTCGACGTCTTAATATCGTTCCGGGCATGTCGCTCTGGGCGCAGATCAAAGCCGTCGCTATACAGGCCTGAAGCTCAAGCTCTTTCAAGCATGGCCACGGCCTGATCGGCGAAAAGGTTAGGCCACATGCTTACCGAGCGTTCTTTGCTGAAGCAGGCCTCTTCGACGATGAAGAACTTCTGATAGGCGCAGAAGTCGTGAAAATCCCTGATCGAGAAATACTGAATGTTCGGGCTTTTATACCAGGGATGCGGCATCGAATCGGTGATCGGCGTCTTACCCTTGAATACGATCTGCAGCCGGCTTTTCCAGTAGGCGAAGTTGCTGTAGCCGATGATGAGCCGCTTGCCGACTCGAAAGACCTCTTCGAGTACATAGTTCGGATCAACGAGCTCCTGAAACGTTCCGAGCAGAATAATGTAATCGAACGAACCCGAGCTGTACTGGTCGAGGCCGTCGAGAATATCTCCCTGGTGAACGGTTAACCCTTTTTCGATGCAGCTGGCGACGAGATCCATATCGATCTCGACTCCTTCGCCCTGAACGTTCTTCTCTTCGATCAGTCTGGCAAGAAAGGTTCCGTCGCCTGTGCCGAGGTCGAGTACTCTCGATCCTTCCTGAATCCAATCGATAACGGTCGAATAGACGCCAGTTAGAATCATCGACCGGCTCCGCTTGCCCTGGTCTGCAGGTTCTTATATTCGAGATCAAGGAAGCTATCGAGCACCTTCTGCAGCGGCGGATTCTGAATCAGAAAAGAATCATGCCCGTATTCGGTATCGAGGTTCAGATAGGTGACCGCCTTTCCGGCTCTTCGCAGAATGCGCGCCATCTCGCGTGACTGTTTCGGAGGGTACAGCCAGTCGGATTCAAAGCTTACTATAAGGAAGCGGCATTTTACGCCGGCAAGCGCTTCGTCGGCGTTACGTCCGTCGAGCAGATCGTACATGTCGAGCGCCTTCGTAATATACAGATACGTGTTCGGATCAAATCGGTTAACGAAGCTCAAGCCCTGATATTGAAGATAGCTCTCGATGGCGAAGAAAACGGGAAAGACGTCTTCGGGGCGAGGCGGACGTTGATGTCGCCGGCCGAATTTGTTCTCCATGACCGCTTCGCTTAAATACGTGACATGCCCGATCATGCGCGCTACGGCCAGGCCGTGCTCGGGCCTGTTATCGGCGTCGTATTCTCCGCGCTTCCAGTTCGGGTCGGTGAGAATGGCCTGACGTCCGACCTCGTTGAAGGCGATCTGAATGGCTGAATGCGTCATCGCTGCGGCGATCGGAACACAGAGGTGCAGTCGTTCGGGAAAATCAATGGCCCAGGATAACGCCTGCATTCCTCCCATGGAACCGCCGACGACGGCAAAAAGGCGTTCGATGCCAAGCGAATCGATGAGCAGGGACTGAGCCTTCACCATATCCTGTATGGTAACAGGCGGGAACTGCATATTGTAGGGCTTACCTGTGTCGGGGTTTATCGACGTCGGGCCTGTCGAGCCGTTGCATCCGCCGAGAACGTTCGAACAGATCACGAAGAAACGATCGGTATCGATGGGCTTGCCAGGTCCGACGTAATGATCCCACCAGCCCGGTTTGCCCGTTTCATTGATACCGGCCACATGGGCGTTTCCCGACAGCGCATGTGTGATGAGGATGGCGTTATCTTTCGCCGGCGAAAGCTCGCCCAGCGTCATATAGTTGATATCGATATAAGGAAAGTTGTAGCCCGAGCGAGTCGTCATACCGGGCAGACGCGCCGTCTGCGTGCGTATCTCGCCCACATCTGACCTGTAGCCTTCAGCGGCTCCATCCTGGAGATCCGTCGCCATCGATTCTTGCGGTTCGCTCATCTTTTTCGATCGTCGGCCGACAGGGCCTCGGCCGAAGCCCTTTTTGGTATTATTTCCGGAGCTTCCCTGCATGTCAGCTAAAAGGAAGACGTTGATTTGCAAATCGAGGCCAAAAAAAGACCGCCCGAAGGCGGCCTTTTCACTGCCTTTTCAAGGCAGTCTCTGTCTCATCAGCGATAATCAGGCAAGAGCCAGGGCATCATCAAGCGCCTCGATCAGGTCGTCGATATGCTCAAGACCGATAGAAAGGCGGATCAGATCGGGCGTCAGACCGCCTTCGCGCTGCTGCGCTTCGGTGAGCTGCGAATGCGAAGTGGAGGCCGGATGCAGGATCAGGCTTTTCGCATCGCCGACGTTCGCCAGGTGAGAGAACAGCTTGATGTTGTCGATGACCTTAACCGCTGCATCGTATCCGCCTTTGATGCCGAATACGACCATGCCGCCGAAACCGTTCTTCAGATCACGCGAGGCCAGGGCATACGAAGGATCGTCTTTTAATCCGGGGTAACGCACCCAGGAAACCTTCGCATGGTTCTTCAGATACTGCGCCACCTTCAGCGCATTCTCGCTGTGACGAACGATACGCAGCGGAAGCGTTTCGATGCCCTGAAGAAAGAGCCAGGAGTTGTCGGGCGAGATGGCGGCGCCGAGGTTACGAAGCGGCACGGTGCGCACGCGAAGGGCAAAGGCAATCGGTGCAAGAGGCGCAGGCAGGTCAATCGCCCAGCGCAGTCCGTGATAGTTCTCGTCGGGCTCGGTGAAAAGCGGATGGCGTCCGCCTTTCCAGTTAAAGCGGCCGGAGTCGGTGATGATGCCGCCGATGGCGTTGCCGTGACCGCCAAGCCATTTCGTCAGCGAGTTTACGACGATGTCGGCGCCAAGATCGATCGTGCGCAAAAGATAGGGCGTGGTGAACGTACCGTCGACGATCAGCGGGATGCCGTTTTTATGGGCGATCTCGGCGATGGCCTTGATGTCTACATAATCAAGGGCGGGGTTACCGATCGTTTCCACGAAAAAAGCCCGTGTCTTTTCAGTGATGGCCTTCTCGAAATTTTTCGGATCTTTCGCATCGACGAACTTCGTATTGATACCAAGCTTCGGGAGGATGGCCTCAAACTGCGTATAGGTGCCTCCGTAAAGGTTGTTTGCCGATACGATCTCATCTCCCGCTTCGGCCAGAGTAATGATGGCATAGAAGATCGCCGACGTGCCCGAAGCCACGGCTACCGAGGCCGCTCCGCCTTCAAGCTGTGATACGCGCTGCTCAAGCACGTCCGTCGTCGGGTTCATCAGACGGGTGTAGATGTTACCGAGTTCTTTCAGGGCGAACAGGTTCGCCGCATGTTCTGTGTTTTTGAATACATAGGAGCTTGTTCTGTATACGGGAACTCCTCGCGAAAGTGTGGCATCCAGTGCCTGTCCGGCATGCAATGCAAGAGTCTCAAAGCGGTAGTTTTTTTCACTCATAGCTGTCCTTCCTCATCTCTATCTGTCAAATCATCGTTCTATTCAGTGTGAAGCCGTCGAATGCAATCGACGGGAATCGTTCAGTCCGATCAAATACCTGTATCCATATCAAAAATATATGAATTAAAAGCAATCACTTTTCGCTTCTTTTTCCGGGGATGTCATTCCCACTTCTGCCGGTCGCCGTCTGCTGTCGTCGTTTGCGGGCTCGCTCTCGCAAGCGACGCCTCTCTGATCGTTGCCGGGGAAGCCACAGCAACAGAATCAAGGCCAGTGCTGTGGGCCGAAAGAGCTCTCCTATCAGGAATTCCATCTGCCCTGAAAAGAAAGGATAAAGGAGTAGAATGCCCGCCACAAAGAGTAAGAGCGCATAGACGGCCCGGCCGCGATGTCGGCTCAGCGTCAGATGAAATAGCAGGGGGATCAGCCGGAATTCGGCGGCCAGCCCGCTGAACACCGATAGAACGGTAGCAGGCAGTCCGACGGCAAGGGCCGTAGCATACGAGAGCTGAGAAAACCTTGAGCGGCTGAGCTGCTCGCCTCGCAGAAGAAGAATCAGGGCGTACTGGACTGTGGCATCGACCAGAAACCAGGCGGCGAGCGGAAAGGAAAAGGGCATCTGACCCAGCCACCACCGCACGCCCATATAGCTCAGCGGAACAAGTAAAGATACGGTCGTCGTCAGCTGAAGCCGGTCTTCTATGCGCATAGGATCACGGCCGTTTGCCGGCCGGCACCGTTCCGGCATACACGGCTTCGGCGCCCGCTTTCTTCATGAGATCGATGATTTCGACAACGCTGCCGTAGGGCGCCCTGCTATCGGCATTCAAAAGAATACGCTTTCGCGCCGGCTCGGGTAGAGCCGAGAGCTGCTTCTGAAGATCAGCGCGCTCGGTTTCTTTGCCGTTTACGTAGATCACGCCGTCCTGATCGAGACCGACCGTCATATCGAACTGGCCGCGGCCCGTCTGTCCCGGCGCTCCAGGCAGCTGAATCTTGAAAGACGAAAGGATCATGCCCGGCGCCGAGATCATAAAGACGATGAGCAAAACGAGGATGACGTCGGTGAACGGAGTAATGTTAATATTCCCCTGAAGCTCGGAGCGTCGTGATCCTTTCTGTGATCCGATGATCATATTACCTCTGCTTCCACAGCTGTTCTTTCAGGCGGACGGCAAGAATCTCAAGCTCGGATTGTGTGGAGTCGATGCGCTTGCGAAAGTAGTTGTAGGCGGCGCTTGATGGGATGGCGACGATCAGGCCGGCGGCGGTGGCTACAAGCGCCTCGGCGATGCCGGCGTTCAGATCAGACATGCTCGCCTCGCCGAGATTCAAAAATGAGCGGATGATGCCAAAGACCGTTCCAAGAAGGCCTAAGAATGGGGCGACCGCTCCCATCGTTGCCAGATAATTCAAGAAACGTTCCAGTTGCGGAAGCTGCTGCTGTATCGAGCGAGCCCCCGTTTCATCGAAAAACTCCTTCCAGGCGCCGAAGTCGTTCCCGCTTCCGCTTTTCTGCCAGTCCGTATGAAAAAGGAGAATCTGCTGCACGACAAACCGCGCGGGGCTTGTCGGCTGTGCATACTTCTGTAGAATCCAGTCGTATTTCTTCGCCAGCAGATCGCTCTGTATCTCGGCCCATACCTGTTCTGAGTCGGATTTCAACGATTGAAAGAAGCGCAGTCGTTCGGCGATCATGGCGAGGGCGACGACGAAGCAGAGCAGAAGAAAGATGACAAGAGGACCTCCCGCTTGAAGGAACATGGCGGGCGAGAAGGCATTCATGGATCAACGATCAAATCCGTCGAGATGGAGATCAAGTACAATCGCTGTCGCGTATATTTAAAAAGTGTAACAGGGGAATGGATCGGCTCGGTTGAACCAGAATCGTTTATATCTGCCTCGACGGTTACGATCGGCGCATCGCCTCGATCTCCGTTCTGAGAATCTCGCGAACCCTGCCTTCACAGGTGCCACAGACGGTGGAGCAGGATGTTTTCTCCTGAAGCTGCTCGAAGGTCGTCGCTCCGTGCCGGATTTCAGATCGGAGCCGCTCGGCCGAAACATGCCGGCACAGACAGACCATCGGCGGTCTCATCCATTGAAAGACTTTCGGATCGATTTCATTCATCTCATGTTCCGGTTCAATGCAGCTATGCCTGGCTCTTTGCCTTCGCCGCTGGAAGCGCCTTGTACAATAAAAAGGCGCATGCCTTTGCAGACACGCGCCTTTCTCTTTTTCTGGAGCTCAGCGAATCAACGGAATTCCTGGCTCATCACGTCGGACTTGTTCACTCGACGAACACCCTGCGGGCTGTGGATCACAAGAACGTCGCCGGTTTGTGCGATGACGGCTCCGGTGATCTGGCTTCCATCAAGCAGTGTGATCACTTCAAGCTTGTTGTAGTGGCGCTGGATTTCTTTCTCGTCTTTCAGATCGGCCTTCGATGCAGATTCTTCGATCTTCTTCAGAATCTCATCCTGCTTCTGCTGACGGGTTTCTTTCAGCTCACGAACAACAGACTCGTTGCCTTTATCGCCTTCCAGTTTCTCAAGGACGTCGGAGTCGACGACGACAAGGGTTTCCTTCTCGACGATATCCTGGTCAGTGATGCGAGCCTCAGAGGTGATGACCGTTTTCTCGGCGGGGGCAGCCTGGATTTCAGCTACGACTTTTTCAACCTCTTTGCGAACGGGCTCGATCTGACCCTCGGGAGCTTTCGATGTCAGCTCGTTGACGGCCAGAACCTTTTTCTCGACGTCAGGATTCAGGCGACCTTCGCTTTTCTCTTCGATGATGACCTCTCTGCTCTGCAGTTCTGCCATCTTCTTCAGAGCCGGATCTTTCTCAATCTGCTCGGGAGTCGCCGATTCAAGAACCTCGATGCGAGGAGCCATAGCCACTTTACCGTCGATGACCTTCACGCTTGATGTGCGCTCGAACGGATCCACCTCAACGGAGAAGGACGTTCCGCGCACACCGGCGATCGCCGTCGGAGTGGCTACGTTGAAGCCTTCGTTCGCCGAAGCCTTCTTCACGTTGGCAAGCATGCCGCCATGCTCCATATCGATGCGCGTTTCGCCGCCGTCTTTGCCGGCGATTTTCGAAACGGTCAGTGATGTCATCTCACGAACGCGTACGGCGCTACCGGTGCGGGTTTGCAGGTCGACCGTGCCATTTTCGGTACGGATCAGATCCTTTTCATATACGATCATTCCGATGGCGGCCGCTACTTCCTTGCCGTCACGGACGATTTTCACATCTCCACTGGTGAAGGTGATCACCATGGAAAGAGGCTGTTCTGCATTCGACTTCTCCTTGCACGCCGTCATGGCGAGAATGAGCGTCAGAGCCGCGATTGAGCCGGCATATGCGAGAAAAGCTTTTTTGTTCTCGTTCCTTCTCATATTCATCTCCTTTCTTACATATCTTCCGGCAGCGCCGGCTATAAGTACCATCGAATCATCTCGAAAACAGGTCCAGTCTCTATTCTCGCTGGAATCGAACTTCCTGAAGCTCTTCGATCGGAACGGCGATCACACCTTCCGTCGTATGCAGGATCAGGGTTCGATCTACCTGTGCGGCCACTACGCCTTTCAGGACGCGACCGTCAGTCATATAAAGTATCTCAAGTGGCCGACTGTAGATCTTTTCGATCTGCCCTTCATCGGCCGTTGCATGCATCCCCTCGACCTGCTTCAGGACCTCGGGGTTCCATAGATCTCGCTGGCGATCCAGCTCATTATAGATGACAAGGTCAACCGTAGTGTTTGCGCGTTTTTTTTCAATATTTTTTATGTCGGCTGTGATTTCGGTTTCCTCACCGGTGCTCAGAATGACGCTCAGGGGCTCATCGGTCCTGATATCGGTCGCTTCAACGCTTCCTTCGGTCACCCGGACGACGGTGCCCGTTTCCCCATTCTCTACGGCAAATCGAGTTCCACGCACGCTTGCAATGGCCGTCGGCGTCTGAATGCTGTATTCCTGCCTGTTAGTTGACGGAACAACACTGTGGTAGGTTGATCCTTTTTTCTGTTCGAGTGCGATTCTTCTGTTCAGGGAGAGCAGGCGGATCTCGGCCTCGCCCTGGATCTGCATGAGGCTACCGTCGGGCATGCGTAGATCGAGTCGAGCCCCGGTCATAACAGTGATTCGATCGTTTCGCAGTAGCTGAAACCCCGGCGTCAGCTGCAGGGCTTGATCCTGCCGGTTCAGGGCAACATCACCCTTCTTAAAGAGAACGATGGCAGGGCTGTCGGGTCCGGCCGGATCTTCCCTGGGAATCAAGAAGAAGGCCGACAGAGCAACAAGCAGAAGGGCGGCGGTGGACAGAATGGAAACAGAAAGAGACTTCTTCGAAAAAGCGAACAGTGAAAGAGTCGGTAACAGACGCTGCCCGGGAAGTACAGGCACAACACGAGTCGGTTCGGCCGTAAGCCACTCGTCCTGAAACGGACCCGGATCAAGCGGCAGGCGTTTCATCGCCCGAAGCGTCCGTTCGTCCAAATGTTCTGTCGAATCACGGCTCATGTATGATGGCTCCGACTGTTCAATTGGACCACAAGCAGACGGCATTTCTTTGCAGAGTTTTTCATCGCCCCTCCCTTTTTTTGAGGAGAGACATGAGTTTAGAGGCGCTGCGATCCAGACGTCTGCTTACCGTTGAGATAGACATATCCATCGCACCGGCAATCTCTTCGAGCTTCATGCCGTGAGCATGACGCATCTGTAGAATGGAGCGATCCTGCTCGTCGAGCTCGGCGAGCACCTCCTGTAAGACCTCTTCGCGCAGCTCGGCATCCAGCTGATGCAAGACGCTTTCTTCCGTTGAAAGGGGAGAAGAAGGAACAAATTCGCCGGCATCCGGTGAGCTTACCTCAAGCCTCACGCGACTCGACCGAGTGTAATTGATGAGCAGATTGCGGGCCGTGCGAAAAAGATACATGCGACAGGCAGTCGTTTCGGGCAGCTCTTTTTCCCGAAAGATGCGAATGAAGTTGAGAAAGGCGTCTTGAAGCAGATCACGCGCCACCGATTCCTGACGCAAGGACCGCATCAGATAAGCAAGCAGATCGCGAGCGTTTTCGTCGTAGATTCGCTGGAAGGATTCTCTTTTATCAGCGTTCATTCGGGTTTCTACAGAGATCGCGCGACAGCTTCCATTCTGGCGTAAATCGGTTGCTGCGGGAGTTGTTTCAAAATGGGACACCCTCCATGCAGATCTTTCCTTTCAGCATGCGAAATATGCATATCTGTTAGGGTAACCTATGAATTGAGCAAAAAAACTCCAGGCCGCGCTATCAATTCGATCGGTGACGGACATAGAATTGTATGTCCAGCCAGAAAATCCATCCTTTTCAGTGTGGACTTTTCTTTATTGCTTTTTTTTCTATAGCGGTCTTCTGTCCGTTGCATGGCGATCCAGTCGATAGACGCGTTGGCGTTCAGGGAAGCGGCTGGGCAGAAGGCGGCTTTTCGGGGCCGCTCTGGATCCAGATAGGAAAGGACGAGCAATCCGAAAGAAGTGGTGCGATTCTGGAGTGGCAGGAGCGAAACGTTCACCTCTCCGGAGTCTTTAAAAACGATGTCTTCGAGGTGTATGGCGGGCGACGTGAGTTGCCGGGAAAAACATCGTTTTATGCAGACAGTGAACATCCGCCCGGATTTTTACCGCCGCGCAGACGTGACGATCTGCTTTTTGTCAGGCCGTTGCCGCATTGGCTGCTACCCGGCCTCTTCTCGGCTAAACATTTATCCGGACCTGGATTCTATGTCAGTTTTCAGAATGCGTTTTTCTTCGCCTATCATCCATCCGTGAAAGTCTGGGGCATCACCGTTCGTTCGACATCTCAGCGTACAGCCTGCATTTTTGATTTCGAAGGAGAGAAGAAAGAATTCCAGGGATACGCGTCGTTTCGCTGGACGGCAGAGGGCATGACGCAGCGATCTGAACGGGAAGATGTGAGCGACGATGGGAGGACATTCTTCAAGCTCGAAGCGGAGCGTCGACCGTACTGGGATCGCTTTCGGTACCGGGAAGAGCGTTATGATGAACCCGAGAACAGTTCACTCGAACGTGATGAAACCGATCGTAGCCTTGATGTCTCTGATCGCAGTATCGTAAACGATCGCCGATACAGATCCTTTTCGTCAGTAGCAAGTGGTGCCGTCGGTCCTCTATTCATGCTGGCCGGTGGAATGGATCGCGGCGACGTCGCCTTTCGAATCGTCACGCTCGGGCGTAACGTTCCAGCTGAGCCGGGATGGTATGGACTCGTGGAAGCGTCGACGTTGCAGATGCAGCTCTACAGAGAGGATCTCATGTACGTCGAGCGTCGCCTCGGCATCGGTCTTGCGCGAAGAAGTCGTCTGTCGCTTTTCGAGAGCATCGTCAGAGCCGGTGACTCCCCTTCTATCGGATTGGAGCTACGTGGAAGCTTTCGTTCTGAAGCGGTGACGATGCAACCCGTACTTATTTTAAGCAGCAGCGAACGCGTTGACACCTTCGAATATCTCTCTGGCGTCAGCGAGGCAGAGAGGCAGTCTCGCTTTATCGAGCGAGCGCGTTATGCATTCGGTTTGCGACTCAAGTCTGATAGCGTACGCACCGTTCTGCTTTTCACAGGCCGGCGCACCGAAAAAGGCTCCATAAAAGAGTGGGGCTACCTGAGACTCGAATATCAGAAGCGATTCTGAGGCAGTGGCCGATACCGGCAGGTATTCTTTATATGCGATATTCCTGTATCAGATGAATCAGGAACGAGATCAATCCTGAAACGATGTACATGATGATCATCGCAAAGACGGCGGCGGCGGCATACTGCGTTCCGAAGCGAAACAAAAGAAATGCAACCAGACCGATCGCAAAGGCAAGAAGCAGCGAGCCGCGAAACAGCGAAAACTTGCGAAAGAGCGCCACCTGCACTTTTGAATAACGGATCGTGCTGACCATCAGATAGGCGGTGACGATATAGATCACAAGAAGAACGGCATCGGGCAGAACGATGGCATCCTGAAAGGCAAGCGGCATCAGGGCGACGATCATGCCTCCGACGGGAGAGGGAACGCCCTGAAAGACACCCGGCTCATGGGATACGTTGAATCGCGCCAGACGGAAGGCAACGGCAGCCGGATACAGGCCGGCAATCAACATACCCAGAGGAAGCGTGATTGAATCGTTCAGCGCCACGTTGAAGTCGGCAAGAAGCAGCGAATAGACGAGGATGCCCGGGGCGATTCCAAACGTCGTCAGATCGGCGAGGCTGTCGAGCTGCGCCCCGACTTCGGACTGGGCGTCAAGCAGCCGGGCCATGAAGCCGTCGAGGCCGTCCAGCAGCGCGGCGAGCATGATCATCGTCCCCGATATGGCAAGATAACGCGGATCACCAGGCACCTGAAGAGAGATGATGCAGGAAAAGAATCCAAGCCAGAGGTTGCCGAGTGTGAAGAGATTCGGAACCCATGCAAGACGTTTTTTGATATTTATACCCATGATCTACCTGTAGAATACCTGATACGCTGCGACGGCCATCCTGGCGAGCCACAGGTCACCGTGTTTTTTATTTTTTGAGAATTCGTGTCAAATTTTTCCGGGGCGACGCATCCTTCATCCCTATTTTGCCCGTGCAGGGGATTACGGTTTCGTGGCATTCGCATGTTCGGCATAAGCCATGCGGACGGAGCTGACGGGAAAGTCGGCAGGATCCCGTATTCCGGCCTCGAAAAGATACTGACCCAGCGAGGCTACCATGGCTGCATTGTCGGTACACAGAGCTTTCGATACGGGATATTTCAGGCTGATCGCATGCTTCTCGGCAAAACGATCCAGGCGGTGACGCAGCGTCTGATTGGCCAGCACGCCACCCGAGGCCTCGATGTGCTGTACGTTCTCGCGTCGCAGCGCTCGTAAAAGCATGCGTTCGACAAGGTCGAATGCCGTTTCCTGAAAGTGATAGGCGATCTTTTCTTTTTGCTCCCCTCTCTTTGCGGCAAGCAGTACGGCCGTCTTAATGCCCGAAAAGGAGAACGAGATCTCGTCAGGCGGCAGGTCTTTCAGTATTGCGGGAAAGAAACGCTCTTTGCCGGCCGGAGCGTACTGCGACGCAGCGCGCTCGATATGCGGCCCTCCTGGATAACCCAGACCGAGTACATTTGAGGCTTTATCAAAGGCCTCGCCAAGTGCGTCGTCGCGCGTGTCGGCAAGCTTGATCAACCGACCCGGTCCTTCGACTCGAAAGACCGCTGAGTTGCCACCCGAGAGCAGCAGGCCAAGAAACGGATACGAAGGCCTTTCACGTCGTTCGAGAAAGCCGGCGTAAAAATGGGCCTCCACATGATCGACGGTGACGATGGGCAATCCGTGCACGAGATGCAGGCAGCGAGCAAGTTGCGCGCCGATCATGAGTGAGCCGACAAGGCCGGGCCGAGTCGTTACCGCCACATAATCAAAAGAGGCGATGTCGCGGCCCGATTCGGCGATGGCTCGATCGTAGAGTTCGTTGATCTTCAAGAGATGCGAACGACTGGCGATCTCGGGCACTACGCCGAGATAGGGCGTATGTTCTTTGATCTGCGAGTAGATCTGATTCGAGAGGATGGTGCCGTCTTCTACGATGGCAACGGACGTTTCATCGCAGGAGCTTTCGATGCCGATGCCGATCATTTCTTCGCGGCGGGGACGCCTTTCAGAGCATCATAGAAGGGACGGTCTTTCTCTTTGAGCATCTCAAGCAATGGATCACATCTGACGCGATTCTGTTCGCAGCTGAGAAGGAACAGCTCCAAATCGCTTTTCGACTGTAACTCGGGCCTGAAGGCGGCCTGAAAGCGCATCTGTAAAAAGTGTTCCTTTACTCTGACCAGGTCGGATTCTTCGGGGCGGGCCTTACATCCGATGAGAAGAATACTGAGCAGGCTCAGCAGGCTGATGAGAAGAAGTCTAATGTTCACGTATAACCTCGGCAATGTCTTTAATATGGCGAACGGGAAGGATATCGGCCTCTTCGATTTTCGCCTCTTCCTGCTGCGTTTCGCAGAGGCAGAAGCGGCGGAATCCGAGGTTTTTCAGTTCACGGATGCGGGCAAGGATACCGGGCGCCGGTCTGATCTCGCCGGAAAGGCCGATCTCGCCGACGAAGGCCATGCCGTCGGGAGCAGGCTTTTCGGTATAAGAAGAGAGAATGGCGGCGCCGATCGCAAGATCAAGGGCGGGCTCATGGGCCGTTAACCCTCCGGCAAGGTTGGCGAAGATATCCTGATCGGCAAGGTTCAGCTTCATGTATTTTTCAAGCACGGCGGAGAGCAGCATCAGGCGACGGTTATCAAGACCCTCGGCCATACGCCGAGCCGGACCGTAGGCGGTGCGGGAGACAAGGGCCTGTACCTCGACTCCGATGGAACGCGATCCTTCGATGATGGCCGAGAAGACGCAGCCCGGCGCTCCGCGGCCTGTTGTTTCGCGCGGCAGGGAGGATAGGGCGCGCAGACCCGTGCCCGTCATCTCGAAAAGCGCCACTTCACCGATGTTGCCGAAACGATTCTTAACGGCTCTGAGGATACGGTAATGATTGAGACGGTCACTTTCGAAATAAAGAACGGCGTCGACCATATGTTCAAGAAGCATCGGTCCGGCGATCGAACCTTCTTTCGTGATATGGCCCGTAACAAGAATGGGGATGTGCGACACCTTCGCCGTTTCCATCAGCCCGAAGGCCGCCGCACGCAGCTGTGAAACCGAGCCGGGCAGGCCGCCGGGCTCGCCGGCCTGAAGCGTTTGAATCGAATCGATGACGGCAAGGTCGGGGCGCTCTTTCATGATGCGCCCGCAAACGGCATCAAGTACCGATTCGCGCGACACAAGGATGCGCGTGCCGTCGATCTGCATGCGATTGGCGCGAATCTTGATCTGTCCGGGAGATTCCTCTCCCGAGAAATACAGGATGCGCCCGGCGAAAGTGCGGGCGATTTCAAGAAGCAGCGTCGATTTACCGACGCCGGGTTCCCCGCCGATTAAAAGAAACGAACCGGGCACAAGGCCGCCGCCGAGAACAAGATCAAAGTCGTCGATGCCGCTGCGAATGCGTCTGCTGTCTTCTTCGTTAACCTGGCTGAGCGTGGGCAGAGGTTGCATGTCGGCGCTCATGCGACTGCGTGTGGCCGTCACGGTCGTCTCTTCTTTTTCGACGATCGTATTCCACTCGCCGCAGGCCGGACACTTACCCGCCCAGCGCGAGAATCGCTCGTTACAGGCCGAGCATTCGTAAACGGTGCGGGACTTCTTCGCCATCTACGCCATGCTCCCTTTCTGGTATAAGAATACGTTCACGTCTTCAGTATCCACCAATGAACACGTATCAGTATCCATCGCCGACTTCGAGGTTGTCAAACCGAAAGATCTCAGGGCGATAGGCGACCTTGAAACTGCCCTGCGGACCGTTACGGTGTTTGGCGACGATAATCTCGGCGCGTCCGCGGTTCTCAAGCGCCTCGGGGCTGTCGGGATCGGCGAACTGTTCCCTGTGTATGAAGAGAACCATGTCGGCATCCTGTTCGATGGCGCCCGATTCGCGAAGATCCGAAAGCTGCGGCCTGGCGGAGTCGCCGCGACGCTGCTCGACCGACCGGTTCATCTGCGAGAGGGCGAGGATGGGCAGCTCGGTTTTCATCGCAAGCTGCTTCAGGCTTCGCGAGACGGCCGCGACCTCGTTCTGACGTCCGAACTTGCGGCTTTCGGTGTCGCTCATCAGCTGCAGGTAGTCGATGACGACGAGGCCTGGCGGATAACCTTTTTTCTTCAGTTCGATGTCGAGTTTGCGTGTGCGCGAGATGCAATCCCAGATGTCGAGCGTTCCGGAGTCGTCGATATAGATCGGAGCGGCAAAGATGCGTGCGATGGCTTCTTTGATCGGCCCCTGTTTATTCGCCGGTATATGCCCGCGCTTCAGATCGGAGTGATTGATCTGCGCTTCTGCCGAAAGGATACGCAGGATGAGTTCGAGCTTGCTCATCTCAAGCGAATAGATCATTACGGGGCGGTTCTGATGCACGGCGATGTTCGTCGCCATATTCATCGCAAAGGTTGACTTTCCCATACCCGGACGTGCGGCGAGAATCAGAAGTTCGCCGCCGCGAAGACCCGACGTTAACGTATCGAACTGTTCGAAGCGGGTAGGCGTGCCCGTCATTCCGCCTTTGGCGTCGACGAGCTTTGCAATATAATCTACGAAATCCTGCTTGTAATGATCGATGGACTGGATGCCGTGTGTCGACGCTCGGTTCGTGATACGAAGCAGCTCTTCTTCTACATGCTTGAGAAAGGTGCCTTCGTTCTCCTGCGGCTCCTGCGCCTCTTTGCCGAGCTCGTTCAGCTTCTCGATGAGGCTGCGTCGGATGGCAAGGTTATGCACGCGCTGCGCATGGTAGGTGGCGTTCGAAGGGGCGATGGCCTGGTCGACCAGCCGCATGATGTAGGCGGCGCCGCCGGCCGATTCGAGCTGCTTGCGGTCTGAGAAATACTGAACAAGACGAAGCGGCTCGATCTCAGTCGACTCGGTTCGCGAAAGCATCTCTATCGTTTCGAAAAGGATGCGATGATGCTGAAGAAAGAAATCTTCTTTATGGATGATATTCGAGATGGGCACGATGAGATCGGGCCGCACCATGAGAGAGCCCAGGATCTGCTGTTCGGCGTCGACATCGGCTGGAAGCTGAGCGTTCATCCGGTTTCATCAATTTCAATGGCTTCGACTCGTAAAGTAGAAGGATCATCGAGAGATAAAAAAAAGCAGGCTCAGAGCAGAGAGCGAACAGCCGAAGAAGGGGAGACACGGAGGCACTGAGCAGATCCGCTGCGTCATCAAAAGGCCGAAGAGGGGAACCACGGAGACACGGAGGAAATCCAGGGAGGAAGGGGAACCACGGAGACACGGAGGAAATCCAGGGAGGAAGGGGAACCATGAAGGGCACGGAGAAGTCCTCAGAGACGTCTGATTGAAAGGACCGCATCATTCATGACATCGAATGAACTGGACCGTGAAGTTTCGGCGCTTTCCTGCCCTATGTTATGGTTTTATTTCGCGCTTTTAGCGTTTTTCGTGGACAAAAAATCTTCTCCTCCGTGCCTCCGTGGTTTAACGGCTTTATGGTTTTTTCGGCGCAGACGAAAAAAGCCCGGCATGGGCCGGGCTCTTTTTACAGCTTGTAGCTATGAGGTGCACCCTTATTCGGCCGTGGCCTCTTCCGGAGCTTCTGTAACTTCGGCAACAGGAGCCGCTTCGGCTTTTGCCTGTGGCTCGCTATCGGGATGTGCAACCACCTTCACCAGAATGGGAACACGGATGTCGGAAGCAAGGTTGATACGCAGCTTGTGCTCGCCCAGGGCCTTGATCGGATCGCCGGGCTCGATCTTGCGACGATCAACGACGATGGCGCCGGCGCTTTTCTCTTCGATGGCCTTTGCAATCATCGCAGGCGTGATCGAGCCGAATACGCGGTTTTTAGCGCCAACACGGATCTGCATCTCGATTTCAGCGATGGACTTCAGCTTTTCAGAGAGGATGGCCATCTCTTTGCGACGCTTCTCAGTCTTGAGATTGATCAGTCGCTTCTGATGCTGGGCCGCTTTAGCCGTTCCCGCCGTTGCCGGCAGCACGAGCTTGCGAGGGATGAGGAAGTTACGCGCATAGCCGTCGGCTACCTCTTTGATCTCGCCGGCGTCGCCGAGATTCGGAATGTCTTTTTGAAGAATAACTTTCATCGTTCTATCCTTTTACTCTGAATATCCAGTGCTTTCAATACAGGCTAAAGAAACAGTCTGTAGCCTCAGAAGGGAATATCCTCTTCTGTTCCATCGTACCCTGCATCGTAACCGCCATACTGGGCCTCTGCCGGGTCGGGCTGATACGAAGAAGAACGAGCGGGTTGCTGCTGCGGGCGGGATTCCGGAGCCCCACCCTCTGTTCGGCTGCCGAGGAACTGAAAGTTCTCGACGACGATGTCGACTGCGCTCTGATTCTTACCGTCCGGTCCCTGCCAGCGTCGCTGGCGAAGGCGTCCTTCGACGGCGATCTGCTTGCCCTTTCCGGCATAACGATGCAGGATTTCACCCAGTTTGCCCCAGACGGTACAGTTGAAGTAAGAAACCTCTTCAACCGATTCGCCGTTCTGCCGAGTATACGATCGATTGTTCGCTATAGAGAACGAACATACCTGCGACCCGCCCGAAATCGTTTTCAATTCCGGGTCTGCCGTCAGGCGACCGATCAGATATACTCGATTGATATCGTTCATTGTAAGTGGCCGGCTCAGCGAGCCGGGTTCTTAATCATATACTGCAAGATGTTGGTTTTCAGATTGAGCTCTTTCTGCAGAGCATGCGTCTGATTGGGCTCCATCTGGAACTTGTAATAGAAATACAGGCCGGCCTGATGATGGTTGCGCTCATAGTTCAGATGACGACGACCCATGGCTGTTTCGCCCGTGATCTTTGCCTGATGCTCTTCGAGGATCTTCTTGATCTCGCCGTTCGCCTCTTCCTGTTGCAGATCGGGGCGGGTGATCACGGTGATCTCGTAGTTTCTAACGCCTGCGGACATAGCCGTCTCCGGAAAAAAAGAATGAGATTACCAGAAACCGGGCAGGTCGACTACTGTCAATGTCAAAACGATGTACCGGTGAAATCGAGCGCTCTTTCAATAGAAGAATTGCGGTCGAGCTCGAGTATCTGCCTCTGGCGGCTGAGCTGCCGGTTCAGCTTACGCAGCAGCGAACGATAGGTCTCGACGATGCGGGCCTGTTTGTCAAACGGCATCGGATCATCGGCCGAATGCAGCACGGTCAGAAGCTGCGGTTCCCCTGAGAGAACGGGCAGCGGCACGTCATCTATGGCAAGTTCGTTATGCGGCAGGCTTGTCGGATAGCTGCGGAACTCGATCTGTATCGGCGATTGCGCCGCTCCGGCGCCGAACGGGCCCGGATGTCGGATGCGCCGGATCTCGCGCGTATATTCCATGCCGCTGAAGCGCATGCGGTAAAACTGTAACAGAACCTCGCCGAGCTTTCCCTGTTCATCGAGATAGAGATAGGCATGCGCCTTGAACAGAAATCGGTCGGGAGTGGGCTCGGTCGTATAGTTCAGGCCTTCAGTAATGCGCAGGCGAAAATACGTGCGTCCTTTGCTATCGGTGCCTCGCACAAAGGCACGGCGCCGCGAAGGTACAAGCTCGATCGTATCCTGTTTCAGCGTGTCGGCGTCCACCTGGCCTTCACGCGGGTCGGTCGGCCGTGCCGTCGGATCTTTGATCGGGCCTTCTTCGGGCACGGCAAGGGCCTGTAAATCAAAGAGAGTCTGTCCGATTTCTGCATGCAGGCGATCCAGCTCCACGTCGGCAAAGCCCGCCGTGCGGATCTTTTCCTGATTGCGACGCTCCACAAGTCCCTGACGGGCAGAGAGCGAAGAGGCCAGCGAAACCGATATGATAACCGACAAGAGAGCGAAGGCGAAAGGTCGAAACGGGTGGATTCTCATGGTATCTGTCCTCGCTCTTCAAGCAGCTTCAATAGAGCATCTTCGCGCCCCTGCATGATGCGTTCTTCTTCGGCCGATACTTCGTGGTCGTAACCCAGCAGATGAAACAGGCCATGAACGAGCAGTCGGTTCAGTTCATATTCTTCGGAATGGCCGATCTCTGCGCTCTGCTTTCGTGCCGTCTCGACAGAAACGATCAGATCGCCAAGGGGCTGCACGCCATCGGGCGTCGGCATGGGCTCTCCTTCAAACTGCGAGAAGCTGAGCACGTCCGTCGCCTTATCTTTTTCGCGAAACTCCCGGTTGATCTGGCGGATCTCTTCGTCGGTCACAAAAGAGACTGAAAGCTCAAACAGATCGCCCGCTTCTTCCGATTCGGCAATGAAGTCGAGGCAGAGCATCAGGTTGGACTTCAGTCGATCGAGCTGCTCGGTATGCAGCAGGCCGGAGTCGTCAAGCAGGATGCGATGCGTCAGAGGCTTCATTGGAATTGGGGGAATTGGGTTTACTGGATTCATATGATTCGAAGGCGCGCAGGATGCGTTCGACGATGGGGTTCCTGATTATATCTTCGTTCCCGAAGCGTATGATCTGAACCCCCTGCGTATGCTTTAAAATATGCACGAGTCTGACCAGGCCCGAGATTCCGGGCTTCAGGTCGATCTGCGTTACGTCGCCTCCGACGGCCATGCGGGCGTTGCGTCCGATGCGAGTCAGGAACATCTTCAACTGTGGCAGCGTACAGTTCTGAGCCTCGTCGAGCACAATGAAGGCGTCGTTCAGAGTGCGACCGCGCATGAAGGCAAGCGGGGCGATCTCGATGCGGCCGGCCTGGATAAACGATGTTACCTTTTCCATACCGAGACATTCATAGAGAGCGTCATAGATCGGCCGCAGATACGGATCGACCTTTTGAATCATATCGCCCGGTAGAAAGCCCAGCGATTCGCCCGCTTCGACGGCGGGGCGGGTGAGGATGATCTTCTCGATCTCGCCCGACGTCAGAAGCTGACAGGCGACGACGACCGAGAGGAACGTCTTGCCCGTTCCCGCAGGGCCTAACCCGATCGTGACCGGATTGCGCATCAGGGAATCGATATAGTTCGCCTGATTGATCGTCTTCGCGTGAAGCGGCTTGCCTCTGTAGGTCGTGAATACCTTCGCCCGGCTCATCAGCTGCTGCATGGCGTCGGATTCGTCGCCGGTTCGATCTGCCTGCGCTTCATCGGAAGGGTCTGCGCTCTGATCCTGAGCTTCGAACATCAGCGTTTGATCGGCGTCGGAGCTCTGGTATAGCCGGTGCAGATAGCGCGTATCGAAGCTGTCGAGAGAGCGCCGGTCGTGAAATTCCACCAGTCGCTCGAAGAACCGCACCGCTCGATCGATGCGCAATCGTGCAGGGCTACGTACAAGAAAAGACTGTCCTCGTGGAATCAACTCCACATCAAGCATCTCTTCAAGTTCGGTGACGCGTCGGTCCTGGATACCGCAGAGGTTGTGAAAGAGATCGGCGCTTTCAAAGGTGAAGATTTCCTGCATCGCTATTCTTCGGGAGCGCTTTTCTTGATCACAAGCTCGGCCATGATGCGCCGTCGCCGCCCTTCTTCTCCGGAATGGTCCGATATCTCATGCAAGAAAACCCGACCGCCCATCTGCTGCATGGCGCCCTGCACGATCGTCAGGCCCGTTCCCATGCTGAAATCTTCGTCAAAGAAGCGTTCGTCATAGACGTTGTTGAGCTTGTAAAACGGCTCGTAGATCTGATTCTCATAGCCTTCAGGAATGCCCGTCACGCCCCCACCCATAGAGAGGATGTCGTTCAATAGACCGACAAGCACGACGCGCGGCGATTCGAATCGTACGATGTCGATCGTCGAGCCCTCGGGCGAAAACTTGAAGGCGTTGATCAAAAGCTCGCGTATACACAGGCCCAGGGCGTCGGCATTGCCGCTGATCGCGCGCTCGATCGTTAAATCACCCATCTCAATTTTGTGGTTCTTGATAGCCCTGAATTTTTCGACGGCATGAACGGCCTTAACGACGATATCGGGAAAGGCGGAGGGCTCGATCGTTTCGACGGAGTAGTTCAGATCAAGAGCCTTGTTGATCTTTTCCATGTTCTCAAGCCAGCGATGCACGTTATGCACCGAGGTGAGAATGCCGTCGAAATCCTTGCGTGGAACGATGTAAAAGCCGTCTTCTTTTTTCATCTTCATCTCGAGCAATTCCATGCGCGTGATGAGCGAGCCGAGGCCCATGCCCTGCAAGATCGTATTGCGGATGTTTGAGATCAGAGCCCTCGAGTATTTAACCTTATAGGCGTGTTTGTTCTGCTCTTTCCAGATCAGCCATTCGAGCTGATCCTGCACCCGATCCTGATATTCCTGCATGTATTGAAAGAGGGAGTTCTTCTCTTTATAGAAGACCTGAGCCTCGCGCAGATGCGAGAGCAGAATCTTTCCCTCACAGGGGGTTACGATGCCGTCGAAGAAGGATCCGGGCGCAAGTTCTGAAAGGCGTGATTTTTCTTTTTCATCGACAAGGACGACAAGAACGGCATGAGCATCCTGATGATGCAGGGCGCTGATGACCTCCTGTCCGTTTGTACGACCGAGGTTCAGAGCAAAAAGAATGACCTCGGGCCGGTGGTGGGCCTGAAGCTCGAGAGCGATACCGAGGCTGCGCGTGGCGAAGGTCATAAAACCTTCTGTTCGCAGAAAATCGCGGGTCTGCTTCAGCCACTGAATGTCGGGGTGAATCAGAAGGATCTTTTTGCTCGATGCCGACATGAATTACATATCTTCCAGGATCTGCTTGATGATGTCGAGAAACTGAGCGGGACGGAACGGCTTTACGATCCAGCCATCGGCGCCGGCTTCGCGGCCTTTCTGCTTCATGCTCTCTTCGGCTTCGGTCGTCAACGTGATGATGGGAACGTCGCTGTTTAACTTGCGAATCTCGCGAATCATCGTGATGCCGTCCATAACGGGCATGTTGATATCGGCGATGATGAGATCGAATTTACCCGCTGCGAACTTATCGACGCCTTCCTGACCATGTTCGGCCAGCGTAACCTCGTAGCCGCCTGTTTCCAGGGTATCGCGCACCATGTCGCGCATTGTCGCCGAATCATCGACTGCCAGAATATGAGCTGCCATGCAATTTCCTCCGTACCTGTGAACTGGATAATAAAAAAGCCGATCTGCTCCGAGCAATCAGAATACAGTCGCCTATATTTCCTTATTGGACGCCCTCTACTTAAAAAAAGTAACCTGCGTCGAGAATTCGTAGTAGCGGGCCAATCCGGCCTCGCGGACGATATAGTTGGGCAGGGAGCCGATCAGGTTTTCGGATGAACCGAGAACGAGGGCGCCGTCGTCTTTGAGAGAATCCCTCAACTTTACGAGAATCGTCTTTCGCGTCGCTTCATCGAAATAGATGAGCACGTTGCGACAGAAGATGAAATCGAATCGTCCTGGAAAGGGATCAGAAACAAGATTATGCGTTTTAAAGTCGATGCCCGTTTTCAGCTCATTGGTGATCCTGTAGCCGTCCTTTTCCTGCGTGAAATATTTCGTCAGCATATGAGGCGGCATGCCTCTCTGGATTTCGAAATTCGTATAATAGCCGGCCTTCGCCCGTTCAACGGAATCCCGGCTTATGTCGGTTGCGGTGATCCGCAGATTCGGATAAATCAACGGAAAACGATCGCGAATGATCATCGCAATAGAGTAGGGCTCCTGGCCGGTCGAGCAGGCGGCCGACCAGATACTCAGCGTTTCGCTTCGCGGAGACGAAGCCGAAATCCCCCGACGATCCATCCATTCTGGAATCATCTGGTCGACGAGGGCGTTGAAGATACTTTCGTCTCGAAAGAATTTCGTTTCATGCGTCGTGATCTGATCGATGAGACGATGCGTGAAGTTCTCGTCGGTCCCGCCGATCAGACGGGCGGCGACCTCGTCGTAGTTCTGTAACGAGTGTTCCTTCATCAAATCGCGAAGGCGGCTGTCGAGCAGGTATATCTTATCGTCGGTGAGATATACTCCCGTCATGTTCTGTATGATGCTTACAAGCTGTTTATGATCCATTGGTATTCTCTATGTGCGATACGGTTTTAATCACCGAGCAGAAAGCGGATGCGCGCGGCGATATCTTCGATGGACAGACTTTCCTGAACGAGCTTTTCTTCGGTCGGACGAGAAGGCATGCCATAGACAAGACAGGTTTCCCGCGATTGCGCAATAAGGTAACATCCGACTTTCTTCATTTCGATCATGCCTTTGTGGCCGTCGTGGCCCATGCCCGTCATGATGATGCCGACGGCCCGACCCCGATAGACTTCGGCCACATGCCTGAAAAGGACGTCCACCGAGGGCTTGCAGCTGTTTTCCGGTTCCGTATCCAGGATTCGTGCGTAGACGCCGTCGGCCTTTCGTTCCAGGGCAAGGTGAAAGCCGCCGGGCGCGATATAGGCCGTTCCAGGTTCGATTTTCATACCATCGACGGCCTCGACCGTGGGGATGTTCGATTCGGCTTGCAGGCTTTCTGCGAGCTGTCGCGTAAAGACCGGAGGCATATGCTGTACGATAAGCAGGGCTCCACGCGGAGGGCGTACGAAGTTCTGAAAGAGCTTGCGCAGTGCGACGGGCCCGCCTGTGGAGATGCCGATGGCGGCAACATCAAACGAGGCCGGCAGTGCATCGGTTCGGGCCAGCTCATGCGGCTTGACCGCTGCCGGCCGCGCAGGTGCAACCGTCTCAACGGCCTCCGCAAGTTCGATAATACGTGATAGCAGCTTTCGCCGAATATACTCGACCGGCGTTTCTCTGCCGCCCGTATCGGGCTTGGTTACGAAGTCGACGGCGCCTTCTTTCAGGGCTTCAATCGTTATACGCGCTCCCTCCGTCGTATGGGAGCTGAACATGATGACCTTACCGGCAGGATGAAGGTGACGGATTTCGCGCAGCGCTTCAATGCCCGTCATCTCGGGCATTTCATGATCGAGTATAACGAAATCGGGCCGGTAGTGACGCACTCGCGGCAGAGCAAGGCGACCATTCGAGGCGATAGATACGACCTCGACGCGTTCGTCGGTGGACAGGGCGTCTCGCAAAAACTGCCTGTATGTCGACGAATCATCGACGATAAGAACGGTGATCTTTTTCGTTTGATTCATAGAAAGGTCAGAAATCAATTACGTCCGGCCAGCAATCGTTCGCTGTTCAGAATGAGAATCGGGCCCTTCTTTGTAATGGCCACATACTGAATATAGTAGCCTTCCTGTTCTTCCATGTGAGCGCCGGCCGGTTCCAGGCTTTCGTCGGCTATGCTCAGGATGTCGTCGATCTTTTCGGCAATAACGGCTACCTGAGTTCCCGTAGATTTCAGGCGTATAATCTGCAAGCGTTCGGGCCTTTCTATCGTTTGTTTGCGCAGAAGCTGACGCAGATCGATGACGGTGACGACGTCGCCTCGCAGGTTGACGATACCGGCAATATAGGTCTTGGCGTTCGGAACGGGGGTCAGACGCAGATTTTTCTCCACCTCTTTGCAGCGATGAAGCTCAAGCCCGTAGATCTGCTCGCCTACATACCATGTCAGGAATTCGCGATTCATTTGCGCACTCCCGACGTGGTCTTCCCTTCAAGGCTTTCGCTCAGATGTTCTTTAAGAGCTCTGTAACGTCCGTTCTTGAAGCGCTCTGCCAGATCTTCGATGTCGAGCAACATGGTGGTCTTGCCTCCGGTCAGGGCGTAGGCGGTAACAGACTCAGATGTGAAGGTATTCCTGTCAACTCCTTCAAAATCAGTCACGACATTGTGTACCTCGTCGGCAATAAGGCCGATTCGGAAGCCGTTGATCGTGAAAAGAATAACGTAGGTTTCTTTCTGGTTAAACATTTCCACTTTCTTGTCAAGAGCGAAGACCTTCTCGAGCCGCAGCAGAGGAACGATATGATTCTGATGATTGAGAATCTCGAAGTCAAGCAGCGTCTCGATTCGGTTATACTCGATCTGTTCGATTCTTGGAACCGATGATACGGGAACTCCGAAATAGTAAGACGACGATTCGAAGACGAGATAACCCGATTCTTCCATCCCCTCAAGCACGGTCGAGCCTCGCTGCTCTTCTTCTTCGTCCTCGCTGAGGTTGCCCTGCATATTTCGATGTCGGGCGATACCGGCCGTATCAAGAATGAGCACCGCCTCTCCGTCGCCCATGATGGCCGCTCCCGAGAAGATCTTCACCTCGGCAAATTCCTGACCGAGCGATTTTACGACGATCTCTTCGGGGTTGAGGATCTCGTCGACAAGAAGTCCGAATCTATGCTGTTCGGTTTCGACGACGATGATAAAGCCCGTCGTCAGCGAATCGCGCGTTTCGCGAACGTCTTCGCCTTTCACGGTTCGCAGAAGCGATTGTAGATGGATGAGAGGCAGCAGGTGTCCGCGAATCTCGTAAGCAAGACTGTCCTGAATCTGATCGAGCTTCGTCGGATCGAGCTGCAACAGTTCTTTGACGTTCGCCTGCGGAATGGCAAGTCGCGTACCGCCGCTTTTAATCAGGATACATGTGACGATAGAAAGCGTTTGCGGAATCGTTAACTGAATCGTCGTTCCTACGCCGGTCACTGAATTGATCTCAGCGGAACCGCCGGCCTTCTTTAAACTGGTGCGAACGACGTCCATGCCGACGCCTCGACCCGACGTCGTCGTGACGGTTTCGCTTGTGCTGAATCCTGGCAGAAAGATCAGATCGGCGAGCTCGGCATCGGTGGCCGCCTTCGCCGCCTCGGCGGAAAGCAGGCCGCGCTGTTGCGCTTTTTCGCGAATACGATCGTAGTTAAGCCCGCGCCCGTCGTCCTGCACGGTGATGATGACGTTGCCGCCGCGAAAGAAGGCGTCGACGCGCAGCTTGCCCTCACGCGGTTTGCCCAGGCGGATGCGCTCGTCGGGAGCTTCGATTCCGTGATCGATGGCATTGCGTACGATATGAGTGAGCGGATCGCGTATCGAATCGATGAGCGTTTTATCGAGTTCGACATTGCCGCCGTCGGTAACGAGCTGTACCTGTTTGCCCGTCTGTGAGCAGACGTCGCGCACCAGGCGCGGCACTCGTTGAAAGAGCGTTTCGAGTTCCTGAAGCCGCGTGCGCATGATGCCTTCTTGAATGCGCGAGACGAGGTAACTTATTTTTTTAGCGCTGACGGCCAGCGTAGGGTCGCTTGATGTTTCGACCTTCTGCATCAGTTCGTTGCGGGCGATGACCGTTTCGCTTGCCAGATTGATCAGATTCTCGATCAATGGAAGAGGCACTTTCAGATGTGACTCTTTTTCGACGCCGGTCGCATCCTCTTCGCGCTTTTCGACCTGAGCCGGCTGTATGGCCTTCGCTTTTAGTGCCGGCGTCTCGACGGCGGCGGGCTTGTCGGGCTCCAGGGGGTTCACTTCTGCCTCGCCTGTTTTAACAGGAGCATGGATAAGGTCGAGAGCGATGGTTTGCAGACCGGCGGCTGTGAGCGCCTGGTTCGGCTCTTCTTTGCTCTGGAATACGATGAAGTAGGGCAGTGTTTTGCCGGCTTTATCGTTAAATTCCGAAACGAGAGAGGGACTGATACCGTGCAGAATGATCGTCTTGCCTTTTCGAAACGTTTGAAGACGAGCCGAGATCTCAGATAGCTTCCCGGTATTCTGAGCGGCAAGGTCCATCACGGCGCAGGCAAGATAATCCTCTGTTTGCATGGCTGCCGGCGGAATCTTTGTCCGCAGCTTCTTACAGAAATTCTCAAAGACGCTGCGAACATCGGGCTGAACATCCGCTGGTGTCTTCCGTTCCTCTGATTTCGCCGATCCGCGAAGCGACGACAGGCGACTGACGAGATCCTCAACGACCGTCTTCTCTGAATCCTCAATGCGATCGATCATCTGACGCAGTCGGTCGACGCTGAGCAGAAAGATGTCGACCATATCGACGTCGGGCTCTATCTCGCGAGAACGTACGGCGCTCAGCACGTTTTCAAAGATATGCGAGAGTTCTTTGATGCGATTCAGATCAAAGAGCCCGGAATTCCCCTTAATCGTATGAATGGCGCGAAAGAGTTGATCGACCTTTTCCTGGTCAAAGCCCTGCTCCAGGCTGAGGATGGCCTCCTCGGCTTTATCGAGCAGGTCGGTCGATTCTACGATGAAGCTTTTCAGGAATTTTGAGCTCTGTTCATCCATGCTTGCAACCTTTACATTAGAAATAAGACGATTAAGAGGCGACGCCAGGGATCTGAAAATGGCGGTCCAGGCCGATGATGCTGAACTGATCTTTGATGGCTGAGGAGGCCGTAATCTTCAGGGCGCAACCGACCTTGCGGCATTCTTTCGCAAAGGTTGCAAGAACGGCCGCCGATTCAATGCTGAGCTCGTCACAGGCTCCGATATTCAACAGAATTTCATTTCCCGCTTCAAGAGGCAGCGATTCGCCGAGCACTGTACGCAGAGAACTGCCCGATTCGCGAAGCTCGTCTTTTTCAATCGAGATGATGATCTTTTTGCCGCGTTTAAAAAAGTTTGCCATAACGTCCTGTACAGTATCGGAAGAACCGGGTTGAAAAAAGAGTTGCAAGGCCGCCTCTGCCGTCGTTCTCTTTTTGCATTCTCTATTAGACGCTTTCAGGTAAAAAATCAAGACGCCGGGACCGATAATACCTAAAGGTCAGGTTTTTTTCACCTATTGCACGTCTTTTACTCGGGAGTATCTACATCATATGACATCGTTTAAGAACCTGAAGATCAACGCCAAGATCCTCGTCAGCAACCTGATTTCTATGGCCTTTCTGCTGCTTGTCGCAGGTTACGGCTTCTATCAACTGAATGCTTCTATAAATGCTCTCCAGGACATCTATGAGAACCGGATCATACCGTTAAAACAGATGAATATCGTTTCGCGAGATCTGATGCAGATTCGTGTAAATATGCTCACGGAAATGATTGCCCTGCAGGAAGGCGATAAGGCCGAGATCCGCAGGCGCATTGACGACACCGATCGTCTCAAGAAGGAGATGGAAGAGCAGCTGGCCGCTTTTGAGAAAACCGTTCTCACAGAAGAAGAGGCCCGCCGTTACGCAGATTATCGGTCGACCGAAAAGGCCGGGGCAGAGATACGTGGGCGTTTTAGAGACGCCATTCTACGAGGTCAGGAGGAAGAGGCCAGCCGATTATCGGTGCAATGGCGCGACAACTACCGACAGATGCGAGATCACATAAATCGCCTCGTTGATATTCAGTCTGAGGTAGCACAGCAGCTGTATGACGAGGAAGTAACGCGTTTCAGAATAACGATTGTCGTCTTTACCGTCATTATCGCTCTGTCAGTGGTGGCCGCTCTGACGATCCTTACGTTGATGCGTCGCTATATCTCGACGCCCCTTCAGAATGCCGTCGACCGTGTACGAGACCTTGCAGAAGGCGAGGGTGATCTGACCAAACGTCTTGAGGTGAACAGCACCGACGAGGTAGGCGATATGGCAAAGTGGATCAACCAGTTCATTGGCAACATCCATGATATCGTAAAAGAGATGTCCTCGAATACAAACGACGTAAAGGCCTCGGCCGGGTCGCTTACAGGCGCCAGCCAGAACCTCTCGGCGGGCATGGAAGAGATGTCGGTGCAGTCGCGCAATATCTCGGCTGCAGCCACACAGATGAATCAGAATTTTCAGGTCATATCGTCTTCGGTCGAAGAACTGTCGACATCTGTCGGTGAAGTCGCTCGTAACGCTTCGGATGCTTCTAAGATCGCGCGTGAGGCGGATAAGACGGCGAACGAGACGAACCAAAAGATCAAGCAGCTGGGTGTCGATGCTCAGGAGATCGGCAAGGTCGTCGAGGCCATTCAGGGCATCGCCAGCCAGACCAATCTGCTTGCCCTGAACGCCGCCATTGAAGCGGCCGGAGCGGGGGATGCAGGGAAGGGCTTTGCTGTCGTCGCTTCTGAGGTTAAAGAACTTGCCCGGCAGGCGGCCGAGGCCTCTGACGAGATTAAAACCCGCATTGAGGCGATTCAGAATTCCACCGAGATGGCCGTTGAGTCTATCTCGATGATTACGTCAGTGATCTCAAAGATCAACGAATTCAGTACCTCCATTGCATCGTCCGTTGAAGAGCAATCGATTACGGCAAAGGAAATCGCCGGTAACGTGAACCAGTCGGCGCAGGCCTCGAGTGACGTTGTACAGAACATCACGGGCATTTCGACGGCAACGCAGGACGGCGCTAAGAACGCGCAGAGCCTTTCGGGACTTGCCACGCAACTCGATACACTTTCGTCGAGACTCGGACAGATCGTCAGTCGTTTTCGCATTTGAGACCGCAACAGGCTTTTCAAAGAAGACCGCCCAGTCCGTAAGCGTTCGTATCTCAAGACCCGTTCTTTAGATACGAACGCTATTAAGGCAGAGGCTGTATTGCCGGTTTTAAAACGACTTCTCAAAAAAAAGCAGTTGCCGCAAAGAGCGACCGGTATAGAAATGAAGACATGTGCCTCACAGCATGTTTCTTAGCGGCTCTCCTTGTCGAAGCAGGGAGGTCTCCGGGTCGCCATGCTATGAAAGGATAAAAATACGGGCACTGGCGGGCTTATGGATCATCTCTTCTTTCATAATTTCTTCACCGTATCCGGTTTGAACTATGTAATCTTTACTCTGTTCTTCGCCGGGTACCTGCTGACGCTGCGCGATCGCACGGCGGCTACTCGTGATCTGATCTTTCTGTTCACAATCATCTCGTCGATGGCGCTTGCTTACTTCCTGGCCTATCTGATACCGAGGCCCATATTCGCCTATCATCGATGGATCAGTGTCGCCGTTTCTCTTTACGGAACTTCGCATGTCTCGCTTTTCCTTTTGAATTATCCCGAGCCCATCTGGCCGCGCTTTCGCAAGATCTACTTCTGGAGCACGTTTGTAATATCGAGTATCGTAACGCTGGCCTTTGTATATCAATCGCTATCGGCCCCCAAGGTCTATGAGTTTGATGGACATTACTATGATGTCGATCTGCCCGTTCTCGGGCGTATTGTCGGCGCTGTCATCCTGCTTTATGTTCTGTTCTTTGTCATAACAGGCGTCATTCGTATCGTGCGTGCGAAGAAGCGATTTCCGCTTGTTGTGATGCTCTTAGCCTTCCTCTTCATCGTCTTTGTACCGGGCATCTTCAATCTGCTGAACCGGTTGAACCTTCTCGATAGAGAGGTCTTTCAAACGATCTGGAATATCTCGGGCGTGGCCGGGGCCTTTGTCTTTCTCGTAATATATGTGAATCACATGACGGAGCGTACGACGCTTCTGATGAAGCTCTATGCCATATCGCTTGTAACCGTGCTCTTGATTCTACAAGCCGTGAACTTTCATCTTCTGCGGGATCGCGAAGGCATGTACGACTCTCTTCAAGTTCAAAAGGGGTATCGCGCCATCGTTGATCAGACGTATAGATCAGAAGACCTCAGCTGCATAGCGAGGGTGAATGCCGACGGCACTTCCTCCGTCGTTTATGAAGGCGAGGCCGAAGCGCTTCCGGGGCTGTGCAGACAGTCGTCCGTGCAGCAAGCAGCACAGAGAGTTTTACAGAGGTACCTGAACGGCGATTCCGTGGCCGCGATAAAGGCAACGACCGCCGAAGCGCTGCTTCCGGCACTGTCGGGCACTCTGAACTGGCTGCAGAGCGAGAAGCAGAGGCATTCAGAGGCCGGAATGGATGAATCCGCTCATCGTCAGCAGATCCTTAAAGATCTGAAAAAAGGACGAAATCGTATTCGTCGTGTTCGTGGAATCATCGAACGCTTGCCTGGCGCTGATCTGCGCGCTGAGTTTCAGAAGGCGGCCGAGACTCTGAAATCCGATCCGTTTCTTGCTGCTCGCCTGGAGGCAGCCCTGACGGGGCCTGATGATTTCTTCAAAGATCGCAGCTCATTGCTTGCTCTTTTCCCGGAGCCTTTATCGCCCGGTGATCGAGGCTACGGTCTTGATCGACAGGCCGCCGCACATGAGGATCCTCTCGACGGAAAATACATCACGTACTTCCTTTCCTCGGGCCAGCAGCTTTATCAGGTGGATTTTCGTTATGAGGCTTATCGAACCTTCTTGAACGAAGGATCTTTCGTGATGAACAATCTACAATTAGGGGTGACCGTTCTTATCATGCTGGGGTATCCGATCTTTTTTCTTGGAGCTCTGCTGCAACCGCTGCGTTCGCTTCTTGGCGGCGTGGAGACCGTCAACCGGGGCGATCTGAACGTTCAGGTGCCCGTTAAAATCGAAGATGAGATCGGATTCCTGACGCGAAACTTTAATAGCATGGTCGACAGCATCCGAACGGCAAGAGAGGAATTGCGTGAGTATGCCGATCAGCTTGAACAGCGCGTGATCGAGCGCACAGAGGAGCTACAGAACACGCTTGTCGAGGTTCGCAGCCTGAAAGAGGTTCAGGACGGCGACTATTTTCTTACCTCGCTTCTT
Source organism: Leptonema illini DSM 21528 (assembly GCF_000243335.1). Classification (NCBI taxonomy): domain Bacteria; kingdom Pseudomonadati; phylum Spirochaetota; class Leptospiria; order Leptospirales; family Leptospiraceae; genus Leptonema; species Leptonema illini. The sequence goes on along the minus strand of NZ_JH597773.1, from coordinate 2,048,187 downwards.
CTGCGTCCGCTTTCTGCGAACCATGTGCCCGAAGATAGCCCATGCATCGTCGACTTTGTCGTGAAGCAGAAGAAGCAGTTTACGTTTCGGCGCTGGAAAGAAGAGATCGGCGGCGACCTGTGTACGGCGCACCGAATCGTTCTGCGCGGTCGCCCTTACATCTTCGCCGTCAACGCCGATGCCATGGGAAAATCCATTCAGGGAGCAGGCGGGGCCCTTGTTCTTGGAGCCGTCATCGAATCCCTTGTCGAACGGACAAAGTACTCCGAGCTGGACCGCGAGCTTCTGCCTGAGAAGTGGTTAAAGCTGGCCTTTGTGGAATTGCATCGCGTCTTCGAGAGCTTTGACGGATCGATGCTGGTCTCGCTCATCATGAGTCTCGTCGATGAAGAGACGGGATTCGTCTATTTCATCAACGCCGAACATCCTCTTCCTGTGCTTGTGCGCGACGGACAGGCCTCGTTTATAGAGCAGGCCGAACCGCTTCGCAAGCTGGGAATGACGGGCATGAGCGGATTCATTTCTATACAGACGATCTCGCTGCAGATAGGAGATACGCTGATATTCGGATCGGATGGCAAAGACGACCTTGTCATGGGCGAGAAAGACGGAGTGCGCATCATCAACGAAGATGAAAGCCTCTTCTTGAGCATCGCTGCCAGGACGCAGGGCAACCCTTCTCAGATGGCTCAGATTCTCTCTGAGCAGTATGAGTTGATGGATGACCTCTCTCTTCTATCGATTCGATATCAGCCCGATTCCGATGAGCACCGTCGTCGTCGCGCCGTTTCGCGTCAGCTGAAAGAGAATATTGAAGCCGTGCGTAGCGGTTCGATTGAGCCGCATGAAGGTATTCAGCTGCTGTTAAAAGGCCTGTCGGAGTATCCCGAGAATCTACAGCTGCACAAGCAGCTGGCCTCGCTCTATCTGAAAACCGGGCAGTACGGTCGAGCCATCATCCACATGGAGAAGTATCTGCGCTTCAGGCCCGAAGACGACGAGATGCTATACCGGCTCTTCTTGCTTATGAAGAAGCGCAACCTGCTTGCCCGAGCCGCCGAATACGGCGAGATCTATCACCTTCGTCATCCTGATGATCGTCGCGTCACAAAGGAGCTCATGGAGGTCTATGCACGCCTGAACAACAAGGTGCGCGAAGAGAAGTTCCGCAAACGACTGGAGACGATGCAGGAGGGCTGATGCATCGTTCTCCGTTAAAAGAAACACTCCGCCTTCTCAGCCCCAGCGTTCGAGAGCTGCGCCTTTCCTGAAGTGTCGCTCCGCACGTTCGATGGTCCTTGCATCCTCTTCAAGAGGCGGAGCCATGTGTCTTTTTATGCGCGCATCGATCAGCAGAGGTCCGCGGCAGCCCCAGTGACGGGCCTTTGAGAAGGCATGAAGTCCGTGCACATCCTGCGCCGGATTCGACCGCGTAAACGTTACCCAGACGAAATTGTTAAACGAAGCGGCCGTAAACGTCGGATCATCGCAGAGCACGATCATCGCCACGCCGGCAAAGGCGGCAGGGTGCTCTCTTTCAAGAGCCTCAAGCCTGCCAGTAAGCGGTATCAACGTCGGATCATCCTCTTCGCGCGCGCGAAGCGACGGTTCGGTGGCCAGGGCAACGACGCCGGGACGCACAAAGGCCCATCGCCATCCGGTGCCTGCCACATTCTCGCGCAGCTGCGTCGGCAGCTCCGTAGCAAGCGTACGCAGAGGCCTGCCATAACAGGCCAGCACGAGCTTTGATCCTTCGTTCAGCCCCGTACCCGAATAGTCGAGCGTATCGATCGTTGTGCCCGTCTGGAAATGCAGATCGCGGCTGAAATCGAGTCGTTCAAGGCAGTAATCAAAGAACTGCTCGGCATGATGAGGATCGGGCGCATCGCCGGCGGCGATCATCAGGTATTTTGCAAGCGAGGCCTGCCCGAAACCGAGCACGGCATTGGCAATCGTGAGTATCTCTCGCGGCTTCTCGTCTTTATCAAAGGGCGTATAACGCTCGCTGCCCAGGGCAAGCAAAAGCGGATGCACGCCTGCAGCGTCGACCGCATGCATCGCACGCAGACCGGGCAGACTGACCGGCACCATCGGCCCTGTTAACTCGTGAATCAAGGCGCCGAAAATCGTGTCTTCGGCCGGAGGGCGGCTGACGACGGTAAAAGGCCAGATGGCGTTTTTTCTGTGAAAGACGGCCTCTACCCTGAGAGCGGGAAACTCATGCTGCAGGCTGTAATAGCCAAGATGGTCTCCGAACGGGCCTTCAGGCAGCGTGAAGTCTTCAACCGTACCGACGATGCAGAAATCGGCATCCGAGGCGATACGGTAACCCTGATACGACGTATGACGAAATCGCCGGCCGGCAAGAGCGCCGGCGAAGGCCGTTTCGGGTAACCCTTCGGGAAGAGGCATGACGGCGGCCACGGAATGCGCCGGCGGTCCGCCGACGAAGATGCTCACACGAAGCGGCTTTCCCGCGGCGATCGCCTTCTGATGATGAACGCCGATGCCGCGATGAATCTGATAGTGAAGTCCGATCTGGTTGTTCGCTTCGTATTGGTTGCCCGAAAGCTGTACCCGATACATACCCATGTTCGACGAGAGAACGCCGGGACGATCGGGATCCTCTGTATAAACCTGAGGCAGCGTGATGAACGGCCCCCCGTCCAGAGGCCAGGAGCGCGGCGCCGGAAGACGATCGATCGTCGTTTGATTCGCCATTACGGGCGCAAAAGAGTTACCAAAAATGCTTCGTTGAGGAAGGGCTTTCATCGCTGCAAAGGGCAGCCTGAATAAAAGAGAGGGCTGCTTGAAAAGCGTCGGCGGATGAGCGCGTACGGCGATGAGCGACTTCACGTCTTCAAGGCTTCGACGAAAAAGGAAGCGTGCGCGATCGAGCGTGCCAAATAGATTGGACGCAGCGGGAAAAGAAGAGCCTTTAACGTTTTCGAACAGCAGCGCCGGTCCACCGCGCTCGAATACGCGTCGATGGATGGCCGCCATCTCAAGATCGGGATCGACCTCATCCTGAATGCGGACGAGATGTCCGTTTTTCTCAAGATCCTGAACGGCGTCGAAGGTGGAGCGATAGGCCATAGTTCCCGGCAATATAATAAAGAATCTGCACGAAGGAAGGATTATTTCACGAAGATGATCTTCTTAATCACATCTTTATGGCAGAAGGCCCGCTCTCCAGAAGGAGGGCCCTGGATGCCCGTATACCAGGAGTTATCGGCTTTAAGAAGGTCCATCCAGAACGAATACAGCAGAACATCGCCGTTGCGATTCGAGAACTTCACCTTATTCATATAAGAGGGAATCGGCTTCTGAACGATCAGAGTAGAGTCGGCGAGCTCGACGCGAAAACGGCTGACGTCGAAGCGAAAGACGCGACCGTCCTTTCCCTTTCCCTGTTCAGCCGGAGTCCAGCGCTCGTACTCAATGCTCTTGATATCGGCAAGGCGAACTTTTTTTACAAACTCCAATCCGTCGACGGTATGTGTGAAGAGCATGGAGTCGGGCATCTCAAGCTGGATGCGGCCTTTCAGCGTACGTCCATCGCATAACGCTACGTCGGCCTGAAGGTCGCGACGACTCAGTCGAGGAGCGTTTTTATCGTCAGAATCGTTCTCGGTCTTATCGGGCCGTTCGTTTCGCGGCTCTTCGCGAGCGGTTAGAGGCGAGAAGGAAGGAATAATTGCAGTGAACAGGAACGCTAACAGTACAGGCGATATTACTCTGGTAATTGTTCTGCCATGCCGGATTGCGAGAAAACTCAATCGCCTCATTCGAAGAATAACCTGCCTTGAAAGTTCAAGGCGAAAGGCAGAAGCCTTTCGCCCGGACGTGTTATAGTTTATGCCAGGTCTGCGACCGACCGAGCAGAGAAACGCCGAGGAAGCCGCGTACAATCAGCTTGCTGCCTTCGACTTTGATCTTGCAAGAATAGATCTTTCCGTTTTTCGGATCCATGATGGAGCCGCCGGTCCATTCGTCTCCGTCTTTCTTCATGCCCCAGATGATGGTAAGGCCTTCAAGCGGCTTGTCTTTTGCCTGACCGGGACACTTATCGCATTTCTTTCCCTGATCTTCAGGGCTGAGCAGCTTTTCAATCTGACCGTAAAGAACTCCATTCATCTCGTAGATCTTCACATAGGATTTAGCCTGGCCCGTTTCGTCGTCGATGGTCTTCCATACTCCCACAGGAGTCTGCGCAAAGAGCGAAGAGGCGAACAGCATCGCACCAATAACGGTGATCTTTTTCATTGTCAGTTTCATCATGAAACTCCTCCGTATCTTCTTGTTCACAGAAAGCATCTGAGCCTCTGTTTGACGGCCGGATTCAACACCGGTTCGTCTTTCCTCGTAGATGAGGACAATTGATCGAAACGTCAACCAGAATTTCAGATCAGATTTCTCACCGATCCGGCGATGCGCTCCACGTTGTTTGCCGTCAGCGCCGGATACACCGGAATACAGATCGCCCGACGGAACAGGCGCTCGGCATTCGGGAACTCCATGGGCGGCATGGACAGAAAATGATGCAGCGGAGTGGGGATGCGCTGCACGCCGATTTGAAGCGCCTTGAAGTAGCGCATCACCTCTTCCTGAGGCCGGGCTACGACCACAGGCATCCGATGATAGGAATCAGGGCCCGGATTCTTGAAGCAGGACTGATGCTTCGTGAGACGCAGCGTTTCGAGGTATTTCACGCCGATCTTCTTGCGACGACTGACCATCTGTCCGAGCCTCGAAAGCTGGTGAAGGCCCATCGCCGCCTGAAAATCCTCAAGGCGATAATCGTAGGCGATGCCATGCGGATCGCGGCTCTCGCCGTAACGCAGGGCGGCCATCTTCTTGAAAATCGCATTCTGCGCGGCACAGAGGAAGGCTCCGTTGCCGGTCGTGATCATATCGTCTTCGGCAAGGCCGCAGAGCATGATATCGCCTGCCTGACCGAAGGATTCGCCCGTCGCCATCGTCGAGCCCAGCACTCCGGTAATATCTTCGATGATACGCACTCCCTTTGCGCGCAGATCATCAAGGCCGAACTCGCAGGGGCTTCCATAGACATGATCGAGAATAAAGACATCGCCCTGGTTAAGCTCTTCCAGCATCGCCTGAATGGCCTCTGGCGCCGGATGAAAGCTATCCCGACCCGCATCGAGCAATCGCACGGAGGCGCCCGTATAGCGAGCCGCATCAAGGGCGGCCACAGAGGTCAGGGCGTTCATCCAGACCGTCGTTGTCGGACCGGCTTCCAGTGCGAGAAAAGCGAGATGATAGGCGGCCGCAGGCGAGTTCACCGCAAGGGCCTTTTTATGACCGACGGCCTCGGCAAGCGCCTTCTCAAGGCGCTCTGTGACGGAGCCTGATCCGATCTGATCTTCGATCAGGCACTGTAAAACGGCCTCCAGCTCTTCTCTTGACAGAGCAGGGCGGCTGGCCTCAATCGATTTGGACCGTGCCGGTTCGATAGCCCGTGCCCGTGAACCGGATTTGTATATTCCCGAAATGGAGCTGCTCATCGGCATCCCTCTTTATATAATAGTAAGACCGACCGCCTGAATTCGGGAAGCATTTTCCCGCCAGAAAGTCGACAGGCATTCTGCCTGTGCGCAAATAATCGTATTATGTCGTATTTCCTGTCAAGCGGGAAAAAGAGGGGGCGGCAGGTTGGACGGAGAACCCTGGAATACCGGTGAGGCGGACGGGTGCGACGGGAGAAGGCGTTGAAGGGGACAGGGCGTGGGAGGAGAAAGCGTTGAGGCCGATGGCCGGGTGCGACAGGCGAAAGCGGTGAGGCGATGTGAACGGGCGCGACAGGGGAAAGCGTTGAGGCCAATGTATCCGGGCACGACAGGGGAAGGCGTTGAGGCCAATGTATCCGGGCGCGACATAATCTTGTTATGTTCGCATTAAATCTGTGCGCCATTGCGTATCGCTTGACGCAATTGTATACTCGATGCCTGCATACTTCCGGAAGCGGAAAATGTCTGAAGAAAAGTATCGAACCTATCTCGAGACCCTATCGTTATCAGAGCTGACTCAAATACTTCGCACGATAGACAGAGACAGTCAATCCGAGCGGTACCTGCTTGTAATAGAAAGATACGAGGCCCTGAAAGTACTGAAGGGGAACGAACGGGCGTCTGCAGAGCCTCAAAGGTATCAAACAGCACTGAGGCGATTTGCTGCCGCCGTCGTTGATATGCTTGTCGTGTTCGGCCTTAACTGGATAGCAGGCCTCTGGCTGAGCTCCTTGATAGAAATGGAGCCCATGAGAATTCAGATGCTGCTCACTTTTTCGCCTGCACTCTATGCCATTGTCCTGATCGCCGTCTATGGCCAGACGATCGGCAAATTCTTCTTGCATGTGAAGGTCGTCTCAACTGAAGAGGACGAGCCCGTCACGTGGAAACAATCCTTCATTCGCGGGATCGTACCGGTTCTGCTTGCCCTGATTGTGGCGCTGACCTGGGGGCTGGATGGAGATCTGGAGGTGGCCGTATCGTGGACGATTCTTATGCACACATCCTGGCTTGTGGCAGACTGTCTGCCGATTCTGTTTAATAAGAAGGGGCAGGCCCTTCATGATTTCCTGGCCGGCACTGTCGTTATACGTTTTCATGCCGATGTTTGAGCGGAACGCTGGGATGGGCGGGCTCCTGGAACACCCGCATTGCCGTCATTCCTCCCGTCTAACCCCAACCGGCTGCACCAATCGATGCCAGGAGTGCCATATCACGAGTTCCGCTCCACCCGCACCGGCTCGAACCAGGCCTGGTGCTCAACCATTCAACAAAGCAGCACCTGCGGTGTGAGGCGTGAGGTGCAACCGGAGCTTAGAGTGCCGTACTTGCTTCGTAGATGCGCGAATCGGCTTCGGGCTCTAAAAAGAGCTGAACGCCGCGGCTTTCGAGGTCGCCGGGAATAAAGAGCGCCTCCGCTTCGGCGATCTGTTCCGTGCGTTCCTGATCTCCCTGGCGCGCACGCAGAACGGCCCTGCCTTCAAGAAGCAGAACGATGGATAACGGACGGAGGGGAACATAAGCGACGGGCTGTTCGGGGCGGTGAAGCAGGCTGACGCGAAAATCCTTCACAGGCACGGGATACGTGGCGGGGTAGGGCAGCGGACCTTCCGGAGCGGGAAGCAGAATGCGACCCGGACTGTCGTCGTAGGTGAGCATCGAAAGAAGCGTAGGCAGATCCTTGAATTTCGGCGTGAGGCCGCCGCGGACGACGTTATCCGACGAGGCCATGCATTCGAGGATCTGACCTTTTAAATAGGCATGCGGCTCGTTTGGACCGAGATAGATCGCCTCGCCCGCTTCAAGCTTCAAATAGTTAAGCAGATAGATGGCGAAGATGCCCGGATCTTCAGGGCCGTAGAATTCGACAAGACGTACGAACCAGTTATCGCGTTCCGATGCGCGAAGCTGTCCCAGCATATGAAGCAGATCGGTGGCATGCCGGCGTATCGTCGCCGCATCGGCCTGCATGATACGGCCGTAGATGCTTCGCAGCTGCTCGCTGGCGGGCAGGCGGCTGATATCTTCAGATGCATCGGGCGTGTTGCGCGTAAGTCCGCATACGGCGGCAAGCGGCGGCAGCCGGTCGGCCTCATGGTGCAGTTCTGCGATCGGGCGAAAGCCGGCCATTGCCTCGAAATGGCCGAGCGATATGGCAAGCTCGGGCTTGTGATTGTCGTCAGGATAATGCGCGGGATCATCGCGATGCAGCTGCTCGGCCCTCTGTTTATCGGGGTGCGCCTGAATCGAGAGCGGTTTGGCCGCATCGAGCACTTTAAAGAGAAAGGGCAGGGTCGTATAACCCTTTTCATGCAATCGACCGAGGAAGTGGCCGGGGTCCTGTTTTATCGCGTCGTTCAGCGCCATCTCTTCGGCGTACAGCTGCCCGGGCTTGATGCTGAAGTGATGGCCGACGATACGCGACGGGGCGGAGGGATGCGCTCCCTTCCACATCTCGGCAATCGGACGCGGCTCGACCTTCTCGCCGGTGCGCTTCTCGATCAGTCGATGTATGAGGCCGTCGGAGTTTCCCCATTCGTAGCCCTGAACGGCGGGCAGCAATCGATAAAAAACGGGACGCTTATCTTGCGGATTCATGATCAGATGTTATGGACGGGGCCCGGCACGGTCGGGGCGGGGCTTTCGGGGGCGAATCTGCGAAAGGGAAAAGACCAATCCGGCAGCAGCTGCGCGGTAAAGAGCAAGACGACAAAAGCAAGAAAGCTTAAATAGAGAAAGGCCTTCCACAGTCCGGCCGACGGATCTGTAAAGAGAGAGGTCAGATCGCCCTGTATGAGATTTCGGATGCGCTCGATGAGTCCCACAGATCCAGGGAAATCAAAGGGCAATAGATTTCAATAGGAAAATGCCAGAAGAAATTGCCCGTCGAAAATGCAGAGGGGAGCGCATGATTGAGAAAGGCTTGCTTCGCCTGAAGACTTACAGAGCTTGAACGTTCATGCTTCCGGGGCTGACAGCGACCGATCTTTTACCCGATCGCACGCTTGTGTATATCGTCGGATGTTCAGGCGGGCTGGATTCCGTCGTGCTTGCGCATCTTTACAGCGAGCTTTTTCATGCCGGCGAGCTGGACGAGTCGCCCGTTCTGTTTCATCTCGATCATGGACTGCGCCTCTCGTCGGCCCGCGACGCCCGCTTTGTGGAGCGTCTGGCCGCGACGCTTGGCCTGCCGTTATACAGCGATCGCATTCGTCTGCGAGTGCTTGCGCATCGCGGCGGATTCAATCTTGAAGAGGCCGGTCGCCTTGCGCGTTACCGTCGCATGTCGCGCATCGGTCGACAGATCGGCCTGCCGTATGTCGGAGTGACGGCGCATCATGCCGATGATTACGCCGAATCCGTTTTGCTGAAGATGATGCGCGGGGCGACGGACAGGGCTTTTCTAATGCCGTCGTTTATCGAGCTGCCGCTTTCGCGCAAAGAGACTATCTCCCTTTTTCGCCCTCTGCTTAAAACGACGCGGGCCGATCTGGAGAGTTATGCGAAAGAGCACGGAATCGCGTATCGGGAAGATCCGACGAATCGGTCAGATGAGTATCGACGCAATCGTCTACGCCACACCGTCGTGCCCGCGCTGAAAGACGAGGGATGGGAGCCGGGCGCTCTCTGGCGTCGGTTGCATGCCGGTGAGCGTTTCGGTCGCACTACGTTAGCCGCCGCCCCGACTATAGAGCATCTTGTGTTGCCCTTTGCCCTGTTTGAGGGGGCTTCGGCGGGAGAGGTGAAGCACCTACTTGATCGCGCATTGCTGCGGCTTGCGCTGAAGCCCGTGCAGGGCAGCGCCGACTCGGGCGTATTGGGCGAGATCATGAAGCAATCCCTGAGCGGCCGGCTGAATGTGCAGACGAAAGACTGGATTCTCTGTTCGGCAGGCGATGCGATCTGGATCTTTCGATCCGACGCTGCAATGTTGAAACGTCCGGCATACACGGAGGATGAGCGGGAGTTTATAATTCACGGTCGGCGAATATTCCGTTACGCGAAAGGCGAACGGCAGACGGTCGCTTTTTTTGAGCCGGGCATGCGAACGACGACGGGCACAAAGCTGAAAGAGATCTTTCTGCGGGAGGCGATTCCGCTACCACTGCGCTCCGTCGTGCCGCTCATCGTCGAGGATGGCAGAGTCGTACGCATCTGTGGCGCCGTCGTCGGCGTTAAAGACGTGCGTTTTGATCGGCAGCCGTGACCGGCAGATCCAGGTCGACGGCATAGATGCGCGTCAGCTCTGACTTGCCTTTGACGCGCACACTTCCCAGATAGCGCATGCCTTCGCGATGCGAGATCTGGTTATACGTCGTCTCTGAAAGAATGATAGGGCTCTGCAGTTTTTTCGTGAGATCCTGCAGCCGTGAGGCGAGATTGACAGCATCGGAGATGACGGTGCCTTCCATGCGATCTCGCTCGCCGATTGTTCCGAGCGCAAGCCTGCCTGTGTGAATGCCGATGCCGATCTGAAGCGGCTCCGTGCCGCGTTCGTTCATACGTGCGACCTCTTTCTGCATCTCGATGGCGGCGCGCACGGCGTTATTCGGCGAATCGGGAAAGATGGGCATGATGGCGTCGCCTATAAACTTATCGATGAATCCGCCGTAGGATCGCACGACGGGGCTAACGCGACCGAGATAATCGTTCAAGAACTGAAAGCATTCCTGCGGCGTCATCTTTTCGGATCTGCTTGTAAACGAACGGATGTCGCTGAAAAGCACCGTCATATCGCCTTCGACCTGATCGCCGAGTTCGATCTCGCGGATGTCCTGTTTATTGAGATGCCTCAGGAATTCGCGCGGCACAAAACGGCTGTAAGAGTCGTTTGTTAACGCGAGATCGGTCGACAGACGCTCCACGGAACGAAAGGCCCGCGAGAAGATCAAAGAGAGATTGAAGGATTGTGAAAAGATGAATACAAAGAGCCCGAAAGGATAAAGGTTGATGCTCTGAATGTAGCCGTGCACATAAGCAATATCGTTGATCAGGCAGAACAGCAGGAAGACCATGCCGGCAACGGCCGGTATGGCGCCGTCTCTGCCCTTGCGAATCGTCTGAATCATCACTGTGAATATGATGATGGAAACTGCCATGATCGTCAGCTGCAGCGGAACGGACGTGTGGTTGAAAATGTCTGTCGGCAGAAAGAGTATGATCGCCGCGGCGACGCCGGCGATCACGTCCGTTACGATGAAATACTGCCACTTCGCCGTATCGGGATATAGATTTCTAATGTATGCGGTGAAAAGCGGAAGTCCGAGGGCCATCGACAGATACTCAATTCTCAGCTGGATGGCAAACGACATCTCAGGCAGAAAAGTCGTTAGAACGCGTTCTCCGCTGACCAGAATGCGAAGAGTCGTGATAAGACAGAAAAGACCGAAGTAGAGGGCCGAGCGATCCTCGTTGCGCAGAGCAAACAGGCCCAGGTGATAGAAAGCCATGATAAGCAGGCTTCCGGCAAGAAAGAGATCGAAGGCAACGGACAGGTCTCGTTCGTAGGCGATGGCCTTCGCGCTGCCGAAAGTAAAATAGGCCCAGGTTCCGCCCTGTCTGTGTTCGTAGTTTGAGATATGCAGAACAAGGTCGATCGTATTCGTCGCCGGCTGAAAGTAGGCGACCTGCGGCGCCCATCGAGCAATGGCCGTCTCAGCCGACGTGCCCGGCTTTCCCGCTGAAGCGATCAGCTGTCCGTCGACATAGAGCTCATAGGCGCTTTGCATATCGGCGATATGAAGACCCATCGGCTTTCCTGCGAAATCCCCGCTCACCTGAAGCCTGTAGGTGGCGTATCCATGACCGTCGAGGATACGCCCGTCATAGTCGTAGCCGTTCCAGAACGACGGCACGTCGATATAATGTGCGGCCGGCGGCGCCTCTTTCAGGGAATCGGGAGAGAGGAATTCGTTCGCGTAAAAATCCCACTGGCCGAAAAGCTGAACCGGGTCATTCAGATCCCATGCATGCAGATCCAGCTTGCCCTGCACGGCCGTCGGGGCTGCAAGCAAGGCGGAGGGCAGAAAGAGAAATAGTAGAAGGTATCGCATGGCGTGGACAGACTGTAAGGCGCCACAGCAGGCTTTCGTCAATCGAAAATAAATTCTGTTCGCACTCGCTCTCGGCAATGCGCGTGGCGGGTGACGCTTTGTAGTCTGGTTGAGCACCAGGCCTGGTTCGAGCGGGACCGAATGGTCAGGGTTGTAAGGGAGATGCGCAGGAGACATTGACTAACGCGAAAAGACTACGACTTTGTTGCGCAAAGATTATCCGAGCCAATAGCCTCCCGGATTTCAATTCCAGAACGTTTATTACCTGATCCGCTTCTCTGACTTCGGTTTAGCCGTCTTGATCATTTTATTAAGCATAGAGGCCCGCAATGTGACCTCTACTCGCTGATTCTCAAGGTTACGAGCGCTCAGGCGGTCACCGAACGTTCGCTTGTAGCGATAGATTGCCATTTCTACAAGTGATCGTTTGAAATATCCGCTCTCTGTCTTCCAACCTCCTTTTCCGATTTCCCGAATTCTTTTCACGATTTCATCGCGTGGCCAGGTATTATCCATGGCATTCTCGTATTTTTCGCTTGATAGAATGGCTCCTTCCCTGCTTGGAATAATGGCTTTGATTCCATGCTGCAAGCATGTCAGAAACACTCTATGAGCATCGTACGCTCCATCCCCGCGAAAATCCTTTATGTCATAGCCTTGCTTTACGAGTGATCGAATGATATCGGGTGCGGGCTCCGCATCGTGAGTATCACGCTGGGTTAGTAACGCAGTCAGTATCTGTCCGCTACCTGCATCAATGGCAAGATGAAGCTTGCGCCATGTCCTTCGTTTCCCCGCACCGTGCTCGCGAACTTTCCATTCGCCTTCGCCGAAAACCTTGAGCCCCGTTCCGTCGAGTACAAGATGAATTGGTTTTGATCGGATTCCCTTCGGCAATTTGATAGAAGGGGAGAGCCGACCCTGTCTGCGTGAGATTCGACTGTAATCCGGTACTTCCAGATCCAATCCGGAGAGCTTGAAAAGCGATGCCAGCAGCCCCGTTGTTTGCCGTAGAGGCAGCCCGAAGAGACTCTTCAAAACGAGAACGCATTCAATAGCAGCATCAGAGTATTTATCTCTTCTTCCCCGGCGATTCGGTGTTTCCACGGAATACCAGCGATCCTCAATTCCATCCTCTATCCAGAGACAGAGATCCCCTCGCTTAACGAGCCCTCTGTTGTAATCTCTCCAGTTCAGAACTCGATAGGGAACCTTTGGATCTTGCTTTCCCTTTATCCGCAATGCGCTCATAATATCGTTATGTCGCTAGGGCCGCACAGTACAAGCCTTTTTTGCGCAACAAAGCCAAAGACTACGGCTTTGTTGTACTGAAAATGCTTGTACCCTGCAATGAGTCGTATAAACTGAACGCATGGCCCGGAAAAAAGCTGAAACACAGACCGAAGCAAAAGAGAAAACACGTTATCGTGTAAAGAACTGGCGGGAATATAACCAGGCCCTCGTGAACCGGGGAAGCCTGACCGTATGGATCTCAGATGATATCAGCACGACCTGGGCAGCGGAATACCGTCATAGAGGACGCGGCCATCAGCCTGTTTATTCGGACCAGGCAATTGAGTTCATGCTGACTCTCCGGGGCCTGTTCAAATTCCCTCTTCGCCAGACCACCGGTTTTGTAAGGTCGCTATTCACGATGCTAAAGCTGGATCTGCAAGTGCCCGATTATTCACAGGTTTGCAGAAGACAGGCGGGGATCAAGATGAAGCCGATCAATGCCTCAAAGGCTATGAAAAAAGGCGTGGATCTGGTTATGGATTCGACGGGGCTGAAAGTCTATGGCGACGGTGAATGGATGACCAGAAAGCATGGTCCCTCAAAACGTCGTACGTGGCGAAAACTGCATATCGGAATCGACGTTAATTCCGGCGAGATAGTTTATGCCGAGTTAACAAGCAATAATGAGGATAGCGGCGACAGCAAAGAAGCGGTAAAGGCGATGCGAGATTTGATTTCGTCAGGCGTGAAAATAAAGTCGTTCAGGGGCGACGGAGCCTATGATACTCATGCTGTTTACAATACCGCCCGCATCAACGGAATCAATGTGATCGTTCCACCCCGCGAACATGCAGTGACGCTCGATGAAAAGTATTCAAATGCGGAAAGGTTCAAGATATCCTGGCAGAGGGATGATACTATCAGGGCTGTGAGAGAGAAGACCCGAGCAGCATGGAAGAAGGAAAGCGACTATCATAAGCGATCACTCGTAGAAATGACTTTCTTTCGTTACAAAACAGTATTCGGAGAAAGGATGGCCGCTCGTAATTTCCCAAACCAGCAAGCCGAAGTTCTCTTGAGAAGCCGGTTGTTGAACAAGCTCAATCAGCTCGGCAAGCCCGTTTCTGTTCCGATAAAAACCTGAAGACTCAATGTTAAAACGACTGAGCATGGAAGTTCGCACTCTACTGACCGTTTCAATACAACAAAGCCAAGACTACAGGACGAACGTTATGTCACATTGTGCCCGATGCTGGCAGATGAGATTCCGCTGAGAGTTGCTTGAATACGGGGAAGGACGGCCCGCCACCACTCCTGATTCGCGCTTGTTTCTGCGAATTCCGGCGGGATTCTGACGTTTGATGAATGCCGAGCCAGGATTTGATCCCTTTTTTGCGCCCGATGCAAAGCATGTGCAGCGTGAGAAAGAGAAGGCGAAGAAGCTGCGTGATTCGGGCTGGTGGAATCGCAAACGATCCGACGGCATCTGCTATTACTGCCGGCGCAAGTTCAAGCCCAATGAGCTGACGATGGATCATCTGATCCCGCTATCGAGAGGCGGCTCTTCGACCAAAGAGAACATCGTACCCTGCTGCAAAGAATGCAATAACCGAAAGAAGTATCTCATGCCGGCGGAGTTCGCCGATCTGATCGCAAAGGAGCGCGCCGAACGCGAGAAGGCGCAGTCAGTTAACGCCGCTGATGATGGAGAAGGTCCATCCACCCGTTCAGACGGAGAGCAGAAATAAAAAGGGCCCCGCAGGGCCCTCCGGTATCGACCGTCATCTTTAACCGATCAGATGTTGATGTCGTAGCTGACGGCGAAGAAGAACAGGCCTTTCTTCTGCGTCTTTTCGGATTCCCAGAAGATCATGTCGGTGATGATCTCTGTGGCATCGACGCCGTTAAAGCCGGCGTTGTTGTTAATGATCGAGAAGTTCATGCCGAAGAATCCCGGGTAGGAGTGGATCTGCTCTTCCTGACGCAGTCCCACCTGAAAGTGCAGATCGGCCGTATGGTCATACTGGAATCCCAGCATCCAGCGGTTGATCTGTATTTCATAGCTCGCTTCCTGATCGGTGATGTCGATCTGGTTCGAGCCGCCCAGTGAAACAAAGGTCGTCTGGTAGGTCATCGAGCCGCCGAAGTTCGGGAAGATCGACGTGGTCGCAAACTCGCCGATGATCGACATATTCTTCTGTAAATAGAACTGCACGCCTAAACCTGCGTACGTTCCGCGAGCGCTTGCTTCGAAATTGTTATCGCCGATCGTCGTGCCGACGGTGCCGCCGATCTGAACGGCGCTGTATTCATAGCTTGTGTTATGCCAGCGGAAGCCGAGTTTAGGAGTCAGGAAAAGGCCCGATTTGCCGACCTCGATCTGGTAGCCGGCCTCACCGTCCCAGTCCGTGCTTACGTAGTTTTTCAGCTCAACAAGCTTAACGCTGTTGAAATTGAGCGGAAGCGAGTTGTATTTGTATTCGGGCATGTAGCGCGTATAGTTTGCGCTGAGAATTAGCGTGCCGCTGCCCATCGCCTTATGGTACTGAAACCCAAGAGGCCATATCGTGTTTGTTTGTTTGCCGGTCCAGCCGAGGTTGAGATCGCCCTGGCCGATGAGATCATCAAGCAAGAAGCGGTCTTCAAGTTCGGGTTCCATCTCGCCGGGCCAGTATCCTACGTTGAGGCGGATCTTGTCGGCGAAAATCGGCGCAGAGAGCATCATGGCCGCGAGGGCAACAAAGGCTCTGGAGAGAATAACTCTCAATGAGGTCTTTTTCATATCTGTGGTTCCTCCTGTGGTTCAGAGCTGCATGCTTTTCGACGAAATACAAGACAGCATGCAACGACCGAAGTATTCTCATCCCATGCAAGCGAGGCGTGCAATCTTTTTCGCGTCCGCAAGTCGTCGGATTATGTCTTTTTTGCTGCTCTTTTTTTCAGTATTTTTTATTGTGTCCAGGGTTTCGGCGCAGGCATGGCCCGATGGCATCCCCGTCGACGGCGAGCAAGAGCAGCGGATTTCGAAGCCCTTTCCAGACGGGCGCACGTTGCAGCAGGTTCTGGAAGGCCTCGACCGTTCTCTCACACGTCCCGACGGCCTCTATCGCGGAACTCTGACGCTTCTGCGCCGCGACGAGCCGACCGTCGTGCAGGATTTCGAGCTCATTGTGCGTTCGCCGCAGGCCTATATGACGATTCGCTCCGCTCGCCGGGCCGAGGAGTTGCGTCTGCTCTGGACGGGCCGGGGCATGCAGGTATGGATATTCGACGTTCCGCGCCGCCAGCTTACACGGCCCGAGGCGTCGCAGCGCTTTGATCCTCTATCGGCGATGGGATTCTCGCCCGTCGATTTCTTTTATCCCTGGTTTGCTGCAAACCTGAAGCCTCATTCCTGGCGAGTGGATTCGCTTCGGCCGGATTGGACGATGATCGATTGCACGCTTCTTGAGACCGAAGAGCCGCAATTGAGCATCGGGATTGACTCCGCAGGCCGACCGGCACGTGTGGAGGTGAAGGAACGGGGCATCTTGCTTCGCGTGCTGGAGTTCGGGCAGGGCAGGCCGCTTCTTGAATGGAAGACGAACCGCCAGTTTGTGTCTGATTTTCCCGCGCTGTATGAGATGATGGATTTGCGGCGCGCCTCTGTCGCTCGGTTTGAAACGCGCATCTATGATCCGAAGTTTCGCCCCGACCCGTCGCTTTTTGATCCGGATTATTTGAGTCGTTAATGTTCTTCTCTGACACAGCAAAGCTCTTTCTCGAAAGCATCGGCCGCAGCCAGGAGGTGGAGCATTACCTTCGCCGCTTTCGATCCGAGGGGGGAGCCTTCTTCGCGTTGATCGTGCCAGATGCGGTAAGCTGTCGCCTTGAATTCGAGCTTCTGCTCTTTCAGCTGAAATCGCTCTCAAGACTCGGACTGCGTCCGGCGCTTTTACTTACAGGAACGGCTGTGCAATTCTCACAGGCCTTTCAGCATGAGCTTGCGCAGAGCGGATCGGATGTGCCTGTGATCAGTGAAGAGACTTCGCTCATCAATGCTCTTCACGACCTTGTGGCGCAGGGCGTGCGGCGCATTCACTTCTTGCGTCGTCGCGGCATGATCGCAAACGAGGGCTCAGCTCTTGCCGTATGTGCTCCCGATGAGCCTGTCGATGCCGAAGATAGGATGTTAACCGCTCTGGCCTTTCAGATGCTTGAACGTCAGCGTGATCTGCATCTTTCCGTCTGTACTCCGGCCAATCTGTTGAAAGAGATCTTTACGGTGAAAGGAGCAGGAACGCTTTTCAGGCGTCCGACGGTGATCGTCCATTACCGAAAGCTCACATCCGACCAAAAAGAAAGGCTTCATATGCTGATCGAACAGAGCTTCGGGCGCGCGCTTGCCGATGTGAATCTGTTTGATCGCGTCTCTGACTTCTATATAGAAGAGCAGTTCACCGGAGCGGTTCTTCTCGAGGCTACACAGTACGGCCTCTATCTATCTAAGTTCGCCGTCGGCGTCGATGCGCGCGGATCGGGCGTGGCGCAGGATCTATGGCAGCGCGTGCTTGCCGAGACCGGAGCGCTTTTCTGGAGATCGAGACGCACGAATTCCATCCATCGCTGGTATGAAAAGATCGCCGACGGTTTTCAGCGCAGATCAGTATGGAATATATACTGGAAGGGCGTCGACCTTTCGCTACTGCCTGATTTAATCCGCTTTGCCGAAGAGAAGGCGCCCGATTTTGTGGACTGACGATCGACGGATTAGCCCCGGCATATGAGCACCCGCGTTTGATTTCCATAGAAATCAAACGGACGCGACTCTTATTGAAAGATACATTGAGGGAGTTTGAATAATGAAGAAACGAGTTCTGCTTTTCGCCATGCTGGCCGGGCTCTCTTTGCAGTCTGCCGAGGCAAGAGACCTTTCTGAGACGCTCAAATCGCTCGCTCCCTCGCTCATGACGTCGCGGCACGTTCCGGGATTGCAGATCGTCGTTTTCAGGCCGGGTCGCGAGCTTGCACTCTCGTTTGGAACGACCGGCGAGGCCGATGTCACGGATGATACGCTTTTTTTTACGGGAGAGCTGAGCACGGCTCTGCTTCCTCTTCTGCTTGAAGAAGAGATGCGCAAAGAGACGCTCTCGATACGCGAAGGCTTTACGTCTCACGACCAGGCTCTCTTGATCTATGCTCGATTTCAGGAATCCATTCATCGGCCCGGCAATCTGATGCAGATGCCGGTCGATACGCGCAGAGGTCCGCTGCGAGGAAAAGAGATCTTCGAAGGATTGAACGTCGATCGCGCATTTCTCTTAAATCTCTATCATTCGGTCTCGGGGCTTCCGCCTTCGCGCTCGGGTATCGCGTCGTCGGCGATTGATCCGGCCGTACTGTCGAAGTCCCTTGCCGCCGACGAAACCCCGTATTCGCGCATCGCCTTTTCGTCAGAGGGCATGCAGCTGCTTCTCGATTATCTGGCCAGCGTTCGCGGGCAGACGATCGAAGAGATGCTATCGCAGACGATGCGCAATCAGGGCATGAAACACAGCCTGATCGTTTCGGGAGCGCCCGAGAGTTATGAAAAGCTTCTTGAAAAGGCAAGCGATGGTTATACGTCAGAAGAAAGACCCGTTAAGATACGTCATCCGCATATTGTGTATCCCGGTATCTATGGCATGGTCAGCAATGCCCGCGATGTGGCCACGCTTTTGAAAGAGCTTGCAGGACGAGCGGCCACGACCTCAGAAGAAGGCCGCGAAGACCTTCCCTTCGGATCGTATTTCACGTATGATCCGTCGCTCGGTGGTGTGAGCGGTCCGTTTCATGCCCGTCGACTTTGCAGCGCAAAGGGTGAGGCTCTCGTAGTCTATGAACAATCTTCGCGGTTCCCGGGCTTCGCTTCATTCGTGCTTTTCTCCCCCGATGGAAGGGGCATGGCGCTTCTGGCTAACGCCGATGATATGGCCCTGCTTCATCGGCTGTCAGAGCGTATTCTACTCGATCTTTTCACCGAATGCTCTCCGCCCGAGAATGACAGGCTACAGGCAAACGGCGAATGGAATACTACGCTACTCTCCTGGTTTGGCGGCGATGCTACGAGGCTTGAGGCTTATCTGCATAAAATCGAAGGAACCTACCGGCCCGAGGGCATCCTTCCGCGCAAGCGCGAGAACTTCGCCTTTATGGGCGACGTGCGTGTGCGATTGAACTCCGAGCATCGCCTTGAGATCGCCGGCTTCTATGACCGCGAGATTCCGATCTTCCTCGTGCCCGATACGGAGCCCTTCGTCTTCAAGGCGACGGGAAGGGCGGCCATGTCGGGCTGGAAGGTTAAGTTTATCGAACAGAAAGAGGGCGAGGGCATGAATATCGTCGGTTTCTATACCGACCAGGTCGCCTATCAGCGCGTTATGTGGGGTGATTCGATCTGGGGCCGGATCGTCGGCTTCGCCTTCACCATTTTTGTCTTTGCATTGTTGGTTCTTCTGATTTATCTTAGAAAAAGAAACTATATCAAATCGGGCCAGAACGGTTAACAGAAAGCGGCACAGGTAGGCGTATGAGCACTGAAAATAATATTGTCCACGTTGTGATAGTAGGCGGCGGATTCGCCGGCCTGAATGCGGCGAAAGAGCTGGGAGACCGACCTGGCATTCGCGTTACCGTCATCGATCGCCGGAATCACCATCTGTTTCAGCCGCTTCTCTATCAGGTGGCGATGGCGGCGATCAGCCCCGCCGATATTGCCGTTCCCATCCGTTCCATCGTTTCTGAGTTTGAGAATATCGAGGTTATACTCGCTCCCGTTCTCAGCATCGATCGTCAGAATAAAAAAGTCGTCTGTGATTATCGCGAGATCTCGTATGATTATCTGATTCTCGCCTGTGGAGCGACGCACAGCTACTTCGGTCGCGACGACTGGGAGGATAACGCTCCCGGCCTGAAGTCCATCGAAGAGGCGACGGAGATCCGGCGTCGCGTATTTCTCTCTTATGAACTCGCCGAGCGCGAAGAGAACGTCGACCGGCAGAAAGAGTATCTTACGTTTATCGTCGTTGGCGGCGGTCCGACGGGCGTGGAGCTTGCCGGGGCGCTGGGCGAGATCAGTCGTTATACGCTTGAATCTAACTTTCGCAATATCAATCCGAAGCGAACGCGTATCATACTTATTGAGGCCGGTCCGCGCATTTTGCCTGCCTTTGACGCCGATCTTTCGGAGCATGCGGCACGCGAGCTCGAACGACTGGGCGTAACGATCTGGACGAATACATCTGTGACTGAGGTGCGCTCCGATGGCGTCATCGCCGGCGGCGAGAATATCAGGGCGCGCACGATTCTGTGGGCGGCCGGCGTTCTCGGCAACGGCATGAACCGCACGCTTGGCGTCGAGCTCGACCGCCAGAGTCGCGTCATCGTCGAGGCCGACATGAGCATCCCCGGATCGCCCGACGTCTTTGTCGTCGGCGATCAAGCCTCTTTCAGTCACACGGCTGACGGGAAGGCGCTTCCGGGGCTCGCTCCGGTCGCCATCCAACAGGGCAAGCATGTAGCGAAGAACATCATCGCCGAGGTAAAAGGCAAAGAGCGCAAACCCTTCGTTTATTTTGATAAAGGTATCATGGCGACGATCGGTCGCACCGATGCCGTTGTGCAATCGGGCAGTATGCGGTTAACGGGCTTTCTCGCCTGGCTGATGTGGATCGTCGTTCATATCGCCTACCTGATCAGCTTTCGCAATCGCGTCATGGTCCTCTTCCAGTGGGGATGGTCGTATTTTAACTTCCGCCGTGGAGCTCGCCTCATTCGTTCGAAGATCTGGAAGACGCGCGAACTTGAGGCGACGCTTGACCGACAGCGAGAGGCTCGCATGGCTTCGTTGAAGGCCGGTCAGAAGAAGTCGGTGGGCGGGGCCGCTAAAAAAACGGCAAGCGCGAAAAAGAAGGCTAAAAGCCGTTAATAGCCTCGCAAAGTCTGAATAAAACCCCGGAATCGCTTATTGATAGCAAGGGTTATCCCTGTAGCGAAGGTGACGACACGAATTCGCATCGCTTTCGGGCTTTAAGGTCCTTCGTGACTGTGCGCGACTTCCGGGCGAGGCACAAACACAAGAAGAACGGCGGCTCCGACGGCGATCAGGGCCCCTGTTAAGAAGGCTGTCTCTGCGTTGAAGGCCGTCCAGATCCAGCCGAAGAGCAGGCTGGCCGGCAGAGCAGCGAACCCGACGGCAGCATGATAGATTCCAAAGGCCCTTCCGCTGCGAGCTGCGCTGACATAGTCGGCGACGGCGGCCTTCTCGGCGCCTTCGGTGAGTCCGTAATAGGCGCCGTACAGAAACAGAAATAGCAGGTAAAATCGGAACTCCGTTGCGAAGGCGAAGCCCGCATATACGGCCGCATACACAAGCCATCCGGCGATGATAACGGGACGGCGGCCGAGCCGGTCGGATAACGATCCTCCGGGCAGCGAAAAGACGATCTTTGTAATATGAAGCCCGACCCAGAGCAGAAGCAGTGCGGCGGAGGACGCCTGAAAGCGCGTGGCTGCCAGGTAAACGAGAAACAGGTCGGAGCTGTTGCTTAACGTAAAAATGAAAACGGAGAAGGCAAAGCCATAGAACGATCGCGGCAGCGAACCGTTCCGATCATGTCGTGACGCTTTTTCATGTCGTGGTTCTCGAACAAAAAAAAGAGCAAGCAGGGCAAACAATCCCGGAAGAAGTGCGATCAGAAATACCGTGCGCAGGTGCTCTACGGGCACCGCCCCTTCGCCTGTTGAGAAAAGCAATGCGCTGTTGAGAGATCCGGCTTCTTGATCGTTAGCCGAATTGCCGTGAGGCGAGAGAACCGTAAGAAGCATCAGAATAAGCAGGGCAAGGATCGGGCCGAGAACGGCTCCGGCATGGTCCATCGCTCGGTGAAAGCTGAAGGCAAGGCCGCGGTATTCGGGCGGTGCCGATTCGCGAATCAGGGCGTCGCGTCCCGGTGTGCGGATTCCCTTACCGATACGGTCGGCAAACCTGAGAGTGACGACGGCAAGAGGGCCGCCTGCAAGGGCCATCGCCGGCCTTGAAAACGTTGAAATGGCGTAACCGATGATGGCGGGCAGCCTGCGATTCTGCATACGGTCGCTCAGGCTTCCGGCGATGATTTTAAGCAGGGCGGACGTGCTTTCCGCCAGGCCGTCCATCAGGCCGATAAAAAGCGCCGTCTGCGCCGGTGCAAGGGCGGCCAGGAAGACGGGCAATAGCGGATAGATCATCTCGCTCGAAACGTCTGTGAAAAAGCTGACGAGCCCGAGCAAGAAAACATTTCGCCCGCCCGCGCCGCGAAAGGCATCGAGCAGGCGAGTGTGGAATCTCACTTCGTGCTGATCTTGAACGGCAGATAGGCCGGGCACCATCCCAGCGAGCCCGTAAGAAGCGGAACGACGCCGACGACACCCCACCAGTTCTGGAAATAGATACCGGCGGCGATGATGGCCAATCCGGCGACGATACGAACGATACGATCCACTCCACCTACATTCTGTGACATAGCATTCCTCCCTTTGATTCTCGCTCCACGCCTTTCAGGCCGGTGGCGGGTTCATAAGATTATAGTAACACGGACTTTAGAATCTGTCTGTGATCAGATCACCGATCGGGTAAAAAATCGCATCTTTTTTTCAGCCCGGCGCGGTCGACGATGCGGATGCGCCCCCGTGAAAGCGTAAGCAGGCCGTCGCGTTCAAAGTCTTTCAAGAGACGGCTGACCACTTCGCGGGCCGTGCTTAACTCATGAGCCAGCTCCTGATGCGTGCGCTGGATCTCGTCTTCGTCGAAGCGCAGGAGTAACGTCGCCAGGCGCTCGTCCATGCGACCGAAGGCGATCTCTTCGATAGACGTGAGGATGGAGGCGAATCTGCGCGAAAAGAGCGAGAAGACGTAGGATCGAAAGAACTCGTGGCGGTTCATCCAGCCGTGAAAAGAAGAGGCCGGCAGCAGAAAGAGATCGGTATCAAGCTCGGCTGTCGCAAAGGCAGGGAAGGCCTCCTGATTCAGAATGCAGAAGGCGGTGATGACGCAGCTTTCGCCTTCTTCAATGCGATAGAGGTTGATCTCGCGGCCCGATTCGCCGACGCGAAAGACGCGCACCGATCCCTGCGCCACAAAAGGCAGGTAAGAACATAGATCGGCCTGCATGGCCAGCGATTCGCCTTTTGCAATACGCTTCGGGATCAAAGACGCCGTGAAGCTGCGACGGAAGTCGGCCGGCGCCTCTGCAAGAAAGGGAAAGATGGATTCCGGCTGCACCTTATTAAGAGGCCGCTAACGGCTTCAGGCGTCAAACAGAAACCGCTTCTTGCAGAGTGAAAAGCAGGCGATCCAGCTCTTTCTTCAAGCGAACAACATCCGATGGAGATGCACCGGTTTTTTTCAGAAGCTGCTCGGGAATACAGGCAGCCTTTTCGCGAAGGGCCCTGCCTTTTGCCGTAAGAAGCACGATCAGGCTACGCTCATCATCAGGGTCTTTACGACGTTTCAGCAGCCCCTGTTTTTCGAGTGCCCGCAGAAGCGGCGTAAGCGTACCCGAATCAAGAAGCAGCCGACGTCCGATCTCTTTCAACGCGATGCCGTCCTGCTCCCACAGAACAAGCATGACGAGGTAACGCGGATACGTCAGCCCGATCTCGGTTAGCAGCGGCTGGTAAAGCGCCGTCATCAGCCGCGAGCTTGCATATACGGGAAAGCAGATCTGATTCTCGAGGGCGAGCGAATCGGCCATCTGTCTTACGTTGCCCTTACTTCGCTTCAAGAAGTTCTTTAATGTCGGACTCGATCTTTTCAGGCGTCGTCGTCGGCGCATATCGTTTGATCACCTTGCCTTGACCATCGACCAGGAACTTCGTGAAGTTCCATTTGATGCGCTGCCCGAGAAGGCCCGGAGCGTTTTTCTTTAAGTATTCAAATACCGGATGTGTGTTGTCGCCGTTTACCTCGATCTTCTTGAAAAGCGGGAACGTAACGCCGAAATTGCGCTCGCAGAAGCTGTGAATCTCTTCGTCAGATCCCGGCTCCTGATGGCCGAACTGGTCGCAGGGAAAGCCGAGAACCTCAAAGCCTTTTTCTCTGTGCTTCGTATAAAGCTCCTGCAATCCTTTGTATTGCGGTGTGAATCCGCACTGCGACGCCGTGTTCACCACGAGCAGCACCTTGCCTTTATAAGAATCCAGGCCTTCTTCTTTTCCGTCGTTGCGGGTCGCTGTTAATTCATGCAGTGACATAGTGACTCCTGTTAAATTAGATTGTATACAATCTAATCCTGGGCTCGACAAGCGTCTCGTCTTTTTTTCCTGTCTGGAGCCCGTGCGTCAGCGTACGAGCAGGCGTCCGGAATCCGGAGGGCTTTTTTGTTTGACCGGCCAGATGCCGGGCGAGACAACCCCTTATAGGATGAAAAATCTACAGTCCGTCCAGAAACTGCATGCATGTGCTTTTCGGATTGCGGCGGGTATCGATCTATGAACGAAGAAACAATCAACTCCCTTGAAGAGGCTCTCAAGCATTCTCCCGATAATCTGCCTCTCAGATTGCTCCTGGCCGACACCCTGCTGATGCTTGGCAGGCTGGACGAGGCCGAACGGCAGTATGTCATTCTCGATCAGGGGCGACATCCGAAGGCTAAACCGGGACTGGCGAAGATCTTTTTCAGCAGGGGGAACTACTCGGCCTGTAATCTTATTCTTGAAGAGGCCCTTGCCGAATCTTCGGGGGAGGCGACGCTTGATACGCTGACGCTCTATGCGCGCGGCCTTCTTAAAGAGAACGCAATCGGCCGAGCCGTCGAGGTTTACCGGCACATCCTTGCCATTGATCCGTCCTTTGCCGACGAAGAGCTGGATTCCGAGCTGCGTTTTCGTTCAAGCGGAAGCATGAGCGACGCCACATCGAGCGGCGATGATAGCGAGCGTTTTCTCGAACGCCCCGACATACGCTTCGCCGATGTCGGCGGCATGCAGTCGGTGAAAAAAGAGATCGAGATGAAGATCATCCGACCGCTTCTGCATCCGGAGCTGTATAAGGCCTACGGCAAGAAGGCCGGCGGCGGCATTCTTTTATACGGACCGCCCGGATGCGGCAAGACGCATATCGCAAGGGCGACGGCCGGCGAGGTTAACGCCCGCTTTATTAGCGTTACGCTTAACGACATCCTCGATATGTGGATCGGCAACAGCGAGAAGAATCTGCATGAGATCTTCGAGCTTGCCAGACGCAATACTCCCTGCGTTCTTTTTATCGACGAGATCGACGCCCTTGGAGCGAGCCGGAGCGATATGAAGCAATCGGCTGGCCGGCACCTCATCAATCAGTTCTTACAGGAGCTTGACGGAGTCGACAGCACGAACGAAGGCGTGCTTGTGCTCGGAGCGACGAATACGCCGTGGAATCTGGATCCGGCGTTTCGTCGTCCCGGACGCTTTGATCGCATCATCTTCATTCCACCGCCCGACGAAGAGACGCGCGAATCCATATTGCGTCTGAAGCTGAAGAACCGACCCGTCGATACGATCGACTTTCGCTCTCTGGCCGCGAAGATGGAGAAGTATTCAGGCGCCGATATCGACGCCGTCATCGACATCGCCATTGAGGCAAAGCTTGAATCGGCCTTTGTCGACGGCATCCCGAAGCCCATCGGAACAAAGGATCTTCAGCAGGCGCTGAAAAAGCATAAGCCGAGCACGCAGGACTGGTTTATGACGGCGAAGAATTTCGCCCTGTTCGCCAACGACGGCGGTCTGTACGACGACATCCTCGCGTATCTGAAGATCAAAAAATAATCGGACGGCAATAAAACACGGCGGAGCACGGAATGGAAACACAGAATCATATCTCAAAGATACAGATCCTCGTTCAGCAGAAGAAGTACGTACAGGCCGAGCAGTTGCTGCGGGACTTGCTTGCCGGCGATCATACAAACGCCGATTACCTGGCCATGCTGGCCGAGATCAATATCCAGCAGGATAAACATCAGGCCGCTCTGCTTGTCGTGAATAACGCGATCGGATACGAGCCCGATAACGCCCTTCTGTTTTACATCAGGGCTCGTGCAGAGATACAGCTCGATCGCTTTGACGACGCCGAGCGAGATCTGAAACAGGCCATAGAGCTCGATCCCTATGACGCAGATTTCTTCGCTCTGCTCGGGCAGGTGAAGCTTGCGCGAAAACAGTTCGAACAGGCGCTGCAACTGGCCGAAGAGGCGCTGGCCATCGACGCCGAGAATCTGCTGGCGTTGAATACGCGAAGCAGCGCCCTTTTGAAGCTGAACCGCAAACAGGAATCGTTTGCCACGATCGAAGGGGCGCTTCGCGAAGATCCCGAAAACGCCTTCACGCATACGAACTATGGCTGGGGGCTTCTTGAAAAAGGGGATCACAGAAAGGCGCTCGAACATTTTAAAGAGGCCTTGCAGAAAGATCCGGATTTCTCGCTTGCCCAGTCCGGGCTTCTTGAGGCGCTGAAGGCTCGAAGCCTGTTCTATCGGCTCTATCTGAAATACAGCTTCTTTATGGGAAAGCTCTCGGCAAAAGGGCAGTGGGCCGTATTGATCGGCTTCTTCCTGGGGGTTCGCGGTCTGCGAGCGATCGCACAGCGTAACGAAGCATGGCAGCCGTACCTCATTCCCGTAATCGTCGGTCTGACGCTCCTGGCCTTCTCTACGTGGGTGATCAATCCCATCGGCAACCTCTTTCTTCGCCTGAACAAATACGGTCGCCTGCTTCTTGATAAGAAGGAACGCTGGAGCGCCAATTTCGTCGGACTCTCGCTTCTTCTTTTTCTGGCAGGCATCGCCCTTTTCTTCGCCCTCTCAGATCAGCGTTACCTGACGCTGGCCGTCTTCGGTTTCCTTATGATGGTTCCGTGCGGCTCGATGCTTTCTCCGGCGAAGTCAAAGTACGTGCTTCCGGTGTATACGGCGGTGCTTGCCGCTATCGGGGTCGCCGGTATCTCTCTTGTTTTTATAAAGGGGGAGATCTTCAATATAATGACGGCTGCGTTTCTTGTCGGATTCTTCGTGTTTCAGTGGGTGGCCAATTTTATTCTGATCAAAGAGGATAACGTGTGAGCTGGAATCTCGCACCTATCCTGACGTCTATCGGATGACCGGCTCGACCGAATTCATCACCGATGCCGAGCTCTATGAGCGCGTTATCGGGCCCGTAGCGAAGGCCAGCAAGTTCGTCTGGATCGGCACCGCCGACATCAAGGATCTGCACGTGAAAACGGCGCGCGGCAGCCGATCGTTCCTGGCCATCCTTGATGCCATCGTCGCAAAGGGTGTGGCCATCCGCCTTGCCCATGCAAAAGAGCCGGGCCCGCGCTTTCGCGCAAGCTTTGATAAATATCCACGACTCTGGGAGCAGATGGAGCGCGTGCTCTGTCCGCGCATCCATTTCAAGCATGTGATTATCGACGGAACTTTCGCCTACTCAGGATCGGCGAACCTCACCGGCGCCGGCCTGGGCATGAAAAGCCCGAACCGGCGTAACTTTGAATCGGGCTTTATCACAACCGATCGGCAGTTCGTTCAGGCGATCATGAATCAGTTTGATCGTGTCTGGATGGGAGCACACTGCGAGAAATGCGGGCATCGTAAGACCTGCCCTGATCCGATTGTGTGAGAGGGGGAGTGGTTAACCGCGGAGGGCGCTGAGAGCGCGGAGGAAATCCGGGGGAGAAGGTAACCGCGGAGGACGCTGAGAGAGCGGAGGAAATCCGGGGAAGATGGGTGACCACGGAGGCACGGAGAAAGTCGGGGAAGAAAGGGTGAGCATGAAAGGCGCGGAATAGATCCGGAGAGGAGGGATGACCACGGAGGGCGCAAACCTGAAAAACGGGAATTCCGATGTCCTTTATGACTGGCAATCAGTAGACCGCTAAATTGCGTTGCTTTCCTGTCCCTGTCCTGATTTTCTTTCGCGCTTTTCGCGTTTTTCGTGGACCAAAAAATCTTCTCCTTCCACCTCTCTTCCTCCTCCGTGCCTCCGTGGTTTAACGGTTTTCGCCTTTCTATTAAAATCCACGAAGATCCGCTGCCAATCCAAGGACTAACTCCTCAGGTCCCTTTTCTTCCCTCCGCGTCCTCCGTGCCCTCTGAGGTTAACCACATCTGGCTCTTATTCCTCACTCAAAACAAGCTCCGTGATCTCGCTCTGCGCAAGAACGCGGATCGGTGGGCCCCAGAAGCCCGTTCCTCTGCTGATATAGATATAGCGACCGTCCTGATAAGAGTGCAGGCCGTTCAAATAGGGCTGATTCAAGTACACAAGATACGAGAACGGGAAGATCTGGCCGCCGTGTGTGTGGCCCGAGAGAACGAGGTCGGGCTGGAAGCGTTCGATTTCGTTGATCCAGACGGGCTGATGGGCAAGAACGATCGTCGGCAGATCCCTGTTAACAGAGGCGAATGCCTTATCGGGATCGGGCAGCAGGATTTGCATGCTGCGACCGACGGGATCGCGAAGCCCTACGATGTTGAGGATGGCCCTGCCAGACTCGTCGCGAAGGACGGTGGACTCGTCATCGAGTACTTTGACGCCAAGTCCGCGCAGGATCTCAAGAGAACGCAGTGGACGATGAAAGTATTCGTGATTGCCGGCGGCAAAATAGACGCCGTAGCGCGTTTTCAGGCCGGCAAGTGGGGCGAGATCGTCGGCGATGCTATCGGGATCGCGATCGACCAGGTCTCCGGTGATCACGACGATATCGGGCACGCTTTCGTTGATTCGAGCCACAAGACGTTCGACAAAGGGCTTCTTGATCACATGACCGACGTGCACGTCGCTGAGCTGAACGATATGAAAGGCCTTATGCTCCGGAACAGAAACCGGCACGCGCACGTGCACCCAGGCCGGATCGCGCATCCCGCCCACGAGGCCCGACACAAGATACACGCTCATCACGAGCAGGGCGACGCCATCAAGGGCGAGGCGCAGTCGTCCGCCGTTCGGTCGCAGGATGAGATCGGTTGCCGTGCGTAAGAAATCGTATCCGAGGGCGACGACAAAGAGCATGAAAGAAAAACCGATGGCCGTGCCAAGCACGAGGAAGACCGTTCCCGGAAACACGTCAAAGCGAAAGGAGGCCGCATACATCAGCTGACAGACGAACAGGAATACGACAAGGCCTGTTCCAATGTGTCGGTAGATGTCGGGTATGGCAAGCCGCTGCACAAAGCGAAAATGAACGTAGGCGTTCATCAGAGCGAAGATGGTTACGAAAATGGAAAAGAAGATGATTGTACGCACGATAAGCTAAGAAATCAAAAACAGGCTCCGGCGAAAACGAGAAAAGTATGACGGATCTGTGCGGAAATGTAAGAAAGTGCAAGCGGAGAATCGATCTCCGCTTCGTTCAGGCGCCGGGTTTTGGTGATGGCTCTCGCGATTATTCTATCGTCGCTTCGGAGCCGGTCGGCGCCTCTGTCGATTTCGCCGCAAGAAGTAGCGGCCTCCACCAGGACTCGGCAACATAACGGTCGTTCAACTGCACGGCCTCGCCGATGCGAGGAGTGACGAGAGGGATGCCGTCTCGTCGCGCTCCGGCGGTGATGCGTTCGACAGGTTCATGCCAGGCATGCAGCGAGAGGTTAAACATCCCCCAGTGAATCGGAAAGTAACGCTTCGCCTTCAGATCTTTAAAGGCTTGAAGCGATTCGTCGGGCAGCATATGCACCTCCCGCCATTTTTCGTTATACTGTCCGCTTTCGATGAAGGCGAGATCAAACGGACCGAGCCTGTCGCCGATCTCTTTGAAATGCGTATCGTAGCCCGTATCGCCGCTGAAGAATATCTTATGCTTCGCGCTTTGAACGACAAAAGATCCCCACAGGGTTTTGTTCTGATTCGAGAAGTCCCGACCCGAGAAATGCTGCGCCGGTGTGAGCGTGATACGAAGTCCGTCATGCTCGACGTTCTGCCACCAGTCCAGCTCGGTAATGCGGTCGGGCGAAATCCCCCATCCGACAAGATGCGAACCGACGCCAAGCGGAACGATAAAGCGAGTCTTGCTCTCTTTAAAGAATCGGATCGAGTCGGTATCGAGATGATCGTAATGATCATGCGAGATGAGGATAACGTCGATGGGCGGAAGCTCCGAGAGTTTGACGACAGGATCCTGAAAGCGCGTCATCATGAAGCCCATCGGACCCGTCGACGTGGATAACACCGGATCGACGAGAACCATCCGACCTTCAAGATTCAGAAGCACGCTGGAATGGCCGAACCAGATGAGCTTGATATCGTCGGCGGGCCTCTGGAATTCCGCAAGATCGGGCTTCACCTCGGGCAGCTTCGTCGATGGAGAGCGTTCGGAGCTGCCTCCAAAAAGAAACTGCATGAGCAGCGAGAAGGTCGTCGTGCGGGCGCGCATCTCTTCGATGATGCCGGGTCGCCGATTGACGAAGATCTGTCGCTCCGCATCGTAATGCGACGATTGCTTGAAACCGTCGACGTCCGATTCGGAGGGCAGGGTTCCGAACGAAGCACATCCGCCGATGACGATGCCGATAACGGTGAGCAATGTCGTAATAATGAGGAAGGTCGATGCCTTTCTTTTTATGCGCATAACGTCCTTTGAATGGATGACTTAGAGGGATTGAGAATAATAAAAATCATGGACGGGCAAAACGGAAAGGCCCGGACGGGAAAAAAGAAGCGCATCACGTACTATTCTTCAGGCCTGAAAAGCGATACAGGCAGAACCCTGCTGAAGTGCTGGAAGTCTCCGTCAGTTGTGTATATCAAGGCCCGATGGTTATTAGCGACGGCACAGATCAAGAAATCGGTAAAAGAGCCCTGGATGCCGTCTGATCGGCATCGATTGAAGTATTCTGCTGCCGTCTCATAGTCTTCTGTTGAGATAGGAAGATCGGGAAATGCCCTCAGCTTATGGCGGAGTTCAAGGAACTGATCCGCTGTTCTGACTCCTGAAAGTAACTCCTGTCGAACCGGCCCGATCAAAAGCAGGCGCTTGTGCTCGATCAGGGCCTTCAGCGTGTTGCGGATTTCGCTTGAATGCATCGCCTTTCGTCTGAGGAATTCAGACCAGACGCTTGTGTCGACCAGTACCTGCATTACCTTTTCTTTCGCTCTGCCTTGTAATTGTAATCGGCGTTGTAGTCGATTGAGTCGTAAAGAGACAGGACTTCCAACTGCCTCCTGCGCTGAATAAATTCCTGAAGCGCCATATTCACGGTCTCACGCTTCGTTTTGAACCGACCGAGCTCCTTTGCTTCATCGAGTAGCTTTTCGTCAATGGAGAGATTTGTGGCCATATACACAGAGAACCACACAATGCAGTGTGTGTCAACAAAGGGGTGTGGGACTTCGGGAAAAATAGTCGACAAATGTCGATCCTCATGCTTCAGGTGTCTCAAACAAATAAATCACAGGGCACGGCCGGAATCAGCCTCGTTCAAACGGGCTTGCGGTCGGCTCTGAGGAGACACTCATGCGAAAACTTAAGAGAGCAAGCGGGCTGCCGTTTGCTGCGGCACTGCTGTGCCTTCTGTTATCCTGCACCGAGCAGGATGGCTCCATTTCACTACCCTCAATCGTGCCGCTTACCGGTAATAGCGAGGAATTTCGGACCGCATCGCTGGATAGTCAGCTGCTCGCTGTACCCGGTCCGCATAGCCTCGACTATGCGAACACGGAGGCCGAGCGTCAGATCGTCGTCGGCGATAAGAGCTACGGCGGCGTAACGGACCGCATCTTCGTCGACGGACTCGGTCGCGAGGTGTCGTTTCGCGGCTTCAATATCTCGGGGAACGTGAAGCTGGCCGAGCACGGCTTCAAGCCCTTTGCGAACGATACCGATGCCGGACTGGCCTTTGACCGGCTTGGTGTCACCACCGGTGCGAACATCATCCGGTTCACGATCGCCTGGGAGGGCGTGCATCCGGCCGTGAATACGATCGACTATGCCTATCTTGATGCCGTCATCGCTCAGATACGTAAGGCGACACAGCGGCGTATGTATGTGCTGCTTGACTACCATCAGGATCTGTTTTCTCGTCACCTCTTCAATAAGAACTCGTGGCATACGGGGAACGGAGCTCCGGCATGGATTACGCAGGGCGGGAGTTATCCGAAAGAATATTGCGGCTTCGTCTGCGCCTCCTGGAGTCAGAACAATCTGACGAACGAGGCCGTGCGACGGGCCTTTCGCAATTTCTGGAATAACGCCCCGCTGTCGACGTCGGCGGGAACGCGTCGCATGCAGGATGAGTTCGTCTGGCAGATCGAGCAGGCGACGGCTTACATCAGACAACAGTTAACCGATGAAGAGTTTTCGTATATACTGGGCCTTGATCCCGTCAACGAGCCCGTCGACGGCGGCATGGAGGGCCTGACTCCGGCGCAGTGGGATAATCAGAAGCTCTGGCCGCTCTATCAGAGAATCCGTACGGTTCTGAATCAAACCGGATGGCAATCAAAGTGGGTCTTTGCCGAGCCGCTTGTGTTCTGGAATACGAATATCGGGTTCGTCGCTCCGGCTACGGGAGGAGGGCATCTGCTTGCGCCGCCCGGGCCGGGCTTCGTCTTTAACACGCATTTCTATGATGCCGCTCGTATGGGAACGGATCTGACGGGCATTGATAACGCTACCTACTTCAAGTATCTGGATGAGATCCGTCGGGAGGGACGCTTCCTGCAGACGCCCGTATTCCTGAGCGAGTTCGGCATGTGGTTGAATGGAACGGGCGCAAAGGATACTCCGCGCATGATCAACGCCGTCTATCAGGCCATGGAAATCTCGGATGGCGCACAGAGCAGCAAATCCCGATTCGCCGACTTCTATAATCCGCTTGTTTCGGGCACGCAGTGGCACTGGGATTATTACTACGATAACCATCACGAATACATGAACGGCAATCCGTCGAAGCTGATGACCGAAAAGGATGCCTGGAACGGTGAGGATTTCTCGGTCGTCGGGAACTACGGAACTCGCTTTAACGTTAACCAGCACGTGATTCAGCGGGCCTACGTGCGTCGTTCCCAGGGACGTATCATCAGTTCGCATTATAACGCCGTCGGCTATGACACCTGGAATACGGTGTTTTCCTGGGCCTCGATCAGACCCGGAGCGGCGGAGCCGCAGCACTTTGCCGGTCGCCGTTTCTTTGTTCTGATCTGGAAAGGCCGCAGCTCCGAAGCGCCGACTGAGATCTATCTTCCGCCGCATATCGATCCGCTGCAGGCCGTCGTCATTACCGAGAAGCGCCTCTATAACCGCACGCTTTTCGGCGCTGTGACGCAGGGCATAAACGAGGCCGTTTTTATCGCCGATCGAAGCCGCGAGGCTGGATCGGGAAGCGTTGTCGTTCTGTGGGATGATATCGATAACGATGAAAACGACGAATCGCTTCACTATGCAATCGTCGTTGATGGTGCAGGCAGCTCGTTCAGCGATGGCGATCTGCAACAGCTGCAGAGCAAGCTCAATCAGCGCATACTGGTCGAGAAGAAAAGTCCGATCTATCTAACCGGGAAGATGACCTATTCAGGCTACCCGGCGGAGTAGAGCGTTTCCAGAAATTCGCGGGGTGTCATGACTTGAATCTCAGCTTTAGGGTAGTCTTTCTTATTGCGTGTGATTAAAGTCTGGATGCCCTGTGATCGGGCCGCGAAAAGTTGAACCGCATCCTCGAAATCTTTGATGTCCGATTGAAGGGCCTGTTCAATGATCCGATCATCAACGGGGAGAATCGACAGCAAAATGCGCAGCTTCGCCACTCTCGCTCGCGCAATTTTTCGAGAAGCATACTTCTCCACAAGGTAGTAGATATTCCAGAGAACGAGTGCTGAAGTGAAGCCTTGAATCTGGCCTGTTTCAATTCTGGCAAATAGAGTCCTTGCCGATATAAAGTGAGGCTCTCTTTTCAAGAGCAGATCAAGGATAACGTCCGTATCTAAAAAGATGGCGGGCGTCTTTTCGTTCATCGTAGATGCTTCCTCGTCAACCTATCCATGCGTTCGTTTTTCCATGTATCAATCTGAACCCCCTCCAGTGTGCCGGCCAGCTCCCTCGTGATGGGGGGAATTTCGTCGGACTTTTCTGCGTCTTCAGAAGTCAATGCCCGGAAGTAGGCCTCAACAAGAGACGATATGCTTTCCTGACGCTTTTGCGCATAGCGCTTAGCCTTCTGGATGACTTCTTTCTCGATAGAGAGCGTCAGTTTGGTTTGCATACGTATAGAATAACGCGGCAGATTACGTGTGTCAAGCGCAGATTCCGGTTTGATATTCAAAGGCCATCCGCGTGCTCGGGAACAGGTATTGTGGAGAACCAGGAAGGAAATGAGAACCGACTTTACTACCGACAGAAATTGGTCTATCCTGATTATTTAATGATTGACTTAATTAAGTGGATGATTAAATTAACATCATGAACGCCTTTGCCGCACTGGCCGACGATACGCGACGCGAGATCGTCAGGCTCGTCGCCCGGAACGGAGAGCTTACTGCGACGCAGATCGGCGAGAACTTTGACATGAGCGCTCCGGCTATCTCGCAGCATCTGAAGGTGCTGAAAGAGGCGAAGGTGCTTCAGATGAAGAAAGAGGCGCAGAAGCGCATCTACTATCTGGACGAGGCCGGTATGCATGAAGTCGAAGACTGGCTGCTTGAGATCCGTAAACTCTGGCAAAGACGGCTGGACCGGCTCGATGTGTATTTGCAAAAAATGAAAAAGGAAAAATCCAATGGGAAAAAGTAACGTTGAAACGAAAATCAATGGCGCTACAGTCATTTATAAGAGATATTACGATGCTCCGATCGATCTTGTATTCGAGGCGTGGTCTGATCCGAAGCATCTGGCAGAGTGGTGGGGGCCGGACGGATTTACTCTGACAACAAAGAACATGGACTTCTCAAACGGCGGCATCTGGGATTTTATTATGCACGGCCCCGACGGCACAGATTTTAAGAACCGTGTGCAGTTTCTTGAGATTGACCGACCGTATCGCATCGTGTATCAACATCTCGGCGCCGATGGCGAAACCGAAGATGTGAGCTTTCGCACCGTCATCACGATGGAGCCGTCGGGCGAGGGAACGCATCTGACGATGGTGCAGGATTTCTTCACGGAAGAACAGCTTAATTTCGTGAACGAGAAGTACGGAGCCATTGAAGGCGGCATCCAGCATGCTGAGAATCTGGCGAAGTATCTGGCGACGTTGAAGTAAGAGGGAGAAGGCGCGAAAGGGGAGTGGGGTTACTATCAAAT
Source organism: Leptonema illini DSM 21528 (assembly GCF_000243335.1). Lineage (NCBI taxonomy): Bacteria > Pseudomonadati > Spirochaetota > Leptospiria > Leptospirales > Leptospiraceae > Leptonema > Leptonema illini. Next base: position 2,013,109 of record NZ_JH597773.1, on the reverse strand, counting down.
GATCTTTTCGCGCTTCTCTCGTATTGGGTGGGAAAAGAATTTTAACCGCGAAAAGCGCGAAAGGTAAGATTCTGGGGCAGCGTGCGATTGATCCTTTACCATAGCTTAGAATCTCTCTACTCTGTATACCTGTGCTCAGCCCTGTCGGTCCTCTTCTGCGAATTCCATGGCCTGTTTGCTGATCTCACGGCCCGACATGCCTTCGAAGAGCCGTTGCCGCCATTCCGTATAGTCCATCCTGTCGCGCTGTATGAGAGTGATGAACCGCTCGGCGTCGAGGTTATCCATATACTTGATGAGAAGGCGCATGCCTTCCGTTCGAATTTCAGCGTCCGATTTCATGTTTATAGCCTCTAATAAAGTCAACGGGATCGACGATGGAAATACCGGATATTAGCGAAGATTTTTTCAGAATGCCGTTATCGGTCGTAATGAAATGGGTGCACTCGGCTGAGATGGCACAGGCCACATGCAGGGCATCCAGCGGCTTGATGCCCAGATTGACCAGTCGATCCATTTCTTCGAGTAGAGCGGCCGATTCTCTGATATACTGGACGGCGATCGTCTTCCATGTCCTTATGGAAGAGCGCCGGTCGGGATTAGGGTTCTTAGAATTCTCAAAGTCGAGTATATAGGACCATGCAAGGCTGATTTGCCCGGCCTTGATGAGATCCTGGATTCCCTGTTTGGCCTCTGTTTCAACGCGTATCTTCCAGTCTGACTGATCGTCGTAAGGTCGATTGAAACAGCAGTTGTCCAGATAGACCTTCATATGTGTCTCACAATCCCAGCCCCGGCAGTCCCTTTACCAATTTCATCGTCTCAAGCCCAGGCAGTATTCATATACATTGAAAGCTTCGGTAAAGATTTCGATTCTTCTCGTGCCTGCCCCAAAGCTGGGGACCAAAGCCTGTAAGATTAAGGACTCAAATCATTGAAGGACGTTTATGGGGCAGAGGGGGATCGAACCCCTCTGTGCACTCCCATACTATGTTCGAGAATCTCGGCTGCTGTGTTTCACTCCTGATCGTGTAACATTTCTTGTTACCATACTACCCCAGTAGCACCACTACCACACTCAAGCATGCCATCGTTCTGATGGAAATGATCATTGTCGTTACCTCCTTGCCGAAGCTCAGCGAAAGGGTTATTCCTGCATTCATTGTGAAAGCGACCGCAGCCTTGAAAATCGAACTGATATATGGGCATCAAGGACCTGCCAGAGTATGAAGGTAAGCGTTGAAGCGAAAAAGCATGTCCCTGTATTAATTTGATCAGATACCGAAAAGCTGTCAACTCTTTCCCTGAGCCCATGCAGTGGCCTCCTCATACTCCTGCCACCCGATCCACCCCGCGCGCCCCCCCAAACGAAAAAAGCCCCTTGCGGGGCTTCTTGAATTCCGGTCAGTAAGATGGCGATGTGCCCGCAGGTCGGCAAAAGTTGGACCCTGGTTTTACAGACATTGAGCAAATACAGTTGGATTTTAAGCCTGGATGGTCTCTGGCAGTTGCTGTCCGCCCCATTTGAATGGGGCGGACGGCAATGCGGACGGGCTCCGAATGCTCCTACCACCCCCGGTTACAAATCGCAAAATCCGATGCGTGAAGTTCTGGACCGTAGAAATGGAAGGGATTTTTCTTGCACAATACCTGTGCGGTTTTATACGCCTTGTAAGGCAGATCTGAGCAGGATTTTGCCCGACCCGGCAGAGTCATGGGTCGGGTGGACCACATTATTGAAGTTCGAAAAACAAAATGACAGACAAACAGATTCTTCAGCAACAACTCTGGAACATCGCCAATACCCTTCGCGGCAAAATGGGAGCCGATGAGTTCCGGGACTATATTCTCGGATTCATCTTCTACAAATATCTCAGCGAAAAAATGCATGCCTATGCCGATCACATCCTGAAACCGGATGGCCTGAAATACCAGGAGATCGATGAAAACTCCTCGAAGGGGAAAAAATATCTTGAAGCCATCAAAGATGAAGCCATTGAAACCCTCGGCTATTTTCTAAAACCCTCTGAACTTTTTGCTGAACTTGCCCGAAAGGGGCAGCCAGAAGAAGGGAAAGAGAATTTCATCCTCGGCGATCTTACAAAAGTGCTGAGCAATATCCAGCAGAGCACGCGGGGAGCTGAGAGCGAGGAGGATTTCGAAAACCTCTTTGAAGATCTGGATCTGACAAGCAGCAAGCTGGGCCGAACGGAAAACGCAAAGAATGAACTGATCGTTAAGGTTCTCAGCCATCTTAACAAGATCGATTTCCAACTGGATAACGTAACGAATGACGTTCTCGGCGATGCTTACGAATATCTGATCGGTCAGTTCGCAAGTGGAGCGGGGAAAAAGGCAGGGGAGTTCTATACTCCACAATCCGTCAGCACAATCCTCGCAAAGATCGTTTCTTCGGGAAAGAAGAAGTTGAAGAGCGTCTATGACCCGACCTGCGGCTCCGGCTCGCTACTTCTTCGTGTTGCAAAAGAGGTGAAAGAGGTCGGCGCCTTTTACGGTCAGGAGAGTAATCCGACGACCTATAACCTTGCCCGCATGAATATGATCATGCATGGAGTTCATTATCGTAAGTTCGACATAAAGAATGACGATACCCTTGAACACCCGCATCATATCGATCAACAATTTGAAGCGGTCGTCGCCAATCCGCCTTTCTCTGCTCACTGGAGTGCCAGCCCTCTTTTCATGAATGACGACCGTTTTGCTCCCTATGGAAAGCTGGCGCCGGCCACAAAGGCCGACTTCGCCTTTGTACAGCATATGATCTATCAGCTCGATACCAATGGAATTATGGCCATTGTTCTGCCGCATGGAGTGCTTTTTCGTGGAAGCTCGGAGGGGCATATCCGCCAGTACTTGATTGAGGAAAAGAACTATATCGATGCCATCATCGGCCTTCCTCCGAATATCTTTTACGGAACGGGGATTCCCACATGTATCCTGGTGTTAAAGAAAAAGCGAAGTGATCCGGACCATATCCTTTTCATCGATGCAAGCCGGCACTTCGAGAAGGTGAAGAATCAAAACCAGCTTCGGCCCGAAGACGTAGAAAAGATCGTTACGACCTTTCGGGAACGAAAAGTCGAAGAGAAATACAGCTATCTCGCCTCCATCGATGAGATTCGGGAAAACGATTATAACCTGAATATTCCCCGGTATGTGGATACCTTCGAAGAGGAAGAGCCTATCGATCTGAAGGCGATTTCAAAGGAACTGAAATCTCTGGATAAAGAGATGGCAAAGACGGACACGGAGATTGCCGCTTACTGCAAAGAGCTGGGGATTGAGACGCCGTTTTAGGGTTATGAGTTAGGAATGTCCGATGGGTGTGGTAGGGTGAGGGAATGAACACCGATTGCAACTGTAATGGTAGGAACTTTGTATTTTTGGATACAATGGTATGGATTCAAATGTCCAGAGATACAGAATTCCGAAAATCCGTAGTTCAATGGTTAGCACAACAGGAATATCTGCCCGTTTTGCATTCTCATTTGCTCATGGAACTGTTTCAAACCAGCAGGACTGATGATTTCGATGATTTATGGGCGATAATAGAAGGATACGGTTTTTCCAACTTTTCACCTCTGGCGATTGTCCATGAGGAGATAAATTTTGTATTTCGAGATCATAAAGTAGATCGGGATAAAATGCTGAGAGATGCTGTGTTTATTCTCTCGGATGATAACAGGGAAAAATATAAGCAGGAATACACAAATAATTCCAGAATGTTGCGAGAAAAAGCTATCGCAACATATGGGCATGAGCACTTCCAGAAGGCATCTCGACAATACTCCCTGGAAATTCAAAAAGTTAAACTTGGTAGTGTAATAAATGATATGCTGTCAAGAAAGCAGGAGACTGTCGCAGATTTTCCTGCCGCGCTGGAAAATTCCGCAAAAGGGTTTCTTAAAAGAGGAGAGAGGCATCAAGATGTGGCCATCGAGAATATCAGCCGATTGATAGCTCGATTGCGAGATAACGACCCACGCAACATCATAATTGGATTTGTTGATAATCTGGTTCAGGAGGCTGGGATACCGCTATCGGAATTGTTGAAACTGGATGTCGGCGAGGCAACTTATCTGCCCATCCATCTACGTTTTCTAAAAAACACATACGCTGCATTTGATTATCGCTCTATCAGCTTAGATAAGTTTGTCGAACAATTGCTATTAGTTCCAATTGAGCTGTTTCCGGGATATAATATGCTGAAGCAGCTCTCTGAAAGCATTCGCGAAAGTGAGGCGATTCCAAGAATCAGTGACGGAATAGATTTCTTGAATATCACATATTTACCTTATGTAAGCCTGTATGTGACAGATGCTCTTATAGTTGATAAGGGTAGGCAATTATTCAAAGCCGAAAAGTCAAAGTTGATCAGCTTCCGGGAGTTTAAGGACATGCTCGTTGAAGCTGGAGTTTCTATCGGTAATAAACTATGACAAAACCAACGAAAAACACACCATGTTTACGATTTCCCGAGTTTCGAGGGCAGTGGAAAGAGAAGAAAGGAAAAGAATTATTTCAGAATAGACGCGAAAAGGGGAATGAAACTTTACCGATCTATTCTGTTACCATGGATAGAGGGCTCGTTCCAAGGAACTCTCTGGACCGAAAGATGGATGATGTTGCTGAAGCAGGCGATAACCTTGGAGTTAAGGCCGGTGACATTGTCTACAACATGATGCGAATGTGGCAGGGGGCATTCGGACTCGCCATGCAGGATTGCATGGTCAGCCCGGCTTACGTTGCACTTGTTCCCGACGAGGGAGTAAACACAGATTTTTTTGTCCAAATGTTCGCCCGAAAGCGAAGCCTGTATTTATTCACTTCATATTCCTATGGCCTGACAAGTGACAGATTGAGGTTGTACTTCAAAGATTTTGCAGCGATCAAGCTCCACGTCCCCTCCCTCCCTGAACAGCAAAAGATCGCCGACTTTCTCTCTGCGGTGGACCGGAAGATCGAGCAACTGGCTCGAAGGAAGGCCCTGCTGGAAGAATACAAGAAAGGGGTGATGCAGAAGATCTTTTCGCAGAAGCTCCGGTTCAAGGATGAGAATGGGAAGAGTTATCCGAAATGGGAGGAGCAGCGGTTGGGGGAGGTGGCGGAGTTGATTTCAGGGCTACATTTATCTCCAGAACAATACGGATCAAAACGATTTGGAATACCTTACTTCTCTGGTCCTTCTGACTTCACAAATCATGATCAGGCAGTCGCTAAATGGACTGGAAATTGTAAGAATGCAGGAGTCAAGGGTGATATTTTAATAACCGTTAAGGGAAGTGGTGTCGGGACTTTGCTTCAATTGGGTATTGAAAAAGTGGCAATTGGTCGTCAACTGATGGCTATTCGTCCAGTTAATGCAATAACAGTAATGCTGTATCAATTTTTGTTATTACATAAGAATAGCTTTGAAGCGCTTGCTTCAGGCAATATGATCCCTGGATTATCGAGGAGCGACATTCTTGGATTTAAGCTCAATCTCCCCTCTCTCCCCGAACAGCAGAAGATTGCCGACTTTCTGTCTGCGTTGGATGCGAAGATTGAGAAGGTTGCCGCGCAAATCGAAAAGAGTCGGGAATTTAAGAAAGGGCTGCTACAGCAGATGTTCGCATAGGGGAGCCGGATGCTGGCTTATTAGAATTATGGAGGGAAGAGTATGCTCATAAAAAGTGCTAGAATCAAGAATTACAGATTATTAAAAAATCTAACGCTTACTTTTGATGAAAGAACAACAGTAATCGTTGGCCGAAACAACTCAGGCAAAACATCATTGGCAGAGATTTTCCGAAGTTTTTTAGGGCCATCCGGACCCAAATTACGTTACGAAGACTTTACCCAGACGTGTCTATGCGGTTTTGAAAACGGGCTGGCTGCGTTCAAAGAAGAAAAATCTGAAGCCGAGATACGGAAGCTGATTCCAACTATTGAATTGGAATTGTTACTGGATTATACGAATGATAAAGATGAGTACGGAGTTTTGGGTGAGTTCATCATAGATCTCGATGAAACACTATTTGAAACCAAGGTTTTGGTAGCCTATCAGCTTAAAGATGGAAAAATCAAAGATTTTTTTCAGCCTTTAAGCGTAGAGAATAGACGCAAATACTTTTCGGATTTAAAAGCACTGATTAATCAGCACTTTGAAGCTGTAATTTACGCAATTGAACCGACCAATTCTGAAAACAGAGTCAGACTCGATTTTTCGAAGTTCAAAAAGCTAATTTTGTCCGGTCTTATCAATGCCCAGCGGGGTTTGGATGACGAAACGCACAGTGAACGCGATGTGCTTGGAAAATCCCTTGGAAAAATATTTAACAGTGCGAATAGCTCCGGGGCCACCGCGGAGTTTAAGGAAAAATCTGAAGAAGTTCGAAGGGTTGCAGAAGAGCTACAAGAAAAAGTTGATACTGATTTTCAAGAGAAGGTGAAAGCTCTTTTGCCTGCTCTAAGTATTTTTGGTTATCCAGGCCTACAGGATCCCAATCTCAATGCCGTAACCGAACTCAATGTCAAATCTTTGTTGGAGAGCAATACCAAGGTCTTTTATCAAGGAGAAGACTACTTCACTTTGCCAGAAACCTATAATGGCCTGGGTATACGAAATCTTATTTTTATTCTGTTCCGTATTTATGAATATTTTCGTGAATTCCAGTCCCAGACTACACCACCTAAAGGCCATTTAATCTTTATTGAAGAGCCCGAAGCACATTTGCATCCACAAATGCAGGAAGTTTTCATTCGTCAGCTCGATCAAATTGTCCAAGAATTTCAACAACAGCTCAATGATGGAAAAATCTGGCCGGTACAGTTTGTGGTCAGTACCCACTCATCACATATTGCGAATGAAGCGGATTTCAGAAAAGTCCGATACTTTTTGTCTAAGCATGGCAAGGAAACCAGAGTGAAGGATCTCGGGGCAGCATTCAAAGAAGACGATGTCAAAGATGATAAAGAGTTCCTGCATAAGTACTTAACACTTACAAAGTGTGATCTTTATTTTGCAGACAGAGCCATCTTAATCGAAGGACCAACGGAACGAATCATTTTACCAGAGATTATTCGTAAGGTGGATGAAACTCAGGCTACCAAACTGAGGCGGAAGTATTTATCGGTTGTTGAGATTGGGGGTGCTTTTGCTCATCATTTCTATAAGTTTATAGACTTTCTTGAGCTTAAAACGCTATTTATTACCGATTTAGATTCGGTACGAAAAACTACCGAGGGTAAGAGAACAACCTATACTGCTTCAAGTGTCGGTGAAGGCACTGACTCAAGCAATGCAGGCATTTCCAAATGGTATGGGATTGATGGATATGGCGATCTCAAGAAAATTCTGGCATACGACGAAAAGGCAAGGGTTGTTGGATACCGGCGCATCGCTTATCAAATCCCGGAGAAAAAGGGAGGAGTTTGCGGGCGAAGTTTCGAAGATGCTTTCATGTTGGCAAATGCTGATGTCTTTGATTTGAGTCGTTTGAAAGGTAAGGAATTAGAGAAAGCCGTTTTTGAGAAAGCGCAAGAAATAGGGAAATCAAGCAAAGCAAATTTTGCGATTGAGTATTCGGTCGACAAAACGGATTGGACTGTACCAAAATATATCGCAGAAGGGCTTAAATGGCTTGATACTGATGAAGAAGTCGTTGTCGGGGAGGGGAAAGAATGACCCGTCAAAGCCCAGCAGAGCAAGCTTCCATCGAAGCCTTAAAACAACTAAGATCTTGCATCGATAATAACCAGTGTTTTCGCCTTGAGGCGGGAGCAGGGGCTGGAAAAACATACTCTCTGATAGAGACGATTAAGTATCTTATAGAGCAGCGAGCTAGTGAATTTCTATTAAACGAGCAACAAATTGCCTGCATTACTTATACGAATGTGGCAAAAGACGAAATTAAAGATAGAACGGACCATCATCCGGTTATTTTTGCTGATACGATTCATGCGTTTTGCTGGAGTATCTTGCAGAATTATCAAATCAAGTTGAGAGAGCTGCTTCCTAGTCTTGGAGAAAGATGGGAAGAACGGATCAAGGAAGCGGGTGGGATTGCAGAACAGATTGTTAAATATGATTTGGGGTATCCCAGAATTAACAATAGGGAAATCTCTCTCCACCATGATGATGTGGTTTTCTTGATGGCGCGCATACTTTCCTATCCTAAGTTTCAGAAACTCGTAAAGAGTAAATTTCCTATAATCTTAATCGATGAATATCAAGACACTGATGTCCATCTGGCAGAGAGCGTCGTTACTAATCTTGTAGATAACGAGTCTGGTGTAATTATTGGTTTATTTGGTGATCATTGGCAGAAAATCTATGGTTCTGCGGCATGTGGGCTGATTTCCAGTAAGGCAGGAAAGATCGTTGAGATAGGTAAGAAAGCCAACTTCAGGTCAGACAAAAATATTGTTGCTTGCCTCAATCGGATGCGCCCTGAACTACCACAAGCGGAATCAAATCCGCAATCTCAGGGAGCAGTAAGAATCTTTCACTCTAATTTATGGGTCGGTACAAGGCGGGGGGGAGGTCATTGGACCGGCGATCTACCAACCGCAAATGCAAAAGAGCACATTGAAAAAGTTAAAGAGTTAATGGTAGCAGATGGATGGGATATGTCGCCCACAAAAACAAAAATACTCTTCCTTACGAATAACCTCATTGCGACTGAGCAGAATTTCAAGAACCTTGCTGATTGTTTTCCTTATCCAGACGACTACTTAAAAAAAGGCGATAAATATATTCAGTTCTTTATTGATATTATTGAGCCAACAGCTTCAGCATTCGAGCGTCGTGAATATGGCGAGTTATTCCAGATTGGCAACAAGAATCATCCCAGCCTTCAATCTCAACGTGACAAAAAAATATGGACCGACAACTTGAATCGGTTAATGGAATTAAGGAATACCGGGTCTATAGGTGAGGTGCTGGATCTGTTATTAGAATCCAAAACACCCAGAGCGTCAGCAAAAGTAGAAGAATCGGAAAGAAAATTCAATCTATTAAGTGACGGCGCCGCTGATAGTCATTCCGAAGAGGAGAAGAGATTTTTAGAAAAGATCCGATCAATCAGAACTGTTAAATATCGGGAAGTTATAAACCTTCATGAGTATATTGACGAAAAAACGCCTTTTTCGACCAAGCACGGTGTGAAAGGGGCCGAGTTTGATAATGTGCTGGTTGTATTTGGACGAGGTTGGAATCAATATAATTGGAATCAAATGCTCGAATGGATGAGCGATGGATATCCGGCCGACAAGCGGGAAACGTTCGAGCGCAATCGTAATCTGTTTTATGTCAGTTGTTCAAGAGCAAAGCATAATTTAACTCTGCTCTTTACCCAGGAATTGTCACAGAAAGCACTTTCCATGATTCAAAAGATATTTGAAACGAGGAATGTAATAGGCGATCCGTTTGAACAATAAGACTGGAGCATATCTGTCGTCTGTCACCGGAGCATCATCCTGACTACAAAACAAAACATCGGCAAACACTCATAATTCATAACTCATCATTTATCATTCACAAACATGAAAAAACTTATCCGAAACTCAACTGCCGAATTCCTGATCTTCACCGCACAGCAGGGAGAAGACGGCATCGAGGTGCGTGTGGAGGGCGAGACGGTCTGGCTCACCCAGAAGGCCATGGCTGCGCTTTTTGAGAAGGCACCCTCTACGATCAATGAGCACATCAAAAATATCTACGAAACGGAAGAGCTGACGGAGAAAGAGACCATGAGAAAATTCGGAATTTCCGAATTTTCTACCAAACCGACAAATTTCTACTCTCTGGATGTGATCATAGGGGTCGGCTACCGGGTCAATTCAAAGCGAGCCACTCAATTCCGGCAGTGGGCTACCTCCATTCTAAAAGAATTTGCCATCAAAGGCTATGTTCTGGACCGGCAGCGTATGGAGAACGGGACTTTTCTTGGAGAGGACTACTTTGAGAAACTTCTGGAAGAGATCCGGGAAATCAGACTCTCGGAGCGCCGTTTTTACCAGAAGATCACCGATATTTATGCAACCAGCGTTGACTACGACAGGAATGCTTCAACGACCCGGGATTTCTTTGCAAAAGTCCAGAACAAGCTGCATTTCGCCATTCATGGGCAAACGGCAGCAGAGCTAATCAAGGATCGAGCCGACAGCAAAAAGAAGAACATGGGTCTCACGTCATGGGCAGGGGCGCCGGATGGCAAAATCCTCAAGTCCGACGTATCCATCGCTAAAAACTATCTGTCTAAAGAAGAACTGGAATCCCTCGGACGAATCGTCGGTGCCTATCTGGATCTTGCCGAAGAAAGGGCGAGGAGAAAGATCCCCATGACGATGGAGGACTGGGCTTCGCGCCTCGACGCATTTCTTGAGTTCGATGAACGGGAAGTTTTGAAAGATAGCGGCAAGATTACGGCCCGCATAGCAAAGGATTTTGCCGAGAGCGAATTTGAGAAATTTCGGGTAATTCAAGATAGACAGTTTGAATCGGACTTCGATAAAATGATAAAAGAGATTGAAGAAAAATGAGTTCGCAGTCCGAGGCACAATTAGAGACAAAACTGATCGAACAGCTCTGCTCTCTGGGCTACGAAGAAGCAAAGGTCCATAACGAGGAAAGCCTGCTTGCAAACCTGAAAACACAGCTTGAACTCTTCAATCAGGTTTCCCTGTCTGAGAAAGAGTTTGCAGCGGTCCTGAGCCATCTCGCAAAGGGCAATGTCTTCGAGAAGGCAAAAACGCTTCGAGACCGTTTCCAGTTAACCCGCGAGAGCGGCGAAAGCATCTATCTGCGCTTTTTCGATTCGAAAAACTGGACGGATAACCGATTTCAGGTGGCGCATCAGATTTCCATGGAGGGGAGCTACAAAAATCGCTATGATGTGACGCTTCTCGTAAATGGCCTTCCTCTTGTGCAGATCGAACTGAAACGACGCGGGCTGGAACTGAAAGAAGCCTTTCATCAGGTCAACCGGTATCAAAGGCACTCCTTCTGGTCGAGCTACGGCCTTTTCCAGTATGTGCAGATCTTCGTGATCAGCAACGGCGCGAATACAAAGTACTTTGCGAATAATAGAAAACAGGATGCACGGCAGACCTACTTCTGGACCGATTTTCAGAATCGTCACATCACCGAGCTGCATGGTTTTGCCGACGCATTCCTGAGCCCCGATCATCTCGGAAAGATGATCGCTCATTACATTGTTATCAATGAAACCTTCAAGGTATTGATGATCCTTCGTCCGTACCAATACCATGCAACGGAAGCTGTCATCAAGCACGTTCAAAGCAGCGGTGAGAACGGTTACATCTGGCATACGACGGGATCGGGAAAGACGCTTACTTCATTCAAGACAAGCCAGATCATTATGGATTTGCCCGAAGTCTACAAAGTAGTTTTTGTCGTGGATCGTAAGGATCTCGATTATCAGACGCAGGAGGAGTTTAACCGGTTTCACGAAGGAAGCGTCGACGCTTCGGCCAATACGAAGATGCTTGTGGACCAGTTCCTTGGCAGATTCAAGCACGGGAAGGGCGAAATCAAAGATCCGAAACTGATCATAACGACGGTTCAGAAATTACACCGGGCGATCACTGTGGATCGGTATAAAACGGACATGTCAGGTCTTCAGGATAAGAGAATTATTTTTATCTTCGACGAATGCCATCGTAGCCAGTTCGGGCAAACCCATAAGAATATAACCGATTTCTTTCATGAGAGCCGACTATTCGGTTTTACCGGAACTCCGATTTTTGCAGAAAACCTCCAGAAGAATGAATTTGGAATGCGAACGACGAAGGATCTCTTCGGCGAATGTCTGCATAAATATGTGATCACCGATGCGATTCGAGACCGAAATGTTCTGCCATTTCAGATCGAGTACCTGGGACGTTATAAACAGGCCAATCGAACCTTTATCGACATTGAGGTGGAAGACATCGACAAAAGAGAGGTTCTGGAATCGCCGGTACGGCTGGAAAAGATCGTTGATTATATCATTCGGAATCATGACAGAAAAACACACAACAAAGAGTTTTCGGCGATATTCGCGATTACCAGCATCGATGTTCTGATCAAGTATTACGAAATCTTCAAAAAGAAGATCAAAGCAGGAGCAACCGATTTGCGCATTGCTACCGTTTTTACATTTTCGGCGAACGAGGAAGATCAGGATGCAAACGGGCTGATTCCGGATGAAACATGGGAGGTCAGCGAGGCCGGATTTTCCTACAATACACCGCATACCCGCGATAAACTGGAAGAATTTGTATCTGACTACAATCAACTCTACGGAACAAGTTTTTCGATAAAAGACAACCAGCAGTTTGACGCTTACACGAAAAATATAAGCAAACGATTAAAGGATCGAGAGAAGGAAGGTTTTTTAGATAAAGACCGGCTGGATATCCTTCTTGTTGTGAGCATGTATCTTACGGGTTTTGATGCAAAAAAGATCAATACGTTATATGTCGATAGGAATCTGAAACACCATGGCCTCATTCAGGCCTTCTCCCGCACTAATCGAGTGATCGGCGAAAAGAAATCCCACGGAAACATCCTCTGCTTTCGAAACCTCAAGGCCGCAACAGACGATGCGATCGCCCTTTTTTCGAATAAAGAGGCCAGAGAGACGATTATTCTTCCCCCCTACGAAGAGATCGTTCGCGCCTTCAGTGCTGCCTTCGCTGCGTTGCTTCAAATAGTGCCCACTCCGAACAGTGTGAATGATCTGCCCGATGAAGAGGCCATGTTTGCGTTTGTAAAAGCGTTTCGAGAATTGATGCGGATTCGAAATACTCTCAGGTCTTTTACAGAGTTTACATGGGATGACCTTCCCATGACGGAGCAATCATTCAACAACTATGCGAGCAAATATCAGGACTTACGTGAACATGTAAAGAGCGACCGTGAGAAAGAGAAGGTGTCGATTCTTGCAGATGTGGATTTTGAACTCGAGCTGATTCACAGAGATGATGTCAATGTGGCTTATATTCTCAAGCTTCTGGCGAAGATCAAGGAAGCTGAAGAGGGAGAGTCGAATAAAGAGAAGAAGAGATTACTGGAGCAGATGGGAAACGATCCGGTAATGCGAAGCAAGCGAGAACTTATACAGAAGTTCATTGAAGCCAACCTTCCCGTTATCAGCGAAACTGATAACATCCCCGACGAATTCGAGAAATACTGGCACGATCAGAAAATCCTCGCATTGAACCAAATTTGCGAAGAAGAAAATCTGGATCGTAAGCAATTCTCTGCCTTGCTCGATGCCTACATATTCACAGAACAGGAACCCATCCGGGAGGATGTTCTGAACTGTCTGGAAAACCGTCCCAGTGTTCTCGAGGCCAGAAGCATCGGTAATCGAATCATCGAAAAGATGAAGAAGTATGTCGACGTATTCATGAATGGGATGGTCGGGTGAATTATTGCGGCCGCCATCCAGCAATCGCTTAATACTCCAGGCCTCCTCCCGCGCCCCACCCATCCCCCCCAAACGAAAAAAGCCCCTTCCGGGGCTTTTGGTTGACTGAGTTTATGATGGCGATGTGCCCAGGAGAGGACTTGAACCTCCACGAGATTGCTCCCACTAGTACCTGAAACTAGCGCGTATACCAATTCCGCCACCTGGGCCTGAGACCAGAGAAGCGGCGGCGAGCAGGCGGGCAAGCGAAAATCAACCCGGTGCTGCCAGGCGGGGGATTTTTTCCTTTCTGCGATTATCATTGATCGCCTGCTCGAAACCGATGATCTGGACGTATGGCAGATCGACGCGCCGAGGGCGCACGCAAGACCTCTGAGACCGACATCCGCCTGGCGATCGGGCTGGACGGTAACGGAAAGACGAACTTTGATACCGAGATTCCGTTCTTCGAGCATATGCTCTCGCATATTGCGAAGCACGGCCTCATCGATATCGATCTGCATCTGCGCGGCGATCTGGAGATCGACGGCCACCATTCCGTCGAAGATACGGCCATCCTTTTCGGCAAGCTTCTGCACGACTCGCTGGGCGATAAAAAGGGCATCCGACGTTACGGACATTTTACGCTGACGATGGACGAGACGCTGACGACCGTCGCCGTCGATCTGGGCGGACGCTTCAACTTCACCTATAAAGGTCCGGACGCGATTAACGTCGGCAAGTTCGGAGTCTATGATGCGGAGCTCAGCCTTGAGTTCTTGCAGAAGTTCGCCATGAACGCGAAGATGAATCTGCACGTCCTGATCCATTACGGAGAGAACCGCCATCACCTGCATGAGTCGGTCTTCAAGGCGCTCGGACGTGCGCTGCGGATGGCCGTCGAGGTCGATCCGAGAGCAGGCGATGCCGTGCCCTCTACAAAGGGTATGCTTGAATGATCGCCGTTCTTGATTACGGGATGGGGAACATCCACTCCATCGTGAAGGCGCTGCGCCTGTTTCACGACGATGTGCAGTTTACGGCCGATGCGAATGCGCTGAAATCCTGCCGTGCCCTTGTGCTGCCCGGCGACGGACATTTTACGGCGGCGATGAATCATCTGCGCGGATACCGCGAGGAGATCTTACGAGAGCACGTCGCTCAGAATAAGCCTCTGCTCGGTATCTGCATCGGCTTTCAGGTGCTCTTTGATAACTCCGATGAGACCGATGGCGCTCCCGGCCTTGTACCCGGCCTCGGTCTTGTGAAAGGCGAGGTGCGTCGCTTTCGCTTTGATGACCCGGCGCTTCGCGTGCCGCATATGGGATGGAATACGCTGACGTCCGTTGGCGGAGGGCCCGATTATCTGAACCATTCGATGTACTTTATACATTCGTACAGGCCGCAGAATACCGACCCGGCCGATACGGTGACGACGACGCAGTACGGCTCCGATCGCTTTGCGTCAACGGTGCGCAAGGGCTCGATTCTCGCCACGCAGTATCATCCCGAGAAATCCGACGCGGCGGGATTGCGCCTTCTAAAAGACTGGGTTACGACGATCTGATCGAACAGCTCTGTGTTCGATAGAAAAAGCTGCTTTTCTTCTGGGCCGACCACTCGAAGCTCTGTCAAAAACAGGTAATATCCATGTCTCTTCCCTCGCAAAAGAAAACTGAAATCATGCCTGCCATCGACCTGCTCGATGGCAACGTTGTCCGTCTCTATAAAGGACGATATGATGAATCGACGGTGTATAAAACGACGCCCGGCGATATGGTGCGACGATTTATCGAAGAGGGGGCCCGCCGCATCCATGTCGTCGATCTGAACGCAGCCCGCAGCGGCGATATTGCCGTGAATCGAGATGCTCGCAACGAGATCCTTCTTGCCGCCGAGGGCAAGGCCGATCTTGAGATTGGCGGCGGTATTCGCGACGCACAGACCGCGGGCGAGTATCTGTTAAGCGGATTCCGCTACGTTATTATAGGCACGGCAGCCGTGAAGAATCCGGTCTTCTTGCGAGAGATGATCGATACGTATGGGCCCTCGCGCATCCTTGTCGGCGTCGATGCCGAATCGGGCATCGTTCGCGTAAGCGGATGGGAGGAGGATTCCGGACTGAAGCTCGACGATTATCTGAAACGTCTCATCGACCATCATGTGCAGGAGATCATCTTCACCGACATCTCGACTGACGGCACGCTCGCCGGGCCTCCGGTAGCGACGATGCGCGACATACTGGAGCGTTATCCGTTCCGGCTTGTGGCCTCGGGCGGAGTTTCGTCGATCGACGATATTCGGGCGCTGCTCGATATCAATACATCGGGCCGCCTTGTCGGCATCATCACCGGTAAGGCGATCTACGAGAATCGTCTTGATCTTCGCGAGGCCATCGCGGCGACAGAGGCCTGATCGGTTTTCTTCACCTGCCTGCCGCCCTTCTGGCACGTTTTCATTGCCATCAGGCCTCGGCGTCGCGAAGCGTAAGAAACGGAGTTGTGCGTGCGTATAACCAGTCGGGCAGCTTGCGTTTCAGCGTCTCTTCGACCTCACGCCGTCCGTAGCGCGGCGAGAAATGAATCAGGAAGAGCTTCTCCACTTCGCGAAAGGCCTCGGCGTTGGCGACGATCTCGTCAAGGTGGATGTGCCCCCATTCGCGGGCCCGTGCCGTCTGGCGCTTCTCGCAGATATACGTGCACTCCAGAAAGAGGATGCGCGATTTCTGTACTATCTCGTTCTCGGTGACGAACTCGATCGTCGTATCCCCTGAAAACGTGATGATGGGTTGGTAGGTCTCGTTAAAGAGATTCTCGCCTGTCGCCTTGCGTCGTGCGATCTCTTTACCGGGCAGATTCAGATGCTCGGGCTTCAGCTTCAGCACCTTCTCGACGATGGAGTATCCGTTTGAGGGAACGCGATGGCTGCTGCGAATCGCGCGAAAGAACTGATTTCCCTTTAATGGATAATGACGGTCGTAATCTACGGCATGCAGATGAAACTGCGAATGATAGTCCTCAATATCGCCCCAGAGCTTCATGATCTGCGTCAGCGGCTCATACACCTCGGGCGGTACATAGATTTCAGGCGGGGCCAGCTTGCGCAGCGAGCGCTGTGAAATCAGATAGGCCAGCCCCGAGGCATGGTCAAGATGTCCGTGGCTGAGAAGAATCAGCGGATACTCCGTTAACCGGGCCGATCCGACTCCGGTATCGAAAAGCAGGCGATACTGCGGAAGGGCGATACACGTATGTGTGCCGCCCTCTGAGTTGCCGAGGAATTGAAAGTTCTTGTAAGAATACTCGCTTAGCTTCATTCGATTATCGGTTTACTTTAAGGGCGATTCCTCGGGATCGATGACGACAACGGGGCGTATCTTCTCAAGATCGGCCTTGAGAGATTCGGGGCCGACGACGACGATCCACATCTGCGACGGATCGACATGCTTTGCGAAGACGCGTTTCACATCGGCGGTGGTCACACGATTCATATGATCCTGAAATTTACCAAGATAGTTCTCGGGAAGACGATGCATGCGAAAGCGGATCTCCTGAGCAAGCAGGCGCCCCGGGTTGTCGTATTCAAAAACGAGAGAGTTGACGATGGAGTCGGTGGCAAGCTTCAATTCGTCGTTGGAAACGCGGTCCATTCCGCCGATCACCTCAAGCATGACCGATAGCGTCTCGGCGGTGCGGTCGGCTCTCGTTCCGCTTGCGGCGACAAAGCGACCGAAGCGGGCGTCGAAGTCGTTTCGCGAATACGAATAATAGGCAAGTCCGCGTTTGGCGCGCACCTCCTGCATTAATCGCGAAACGAACGAACCGCCGCCCAGGATATAGTTACCCGCCTGAAGAGAATAAAAATCGGCGTCGTTGTGAGCGGGAATAAAGGTTCCGATCGTGACGACGGCCTGCGAGACGTCCTTCTTCACAAGCAGGATCTTTCCACGGAGTTTCTCGACTCCTTTTGTCGCCGGTTCGCGATCATAGACGACGTAAGGCTTCGTGACGGCCGGCATCGCCTTTACAAGCTTCGAGATCGCATCGGCCATCTCTGCCGGATAATCCCCGTTCAGAGCGACATGCAGGTTGCGTCGTGCGAAC